>NZ_JBAMMI010000088.1:0-80089 GCF_039793865.1 Thermus sp.
TAGCACACGAAGGAATCTATAAGAGGCTTGGCGGAGAGGTTCCCTTTGGGTAGCATGGGAAGCGCCCGCCGGGGTGGCGGAACGGTAGACGCTGCGGACTTAAAATCCGCTGGGGGGTTACCCCCGTACGGGTTCGAGTCCCGTCCCCGGCACCAAAGGGCCCCGGCAGGGCCGGGGCCTTTGCTATGCTTGGGGGCGTGGGCGCGATCACCCGGTATTTGGAACGGGTCATGGCCCAGGCCCGGTACGATCTCCTGGGCCCAGGCCGCTACGTGGGGGAGCTTCCTGAGCAGGGCCTCCGGGTGGAGGCCTCCCACCTCGAGGCCGCCCGGGAAGCCCTTAGGGAGGCCCTGGAGGCCTGGCTCCTCGAGGCTTTGCGCTCCGGGGTGGTGCCTTCCGGCCTGGAGGGGGAGGGGGATCCGGTGCGGGCCCGCTTCTTCGCCCTGGCGGGGGAGATGTGGCGGCTTGCGCAGGAGGCCTCCGGGGCGGCCCGCCTCGCCCGGGGGCAGGAGGGGCCCAAGAGAAAGCCCGCCTCCCTGGAGGAGTGGCTCCAGGGGCTCGGCCTCCAGCTCGTGAGGAGGCCCCAGCCCGAGGACGAGGAGAAAGAAAAGGTCCTCACCCGCCTGGCCCTCTTCCTGGGGGACCGCTACCCGAGCCTGGAGAAGCTCTACGAGCGCCTCAAGCAAAGCCTATCCACCAAGCGCCAGTTTGAGCTCTCCCTGGCTGAGGCCTCCCAGGACGAGATCGCCAACTCCACCCAGTTCTGCACCATGCTCAAGCAGTACGCCCTCCTCACCTCCTATCACTACAAGAGCGAGGACCGGCGCCTCCGGGCCAAGGCCAGCACCGAGGGCTGGGTGCAGAACTTCCTCACCGGGGGCTGGCTGGAGCGGTACGTGGCCGAGCGCCTGAGGAAGTTTCTCCGCTCCAAGAACCTTCCCCACGAGGTGGCCGTGGGCTACCAGGTGGCCCTTCCCGGTGGGGAGGCCATGGAGCTGGACGTTCTGGCGCGGGTGGGGGAGCGGGTCTACTGGTTTGAGGCCAAGACCGGGGAGTTCCAGGCCCACATCGCCAAGTACGCCGGGCTTAAAAAGGTGCTCGGGCTTTCCCAAAAGGAGAGCTTTCTGGTCCTCTTGGGCATGGACAAGGCCCGGGCCAAGGAGCTTTCCGCCCTCCACGGGCTCACCGTGGTGAACCAGGCGAACTTCCTCGAGGTCTTCCAGGAGGCGCTGGAGGGGAATGGTCCGTAAGGTCCTCCTGGTCATGGGGGGGACCCTGGCCTCGAGGGTCTTAGGCCTCGTGCGCCAGGCGGTCTTCAACGCCCTCTACCCCGACGCCCTCAAGGATGCCTTCAACGTGGCCTACCGGGTGCCGAACCTCCTCAGGGAGCTCCTCGCGGAAGGGGCGGTGCAGAACGCCCTCATCCCCCTCCTAAAAAGCCTCTCCAAGGAGGAGGCCCAGTCCTTCGCCCGCCGCTTCGCCGCCTTCCTCCTGGGCGTGAACCTCCTCGTCCTAGGCCTAGGCTACCTCCTCGCCCCCTTTGTGGCGGGGCTTTTGGTGGCGGAAGGGAGCTACCTAAGGACCCCAGAGGCCTTCGCCCAGGTGGTCTACCTCACCCGGCTCCTCCTCCCCTTTCTCCTCGGCCTCTCCATGGCCGCCCTCTTCTCCGCCCTCACCCAGGCCGAGGAACGCTTCCTGCCCTACGCCCTCGGGCCCATCGCCTTCAACCTGGTGGCCATCGGCCTCATGGCCCTCTTCCCCGGAGACCCCACGGCCCTGGGCCTCTCCGTGGCCCTCGGGGGGCTTCTCCAGGCCCTGGTCCAGCTCCCCTTCCTCCGGGGTTTCCGCCTGGAGTGGCGCTGGCACCGGGCCTTCCTCCCCGCCCTCCTCCGCATGGGGCCCTTCGCCTTCACCACCTCCCTCAGGCAGTTTTTAAACCTCGTCCTCACCAACATCCTCACCCGCTACCCCCAGGCGGCGGTCACGGGCTTCTACAACGCCGAGGTGGTCTTCCAGATGGTCCTGGGCCTCTTCGCCACGAGCCCCGCCATCGCCCTCTTTCCCCGCATGAGCACGCTGAGGGGCGAGGAGCTCTCCCGCTTTCTCCGGGGCCCCTTTGAGCGCTTGAGCCTGGTGCTCGCCCTTCTTGGGGGGCTTCTCACGGGGCTTGCTCCCTTCGTGGTGGTCCTCCTCTTCGGCCTCTTCGGGCCCCTCACCCCGGAGAACCGGGCCTTTAGCGCCCAGGTCCTCGCCGCCTTGGGCTTTGCCGTGCTTCCCTGGGGGGTGAACACCCTCTTTCTAAGGGGCCTCTACGCCCTGGGGAAGGTGCGGGAAGCGGTGATGGCCAGCGCCCTGGTCTTTCTCCTCAACACCCTGGGCTACTGGCTTCTAAAGGATGCGGGGCTTTTCCTTTTGAACCTCTCTACCGCCTTGGCGGGGTACCTGGGCCTCTTCCTCTACCTCTTCCGGCTGGAGCGGGAGGGGGTGGGGGTGGGGTACGTGCCCCCCTACCTCCTCCGCGCCTCCCTGGCGGGGCTTCTCGCGGCGGTGCCCGGGCTCATCCTGGGAAGCTTCCTCCGCGCAACCTCCTCCCACGGGACCCTCCTTCCCCTCCTCCTCGGGGGGGGAGGCGGAGTGGCCCTCTTCCTCCTCGCCGCCTGGGCGATGGGCCTCCCCCTCAGGGCCCTCGCCAGAGGTTTCTCAGCCGGTAGTAGAGGGGCTTGAGCCGCAAGGCGAAGGCGGGGGCCTCCCAGGGGGCCCAGGCGAAGCGGAGGGGCTTTCCCCCTTCCAGGAGGAGGCGGATGCCCTCTATGGGGATGGGTTTGGGAGCGTACCAGGCCGTGGGGCGGCTCGGGTCGGTGATGAGGAGCATGCCCCAGGGAAGGCGCACCTCCAGAAGCCCTTCGGGCCCAAGGGCGTAGTCCGCGGTGGGGTCGCGGGCGCCCAGGGGGTCCTCCCCCCGCCTCAGCGCGCCCAGCTCGTAGGTCTTGCGGGGGTAGTCGGTGCCGTCCCGGCCCGTGCGGCGGCGGTTGGGCTCGAGGACGAAGGGCACGAAGGGGCCCCCGCCGGGCCTGGTGAACCCCCGGAAGTGGAGGAACTCGGTCCCGGGAAGGCCGTGGGAAAGCTCCTCGTAGGGGTAGTACCCCTTCTCCACGAGGAGCCTTCCCCCCTCGAGGCCCACCTCCAGGGAAAACTCCGCCCCGAAGCCTTGGGCCACTTGGACCCCTCCCGGAACCGTGTCCAGGTAAACCTTCAGGGGGAGGGGGCCCCGGTAGAGGAGCCAGAGGTACTCGGGGTCGGCGTAGGCCTTGAGGAAGCGCCCCTCCTCCCGGAGGAGGAAGGGCACCTTCTCCCACTCCTCGGGGTCGCCGTCCAGGCGGAACGCCCCCTTGGCGGTGGCGGCGAGGAGCCCGTAGTTTTCCTCGGCGTCCAGGAGGTTGTGCCAGAGGGGGTCCCGCTCGGGGGGGTATTCCAGGTCCATGAAGAGCCAGTTCTTCTTGAACCACTCGTCCAGGAAGGCGAAGACCAGGCCCCCCGCCAGGCCTAGGCCCTCTATGTCCCGCCAGAGCGCGGCCACCCTTTCCGCCTGGGCCTCCTCCGAGAGCCCCCCGTGATGGAACCCCTCGGGGTGGAAGTGGGCGAGGCCGCGGCTCGTGGGGAGGCCGAACTCGGCGATGAGGAGGGGCATCTCCCCGTGGTGGGCCTCGAGGCGCTCCAGGTACTTGCGGTAGCGGCCTCCCTCCAGGCTCGGCTCGTTGACCATGAAGTCGGGGTAGTAGGGGTACACGTGGTAGGCGGCGAAGAGGCTCGCGGGGCTACCCGCGGCGGGGCGCAGGTGGGTGGGGTCCAGGGCCACGGTGTCCTCCTCGTGGAGGGGGCCCGCCCGCGGGGGCTCCACCCTTTCCCCCCGCGCCTTCCTCAGGCGGTACTCCTCCTGGAAGCTCGCCTCGCTTTCCCAGGTGAGGGGGTCCAGGGTGGGCCAGTTGACGAAGCCTAGGGGCCTCGCCGCGCCGTAGGCCTCCCACTCGTAGGTGGCCAGGCGGTCCAGGACCTCGGCGAGGTAGGCCGCAAAGGGGCTCGCCCCGGGGAGGGCCTCTACAAAGCGGCCCCGGTAGGCCCGCCCCGGGTGGCGCTCGTTGTAGGCGGCCACGGAGTAGGGCTCAAACTCCCGCCCCACCAAAAGGCCCAGGGTCCAAGGGGAGACGTCGGCGGTGTAGTCCCCGTGGGCGTGGCCGGGCTTGGGCGGGCGGCGGAGGTCCCCGTGGAGGGCGTCCAGGACCTCCCGCCCTTCCAGGAGGAACTTTTCCAGGAAGGCGCCCTCCCAGTCCCCGTAGCCCTCCTCCTCGGGAAGCTCGGTCCAGACGCCCTGGAAGAGGTAGAGGGGGCTCTTTGGGTGGGTCAGGTTGTAGCCCAGGAGGGCCCGGTAGAAGGCGGGGGGCAGGAGGGTGTAGACCCGGACGGCGTTGGCCCCCATGTTTCCCAAAAGCTCCAGCCAGGCTCGGTAAAGCCAAAGCGCCTCGGGGAACTCCGCGGGGAAGCGCCCCGGGAGGGCCACCCCCAGGTTCACCCCCCGCACCCTTAGGGGCTTTCCCCCCACAAAGAAGGCCCCCTTTTCCGCCCTAAAAGGGGGCGGAATCTTTCGGGCCTTGGGGGCGGGTGGGGAAGGGGGAGGGAGGGTGCGGAGGACGGCCTCGGCGTCCCCGTAGCCCTGCCGGAGGGCCTCCTCCAGGGCGCTTCTTGCGCCTTCCAGGTCCCCCTTCGCCCTTAGGGCGAGGCCGAAGCCGTAAAGGGCCTCGGGGCCGCCCTTTAGGGTCCCCACCAGGCGGGCGAAGGCGTAGAGGGCGTCCTCCACCCTGCCCAGCCGGTACTGGGCGAAGCCCGAGAGGAGAAGGGCCTCCTCAGGGGGGTCGTAGCCCGAAAGGAGGGGCTTTAGGCGGGAAAGGGCCCCCTCCAGGTCCCCCCGGGCGTAGAGGGCGCGGGCCTCGTCCAGGGGGGAGGCCAAGGCCAGGCCGAGGAGGAGGAAGAGGCTAAGCCCCCGCATTCCCCAGCTCCTGGATGGCCCGGACGGCCTCGGGGTTCTCCAGGGCGGAGAGGTCCCCGGGGTCCTGGCCCAGGAAGGCCGCCCGGACCACCCGGCGCATCACCTTGGCGTTCCGGGTCTTGGGGAGGTCGGGGACGAAGAGCACCCGCTCGGGGCGGAGGGGCCTTCCCAGGGCCTCCGCCACCTTCTCCGCCACCTCCTCGGCGAGGGCCGAGGAGGGGGTGAAGCCCGGCCTCAGCACGGCGAAGAGGACGATGGCCTCCCCCTTCACCGGGTGGGGGACCCCGATGGCGGCGCACTCCCTTAAGGCCGGGTGGCCGGTGGCGGCGGTCTCCACCTCGGCGGGGCCCACCCTTTTCCCCGCCACCTTCAGGGTGTCGTCGGAGCGCCCGAGGATGAAGAAGTGCCCCTCCTCGTCCTGGAGGGCCAGGTCCCCGTGGACCCAGACCCCGGGCACCTTCTGGAAGTAGGTCTCCAGGTAGCGCCCCTCGTCCTGCCAGAAGCCCTTGGTCATCCCGGGCCAGGGGGCGAGGACGGCGAGCTCCCCCACCTTGCCCACCACGGGCTTTCCTTCTTCATTCAGGACGGCGGCCCTCATCCCGGGGACGGCGGTGTTGAAGCCCATGGGCTTGATGGGCCTTAGGAGGACGTTTCCCAGGATGCCCCCGGAGACCTCGGTGCCGCCCGAGTAGTTCACGATGGGAAGCCGCTCCTTGCCCACCACCCGGAAGAACCAGAGGTAGGCCTCGAGGTTCCAGGGCTCCCCCGTGGAGCCGAGGACCCTTAGGGAGGAGAGGTCGTGGGCCTCCACGGGCGCCTCCCCGAAGGGGATGAGGGCCCGCACCAGGGTGGGGGAGAGGCCGAGGTGGGTAAGGCGGTGGGCCGAGGCCATCCGCCAGAGGCGGTCCGGCCCTGGGTGGTCCGGGGCCCCGTCGTAGAGGAAGACGGTGGCCCCGAGGATGAGGCCCCCCAGAATGGCCCAGGGCCCCATCATCCAGCCGAGATCGGTGAACCAGAAGAGGCGGTCCTCCTCCCTAAGGTCAAAGAGGAGGGCGAGGTCCAGGGCGGCCTTCAGGGGAAAGCCCGCGTGGTAGTGCACCGTGCCCTTGGGGCGGCCCGTGGTGCCGGAGGTGTAGATGAGCATGAAGGGGTCCATGCTCTCCATCTCCTCCGGGGGGAAGGCCTCCCCCGAAAGGCCCTGGTAGTCCGCCTCCCCCGCCTCGAGGGGAAGCCCCAGGCGGCGCACGGCGAGGAGGCGTTCCGTCCCCGAAAGCCCTAGCGCCTTGCGGGCCTCGGGAAGGAGTTCCACCCTCCTCCCCCGCCTCAGGAAGCCGTCCTGGACGGCGAGGAGCCTGGCCCCGGCGTCCTTCAGCCGCACGCTCGCCGCCTCGGCGGCGTAGCCGGAAAAGATGGGGATGGCGATGGCCCCAAGCCAGGCCGCGGCCAGGAGGAGGACGGCGGCTTCCAGCCCCATGGGCATCCAAAGCCCCACCCGGTCCCCCCGCTTGACCCCAAGGGCCCTAAGCCCCGCCGCCACCCGGGCCACCTCGGCCCTAAGCTCGCCGTAGCTTAAGGCGCGCACCTCCCCCGCCTCGGTCTCGTGGAGGAGCGCGGTCCTTTGGGCGTCGTGGCGCAGGCAGGCCTCCACCAGGTTGAGCCTCCCCTCCGGGAAGAACCGGGGGAAGGGGAAGCCCCCTTCCACCACCCGGGCGTAGGGCCTGCGCCAGGGAAGGCCGAGGTGGGTGAAGAACTGGCGGTAAAAGTCCTCGGCCTCCTCCACGCTGTAGCGGTAGAAGGCCCCGTAGTCGGCGAAGCCCAGGGCCTCCATGAAGCGGTAAAGCCGGGTGGCCTGGGCTTCCTCGGGCTGGGGATACCAGACGGGTTCCATCTCACTTCCTCCATGGGCCTGGCCGCTTCGGCCTTTCCTGGGGCTTGCTAGGGGGTTCTTTGAGCACTTTTAAAAACTCCTTCACGCCCAGGCGCTCCTCGGGCTTTTTAAGCAGCAGGCGCCTCAGGGCCCGGTCCAGGTAGGGGGGAAGGTTGGTGGGGGGCGGGGGGAGGAAGAGGTGGGCGTTCCGGACCTCTTCCAGGGTCTCGCCCCGGAAGGGCCGCTTTCCCGTGAGGACCTCGTAGGCCATCACCCCGAAGCTGTAGGCGTCGCTCTTGGGGCTTGGGGAGGCTCCCAGGAAGAGCTCGGGAGCCAGGTAGTGGGGGCTGCCGGCGTATTCCTGGGTCCGGTCCTCGGGAGTCCTCAGGGTGCCCAGGTCCCCCAGCTTGTAGACCCCCTCCCCCACGAACACGTTGGAGGGCTTCACGTCCTGGTGGAGGAGCCCCTTGCCGTGCAGGAAGAGGAGGGCTTCCCCCACTTGAAGCAGGGCCCGCACACCCTCCTCCCTGGGCAGGGGGCCTTGGCGGAGGCGGTCCTCCAGGGTCCCCTCGGGGAAGTACTCCAGGGCCAGGAAGGCCTCTTCCCCAAAGGGGACCCCCGCCAGCCCTCGCACCAGGTGGGGGTGCCGGAGGGAGAGGGAGAAGGAGACCTCCCGGGCGAAGCGCTCCGCGAGCTTGGGGTCTTGGCGGACCTCCTTCTTCGGGATCTTCAGGGCCACCCGCGTCCCGTCAGGGGCCCGGCCCAGGTAGACCTGGGCGGTCTGGCCCAGGCCCAAAAGCATCTCCAGCCGGAAGTCCCCCCTAGTCAAGGCGGAGAACCTCTCCTGGCTTCAGGGCGTGCCCCTCCACGCCCTTCTCCTTGGCCCGCTGGGCGAAGGCCTCCCCGTCTTGGCGGATGGGGGGGAAGGTGTTGTAGTGGATGGGCACCACCCTCTTGGGCCTGAGGAGGTCCAGGGCCTTCAGGGCGTCCTCGGGGCCCATGGTGAAGTGGTCGCCAATGGGGAGGAGAGCGAGGTCCAGGCCCAGCTCCCCGATGAGGCGCATGTCGGAGAAGAGGGCGGTGTCCCCGGCGTGGTAGATGCGCTTGCCGGAAAGCTCCACCACCACCCCCATGGGCATGCCCCCGTAAGTGCCGTCGGGGAAGCTAGAGGAGTGCCAGGCGGGCACCCACTTGAGCCAGCCCCCCTCAAAGCGGTAGGTGCCCCCCAGGTTCATGGGGACGCTCTTCGCCCCGTGCTTCTCGGCGTAGGTGGCGATCTCAAAGGTGGAGACCACCACCCCCCCCTTCTTGGAGAGGGCCACGCTGTCCCCGAAGTGGTCCCCGTGGGCGTGGGTGACGAGGATCAGGTCCGCCTGGACCTCGCCCACCCCGAGGGCGGCCACGGGGTTTCCGGTGAGGAAGGGGTCAATGACGATCCGGGTCTTGCCGTCCGTGAGGAGGACCGCCGAGTGGCCCAGATAGCGTACCTCCACCATACCTGCCTCCTTGGCCGCCACTATACCCCGAGGGGGGCCTTCTGGGAAAGGGTCCTTTCCAGCCTCAGGGCAAAGATGGCCTCCACCAGGCGGAGGAAGGCCCGCTCCCCCCAGGTCTTCCCTTCAGGCAGGGCGAGCTCCACCTCCAGGGAGAGGAGGAAGCCCTCCCCCTCGGGCCTGGCTTCCCCCGAGACCCGGAGGGAGGGGGGAGGGAGGGGGAGGGGTTTGAGCCTTTGGCCCTCGAGGCGGCTTCGGAAGGGCAGGACCAGCTCCCCTAGGGCCGGGTTTTCCTGGCGGAGGAGGCCCCGAAGGCCCCCCTCCTCCCAGAAAAGCTCCAGGGGAAGCCCCTGGGGGAGGTGGCCGTTGCGCTGGAGCTCAAGCCGCACCTTCATCCTTCCACCCACTCCACCCGCACCCGGCCTTCCTGGACCAGGCGGACCATCTCCTGGTCGGGGAGGTTGATGAGCCGGGGAAGCTCCCGAAAACGTGGCGTGGCCGAGGCCAGCCCCACCCGCACCACCAGCACCTCCTCCTCCTCCGCCCGGCCGATGCGCCAGACCAGGTGCTGGCCCAGGGCTTCCAAGAGGTCCTTCTCCACGCCCCTAGTCTACCCCTTTTCGTTCCGGGGCCCCCGTGGGGTGGCATCAGAGCACTTCCAGCAGGGCGAACTTGAGGTAGTGGGTTTCCGGGTGGTTGAGGAGGACGGGGTGGTCAAAGGGCTGGCCCCGCTTCTCCAGCACCCTGAGGGCGCGGTGGGCGTCCTGGGCCGCCTCCAGGAGCATCTGGTAGAAGAGGGGTTCGCTGAGGTGGTGGCTGCAGCTCGCCGTGGCCAGGATCCCGCCCTCTTTCAGGAGCCGGATGGCCCGGAGGTTGACCTCCTTGTAGGCCCGGTAGGCCCGCTCCACGTCCTTTTTCCCCTTGGCGAAGGCCGGAGGGTCCAGGACCACGAGGTCAAACCGCTCTCCCGCCCTTTCCAGGCTCCTTAGGAGGTCAAAGGCGTTGGCCTCGAGGGTCTTTAGCTGGAGGCCGTTCAGCCTGGCGTTTGCCTCCGCCCGGGCCAGGGCCTCCTTAGAGCTATCCACGGCCAGCACCTCCCGGAAGCCCAGGGCCAGGTGCAGGGCGAAGCCCCCGGCGTAGCTGAAGACGTCCAGGGCCCTTTCCCCCGAGAACCTTTCCATGAGGATCCGGTTTTCCCGTTGGTCCAGGAAGGCCCCGGTCTTTTGCCCCTCCCCCAGGTCCACCAGGTAGCGCACCCGGCCCTCCCGCACCGCCACCTGGCCGGGCACCTTTCCCCAAAGGGGCCTCACGTAAAGGGGAAGCCCCTCCAGCTCCCGGGCCTTGGCGTCGTTTTTGGCGAGGACGCTTTCCGCGTAGGGCTTGAGCCTTTCGGCCACCTGGGGCAGGAGGGCTTCCCAGGCGTGGGCCGTGGCCTGGACCACGGCGTGGCCGGCGTAGTAGTCCACCACGAGCCCCGGGAGGAAGTCCCCCTCGGCGTGGGCCAGGCGGAAGCCCCCCTCGGGCTCCCGCTTTAGGGCCTCCTCGCGCCGCCTCAGGGCCCTTTCCAGGTTTTCCAGAAGGGCCTCGGCGGGGTCTGGCGCCGGCCGGAAGCGGAACGCCCTCACCGTGAGGTCGCTTCGCGGGTTGTAAAGGGCCAGGGCCAGGAAGCGCTTGCCCCAGTAGACGGGGAAAAGCCCCGGGGCCTCGGGTCCCGAAAGCACGTCCCGGCGAAACACCCAGAGGTGGCGGGAAAGGAGCCTTTCCGCCCCGCGTTCGTTGACGAGAATCCGCACCGCTTAAGTATACTTAAGCGGGGTCGGTTGACGTTTGCCCCGGAAGCCGGTAGCCTAACCGGTGGGCGCGCTTTGCGCATCTTTTCACATAAGGAGGGGCGATGGGAGGCCTGGGACTTATTAAAAGCCTTGCGGAGAAGGAGCGGGAGCTCCTCGCCCGCCTCGAGGCCGCCAGGAAGGAGGCGGAGGAGCTTGTGGCGCGGGCCGGGGCCGAGGCCAAGGCCCTTCTGGAGGAGGCCGAGGCCAAGGCCAAGGCCCTGGAGGCCGAGTACCGCGAGAGGGAGGCCCGGGAGACCGAGGCCCTCCTCTCCCGCTACCGGGCCCAGGCGGAGGCCGAGGCCCGGGCGGTGCGGGAGAAGGCCGCCTCCCGCCTGGAGGAGGCGGTGGACCTGGTCCTTCGGGGGGTCTTGCCGTGATCGCTCCCATGGAGAAGTTGGTCCTGGCCGGGCCCAAGGGCCGGGCTAGGGAGCTTCTCCAAAGCCTCCAGCAGGCCGGGGTGGTCCACCTGGAGACCCTGCGGGCGGAGGCCCTTTCCGGGTACAGGCTTTCCCCGGAGGAGCGGGAGGAAGAGCGGCGCTGGGAGGCCGTGGCGGCGGGGGCGGAGCACACCCTCGCCCTCCTCGGGCGGGAGGCGGAGCCCGCAAGGCCCTTTCCGGGAAGCCTGGAGGAGGCGGAGAAGGCCCTCGCCCCCATCCAGGCCCACGCCGAGGGCCTCACCCGCCAGAAGCAGGAGCTGGAGGAGGAGCTCGCCCTGGCGGAGGCCTACCTCGAGCCCCTGGAGAAGCTCGCCGGCATGGCCCACGGCCTGGACCAAAGCCCCTTCTTCCGCGTGCTTCCTTTCCTCCTCAGCGAGAAGGAGCTTCCCCTGGTGGAGGAGGGGCTTAGGAAATCCCTGGAAGACCGCTTCCTGCTGGCTGCGGAGCCCTACAGCAAGGGGCTCGCCGGCCTTTTGGTGGTCCACCGCAAGGACCAGGAGATCGCCAAGGCCGCCCTCTCCCGGCTGGGCCTGGCCGAGCTCCGCCTGCCCGGGGCCTACGCCGACCTTTCCCTTTCCCAGGCGGCGAGGCGCCTGAAGGAGCGCTTCCAGGCCGCCCCCAGGGAGCTTTCCGAGGTGCGCCAGGCCCTCTACAAGCTCGCTCAGGAGGCCCATTCCACCCTGCAGAGCCTCTGGACCCGGGCCAAGGACGAGGTGGCCCGGCTCAAGGCCCTGGAGGAGCTGGCCTCGGGCCGCTTCGGCTTCGGGCTTTTGGGCTACGTCCCCGTGAAGGCCAAGCCCAAGGTGGAGGAGGCCCTCGCCCGGCACAAGGAGAGCGTGGTCTACGCCTTCGAGCCCGTGGACGAGCACCACGAGCGGGACCAGGTCCCCGTGACCCTGGACAACCCCCCCTGGGTCAAGCCCTTTGAGCTCCTGGTGGGCTTCCTCAACACCCCCAAGTACGGCTCCATTGACCCCACGCCCGTCGTTCCCCTTTTCTTCCCCTTCTGGTTCGGCATGATCGTGGGGGACATCGGCTACGCCCTCCTCTTCTACCTCGTGGGGCGGTGGCTTTCCGGGTACGTGAAGCGGAACGAGCCCCTGGTCATCAACCTCTTCGCCCTCAGGCTCAAGCCCCCGGTCCTCCGCCAGCTGGTCTACATCCTGAACTGGATGGTCTTCTGGACCGCGGTCTGGGGCGTGGTCTACGGGGAGTTCTTCGGCACCTTCCTGGAGCACCTCGGGGTCTTCGGCACCCCCGAGCACCCGGGGCTTATCCCCATCCTCATCCCCCGCATAGACACCGCCAAGACCGCCAACCTCCTCATCCTCCTCTCCGTGGCCTTCGGGGTGGTCATGGTCCTCTTTGGGCTTATCTTGCGGGCCTACCTCGGCCTCAAGCACCGCCACATGGCCCACTTCTGGGAGGGGGTGGGGTACCTCGGGGGGCTCGTGGGCATCCTGGCCCTGGCGGCCTCCTACCTCGGCAACCTCCAGGCGGGCTGGCTCCAGGGGCTCATGTACCTGGGGTTCGGCGTCTTCCTGCTTTCGGTCCTCATGAGCCGGATCTGGCTGATGATCCCGGAGATCTTCACCCAGGCGGGGCACGTCCTCTCCCACATCCGTATCTACGCCGTGGGGGCGGCGGGGGGGATCCTGGCGGGCCTCCTCACCGATATAGGCTTCGCCATGGCGGAGCGGCTTGGGCTACTGGGCGTGCTCCTGGGCCTTCTGGTGGCGGGGGTCTTGCACCTCCTCATCCTCCTCCTCACCACCTTGGGCCACATGCTCCAGCCCATCCGTTTGATCTGGGTGGAGTTCTTCACCAAGTTCGGTTTCTACGAGGAGAACGGCAGGCCATACCGGCCGTTCAGAAGCGTCCGCGAGACGCGGTAGGGAGGGAAAGAGATGAAGAAGCTTTTGGTTCTCCTTTTGGTGGCGGTGTTCGGCGCGTTGGCTTTCGCGGCGGAGGGGGCGGCGGCCTCCGGCGGCCTGGACCGGGGCCTCATCGCCGTGGGCATGGGCCTGGCGGTGGGCTTAGCCGCCCTGGGCACGGGCGTGGCCCAGGCCCGCATCGGCGCGGCGGGCGTGGGGGCCATCGCCGAGGACCGGGGTAACTTCGGTACCGCCCTCATCTTCCTCCTCCTGCCCGAGACCCTGGTGATCTTCGGCCTTCTCATCGCCTTCATCCTGAACGGCAAGCTCTAAGCGGTCCTCGGGGCCAGGCCCCTCGAGGGGCTTGGCCCTTTTCTAAGGGAGGCGAGATGTCCAAACTGGAAGCCATTCTGAGCCAGGAGGTGGAGGCGGAGATCCGCTCCCTCCTGGAGGAGGCCAAGGCCAGGGCGGAAAGCCTGCGCAAGGAGGCGGAGGCCAAGGCGGAGGCCCTCTTGCAGGGGCGGAAGCGGGCCCTGGAGGCCCAGTTCCAGGCCGCTTTGCGCCGGGCGGAAAGCGCCGGGGAGCTCCTCTTGGCCACCGCCCGCACCCAGGCTAAGGGGGAGGTGCTGGAAGCGGTGAAGGCCAAGGCAGAGGAGGCCCTGAGGGCCCTTCCCGGTAAGCCCGAGTGGCCCGAGGTCCTGAGGAAGCTTGCCGAGGAGGCCCTTTCCGCCCTCCCCGAGCCCGAGGCCCTGGTCTCCCACCCGGAGAACCTGCCCCACCTGGAGCCCTTGGCCCGGGAGCGGGGCCTCGGGCTTCAGGCCGACCCGGGCTTGCGCCTGGGGGTGCGGGTTTTGGGCAAGGGGGGCAGGACCCAGGTGGAGAACGCTCTGGAAAGCCGCCTGGAGCGGGCGTGGGACGCCCTTTCCTCCCAGGTGGCCCAGGTGCTTTGGGGCTAGGCCATGGCGGATGACTTCGGCTACCTCAACGCCCGGGTGCGGGCCCGGCGGGCCAGCCTCCTCAAGGAGAACTTTTTCCAGGAGGCCCTGGACCTCCCCTTCCCCGATTTCCTGCGCCTCCTCTCCGAGAGCGTCTACGGGGGGGAGCTCGCCGGGGGGGGTCTATCCGAGGTGGACCGGGCCATCGCCCGCACCCAGGAGAGGCTTCTTTCGGACCTGCCGAGGCTCGTCTCGGGGGAGGCCCGGGAGGCGGTGCGGCTTCTTCTCCTACGCCAGGACCTGCACAACCTCCAGGCCCTCCTTCGCGCCAAGGCCACGGGCCGCCCCTTTGAGGAGGTACCCCTCCTTCCCGGGACCCTCCGGGAGGAGCTCTGGCGCCAGGCCTACGAGGCCCAGGACGCCGCCGGGGTGGCCCAGGTCCTCTCCCTTCCCGGCCACCCCCTGGCCCGGGCGCTGCGGGAGGCGCTGCGGGAGACCCAAGACCTCGCCCGGGCGGAGGCGCTTCTCGCCAAGCGCTTCTTTGAGGGGGTGGTCAAGGGGGCCAAGGCCTTGGAGGAGCCCGTCCTCCGGGACTACCTGGCCCTCGAGGTGGACGCCGAGAACCTGCGCACCGCCTTCAAGCTCCAGGGGTCGGGGGTACCCCCCGAGCAGGTCTTCATCCGGGGGGGGCGCTTCCTGGACAGGGTGGGCTTCGCCCGCCTTTTGGAAGGGGATTACGCCGTTTTGGACGAGCTCTCCGGCACCCCCCTCGCCGGGCTTTCCGGGGTGCGGGAGGCCACGGAGCTGGAGCGGCGCCTGAGGTGCCTTCTCCTAAAGGAGGCCAGGCGGGGAAGCGCCGATCCTTTGGGGGCCGGGCTGGTCCTGGCCTACGTTAAGGAAAGGGAGTGGGAGGCCATGCGCCTCAGGCTCCTCGCCCGGCGGGCCTACTACGGCCTCCCCCGGGCCCAGGTGGAGGAGGAGGTGGTCTGCCCATGAGGATCGCGGTGATCGCCGACCCCGAGGCGGCCCAGGGCTTCCGGCTCGCGGGCCTCGAGGCCCACGCCGCCCGCACCCCTGAGGAGGCGAAGGCCCGCCTGGAAGAGCTCGTGGAGAAGGGGGGCTACGCCCTGGTGGCCGTGGACCAGGCCCTTCTTCCCGAGCCCGAGCGGGCGGTGGAGCGCCTCATGCGGGGGAAGGACCTCCCCGTGCTCCTTCCCATAGCGGGGCTAAAGGAGGCCTTCCAGAACCCCAACGTGGAAGGCTACATGCGGGAGCTGGTGAAGAGGACCATCGGCTTTGACATCAAGCTGTAGAATGGAGGGAAGATGATCCAAGGGGTAATCCAGAAGATCGCGGGCCCGGCGGTGATCGCCAAGGGGATGCTGGGGGCCCGCATGTACGACCTCTGCAAGGTGGGCGAGGAGGGGCTGGTAGGGGAGATCATCCGCCTGGACGGGGACACGGCCTTCGTCCAGGTCTACGAGGACACCTCGGGCCTCAAGGTGGGGGAGCCCGTGGTCTCCACGGGGCTTCCCCTGGCGGTGGAGCTCGGCCCCGGGATGCTCAACGGCATCTACGACGGCATCCAGCGCCCCTTAGAGCGCATCCAGGAGAAGACCGGGATCTACATCACCCGGGGCGTGGTGGTCCACGCCCTGGACCGGGAGAGGAAGTGGGCCTGGACGCCCAGGGTGAAGCCCGGGGACGAGGTGCGGGGGGGCATGGTCCTGGGCACGGTGCCCGAGTTCGGCTTCACCCACAAGATCCTGGTGCCCCCGGACGTGCGGGGCCGGGTCAAGGAGGTGAAGCCCGCCGGGGAGTACACCGTGGAGGAGCCGGTGGTGGTCCTGGAGGACGGCACCGAGCTCAAGATGTACCACACCTGGCCCGTCCGCCGGGCGCGGCCCGTCCAGCGAAAGCTTGACCCCAATACCCCCTTCCTCACGGGCATGCGCATCCTGGACGTCCTCTTCCCGGTGGCCATGGGGGGCACCGCCGCCATCCCGGGGCCCTTCGGGAGCGGCAAGACCGTGACCCAGCAGTCCCTGGCCAAGTGGTCCAACGCCGACGTGGTGGTCTACGTGGGCTGCGGCGAGCGGGGGAACGAGATGACGGACGTGCTGGTGGAGTTCCCCGAGCTCACCGACCCGAAGACCGGAGGGCCCCTCATGCACCGCACGGTGCTCATCGCCAACACCTCCAACATGCCCGTGGCCGCCCGCGAGGCCAGCATCTACGTGGGCGTGACCATCGCCGAGTACTTCCGCGACCAGGGCTTCTCCGTGGCCCTCATGGCCGACTCCACGAGCCGCTGGGCGGAGGCCCTGCGCGAGATCTCTAGCCGCCTCGAGGAGATGCCCGCGGAGGAGGGGTATCCGCCCTACCTCGCCGCCCGGCTCGCCGCCTTCTACGAGCGCTCGGGCAAGGTCATCACCCTGGGGGGCGAGGAGGGGGCGGTGACCATCGTGGGGGCCGTCTCCCCGCCGGGCGGCGACATGTCCGAGCCCGTGACCCAGTCCACCCTGCGCATCGTGGGCGCCTTCTGGCGGCTTGACGCCTCCTTGGCCTTCCGCCGCCACTTCCCCGCCATCAACTGGAACGGCTCCTACAGCCTCTTCACCCCGGCCCTGGACCCCTGGTACCGGGAGAACGTGGCCGAGGACTACCCCGAGCTCCGCGACGCCATCTCCGAGCTTCTCCAGCGGGAGGCGGGCCTTCAGGAGATCGTCCAGCTGGTGGGGCCGGACGCCCTCCAGGACGCGGAGCGCCTGGTGATTGAGGTGGGCCGCATCATCCGGGAGGACTTCCTCCAGCAGAATGCCTACCACGAGGTGGACGCCTACTGCTCCATGAGGAAGGCCTACGGCATCATGAAAATGATCCTCTCCTTCTACAAGGAGGCGGAGGCGGCCATCAAGCGGGGGGTTTCCATGGACGAGATCCTCCAGCTTCCCGTGGTGGAGCGCATCGGCCGGGCCCGCTACGTGAGCGAGGAGGAGTTCCCCGCCTACCTCGAGGAGGCCATGAAGGAGATCCAGGGGGCCTTCAAGGCCCTGGCCTAAGGAGGGAAGCATGGACCTCTTGAAGAAGGAGTACACCGGCGTCACCTACATCTCGGGGCCCCTGCTCTTCGTGGAGAACGCCAAGGACCTGG
This sequence comes from Thermus sp., assembly GCF_039793865.1. Classification (GTDB taxonomy): domain Bacteria; phylum Deinococcota; class Deinococci; order Deinococcales; family Thermaceae; genus Thermus. Next base: position 16,634 of record NZ_JBAMMI010000088.1, read on the forward strand.
CCTATGGGGCCATCGTGGATATCCGGGACGGCACGGGCCGGGTGCGGGGCGGGCAGGTGATCGAGGTCTCCGAGGAGTACGCGGTGATCCAGGTCTTTGAGGAGACCACGGGCCTGGACCTCGCCACCACCAGCGTGAGCCTGGTGGAGGACGTGGCCCGGCTTGGGGTCTCCAAGGAGATGCTGGGCCGCCGCTTCAACGGGATCGGCAAGCCCATTGACGGCCTGCCCCCCATCACCCCGGAGAAGCGGCTTCCCATCGTGGGCCTGCCCCTGAACCCCGTGGCCCGCAGGAAGCCGGAGGAGTTCATCCAGACGGGCATCTCCACCATTGACGTGATGAACACCCTGGTGCGGGGGCAGAAGCTCCCCATCTTCTCCGGCTCGGGCCTTCCCGCCAACGAGATCGCCGCCCAGATCGCCCGCCAGGCCACGGTGCGCCCCGACCTCTCCGGGGAGGGGGAGAAGGAGGAGCCCTTCGCCGTGGTCTTCGCCGCCATGGGCATCACCCAGCGGGAGCTCTCCTACTTCATCCAGGAGTTTGAGCGCACGGGGGCCCTGAGCCGCTCCGTCCTCTTCCTCAACAAGGCCGACGACCCCACCATTGAGCGCATCCTCACCCCCCGCATGGCCCTCACCGTGGCCGAGTACCTGGCCTTTGAGCACGACTACCACGTGCTGGTCATCCTCACGGACATGACCAACTACTGCGAGGCCTTGCGGGAGATCGGCGCCAGCCGTGAGGAGATCCCCGGGCGCCGCGGCTACCCCGGCTACATGTACACCGACCTGGCCACCATCTACGAGCGGGCCGGGGTGGTGCAGGGGAAGAAGGGAAGCGTGACCCAGATCCCCATCCTCTCCATGCCCGACGACGACCGCACCCACCCCATCCCCGACCTCACGGGCTACATCACCGAGGGGCAGATCCAGCTCTCCCGGGAGCTCCACCGCAAGGGCATCTACCCGCCCATTGACCCCCTGCCCTCCCTCTCCCGGCTCATGAACAACGGCGTGGGCAAGGGCAAGACCCGGGAGGACCACAAGCAGGTCTCCGACCAGCTCTACTCCGCCTACGCCAACGGGGTGGACATCAGGAAGCTGGTGGCCATCATCGGCGAGGACGCCCTCACGGAGAACGACCGCCGCTACCTGCAGTTCGCCGATGCCTTTGAGCGGTTCTTCATCAACCAGGGCCAGCAGAACCGCTCCATTGAGGAGAGCCTGCAGATCGCCTGGGCCCTCCTCTCCATGCTCCCTCAGGGCGAGCTCAAGCGGATCTCCAAGGACCACATCGGCAAGTACTACGGCCAGAAGCTGGAGGAGATCTGGGGCGCGCCCCAGGCCTTGGACTAAAGGAGGGCAGATGAGTCAGGTGAGCCCCACCCGGATGAACCTTCTGCAAAGGCGGGGGCAGCTCCGCCTGGCGCAGAAGGGGGTGGACCTCCTCAAGAAGAAGCGGGACGCCCTGGTGGCGGAGTTCTTCGGCCTGGTGCGGGAGGCCATGGAGGCGAGGAAGGCCCTGAACCAGGCGGCCAAGGAGGCCTACACTGCCCTCCTCCTGGCCCAGGCCTTTGACGGCCCAGAGAGCGTGGCCGGGGCGGCTTTGGGCGTGCCCCTCCTGGAGGGGGTGGAGGCGGAGGTGGAAAACGTCTGGGGAAGCAAGGTGCCGAGGCTCAAGGCCACCTTCCCCGAGGGGGTCCTCCTTTCCCCGGTGGGCACCCCGGCCTACACCCTCGAGGCCAGCCGGGCCTTCCGCCGCTACGCCGAGGCCCTGGTCCGGGTGGCCAACACCGAGACCCGCCTGAAGAAGATCGGGGAGGAGATCAAGAAGACCACGCGGCGGGTGAACGCCCTGGAACAGGTGGTGATCCCCGGGATCCGGGGCCAGATCCGCTTCATCCAGCAGGTCCTGGAGCAGCGGGAGCGGGAGGACACCTTTCGCTTGAAGCGCATCAAGGGGAAGATCGAGGCCCGGGAGGCCGAGGAGGAAGGGGGCCGCCCCAGCCCCGCCTTGGAGATCGGGGCGGGCCTTTAATCCCACCCCGTGCTGGCCCAAGCCAGCACGGGGGCCCCGGAGGGGGTCAGAAGACATGGCCCCCGGCAAGGAAGCCCAGAAAGCGAAACTCCCCCCGGGAAGGCCCGGGGGGAAGGTTTTCTTGGGGCTATCCGGCCTTGGCCTCCTTTAGGATCTGGAGGAGGACGGTCTGGAGGATGCCCCCGTTTTTGTAGTAGTCCACCTCCACCGGGGTGTCCAGGCGGGCGACGGCCTGGAAGCGGACCTCGCTCCCGTCCTCCCGCCTCGCCACGATGTCCACGAGCTTCCTGGGCTTGAGGTCCTCGAGGCCCAGGATGTCGTAGACCTCGTAGCCCGTGAGGCCCAGGGTTTCCCGGTTTTCTCCCGGCAGGAACTCCAGGGGCAGGACCCCCATCCCCACCAGGTTGGAGCGGTGGATGCGCTCGTAGCTTTCCGCCAGGACCGCCCTCACCCCTAGGAGGTAGGGACCCTTGGCGGCCCAGTCGCGGCTAGAGCCGGTGCCGTACTCCTTCCCGGCGATGACCAGGAGGGGCGTGCCCTCGGCCTTGTAGCGCATAGCCACGTTGTAGACGAAGTCCACGTCACCCTCGGGGAGCTTCTTGGCGTAACCCCCCTCAATGCCCTCCAGCATGAGGTTCTTGATGCGGATGTTGGCGAAGGTGCCCCGCATCATCACCTCGTGGTTGCCCCGCCGGGAGCCGTAGGAGTTGAAGTCCTCGGGCTTCACCCCCTTGCTTAAGAGGTACTGCCCGGCGGGGCTCTTCACGGGGATGGCCCCCGCGGGGGAGATGTGGTCCGTGGTCACCGAGTCGCCGAGCACCAGGAGGACCCTGGCCCCCCGGATGTCCTCCACCTTCCGCTCGCCCAGGTCCTCAAAGAAGGGGGGGTTCTGGATGTAGGTGCTCTCGGGGTCCCAGCGGTAGAGCTCCCCGGTGGGGGCGGGGAGGGCCTGCCAGCGCTCGTCCCCCTCAAAGACCTTGCTGTACTCCTTCTTGAAGAGCTCGGGGTCCAGGGTCTTCCGGATGGCCTCCTGGATCTCCGCCATGGAGGGCCAGATGTCCTTGAGGTAGACGGGCTTGCCGTTGGGGTCATGGCCCAGGGGCTCCGTGGTGAAGTCAATGTCCATGCGCCCCGCCAGGGCGTAGGCCACCACCAGCATGGGGCTCGCCAGGTAGTTGGCCTTGACGTGGGGGTTGATGCGGCCCTCAAAGTTGCGGTTCCCGGAGAGGACGGCGGCCACCACCAGGTTCCCCTCCTCCACCGCCTTGGCGATGTCCTCAGGAAGCGGCCCGGAGTTCCCGATGCAGGTGGTGCACCCGTAGCCCACCAGGTGGAAGCGGAGGGCCTCGAGGAAGGGCATGAGCCCGCTCATCTCCAGGTAGTCCGTCACCACCTTGGAGCCGGGGGCGAGGGAGGTCTTGACCCAGGGCTTGGTGTCCAGGCCCGCCTCCACGGCCTTCTTGGCGAGAAGCCCCGCCCCGAGCATCACCGAGGGGTTGGAGGTGTTGGTGCAGCTGGTGATGGCGGCGATGACCACGGAGCCGTGGGCGAGCTCAAACTCCTCGTCCTTCCGCTTTACCAGGACCTTTTTCTGGAGTTGGTCCTCGGAAAGCCCGAAGCCCTGCTCCTTCACCGGCTTGGTGAGGTGGAGGAGGAAGCTCTTCTTGACCTCCTTGAGGGGCACCCGGTCCTGGGGGCGCTTGGGGCCGGCGAGGGAGGGCTCCACCGCGCTTAGGTCCAGCTCCAGGTGCTCGGAGTACCGGACCTTCTCCTCGGCCTCCGGGGTGCGGAAGAGGCCCACCGCCTTGGTGTAGGCCTCCACCAGCTCCACGAGTTCCTCGGGGCGGCCCGTGAGGCGGAGGTAGTTCAGGGTCTCCTCGTCCACGGGGAAGAAGCCCATGGTGGCCCCGTACTCCGGGGCCATGTTGGCGATGGTGGCCCGGTCGGCCAGGGAGAGCTTGGCCACCCCGGGGCCGTAGAACTCCACGAACTTGCCCACCACCCCGTGCTTGCGCAGGATCTCGGTGACGGTGAGGACGAGGTCCGTGGCCGTGGCCCCCTCGGGAAGCTCGCCGAAGAGCTTGAAGCCCACCACCTTAGGGGCGAGCATGTAGTAGGGCTGGCCCAGCATCACCGCCTCGGCCTCAATGCCCCCCACGCCCCAGCCCAAAACCCCCAGGCCGTTCACCATGGTGGTGTGGCTGTCGGTGCCCACCAGGCTATCCGGGAAGGCCAGGGTGAGCCCGTCCCGCTTTTCGGTCATCACCACCTTGGCCAGGTACTCCAGGTTCACCTGGTGGACGATGCCCGTGCCCGGGGGCACCACCCGGAAGTTCTCCAGGGCCTGCTGGCCCCACTTGAGGAGGAGGTAGCGCTCCTTGTTCCTCTCGTATTCCTTCTCCACGTTGTAGAAGAAGGCGTAGGCCGTGCCGAAGGCGTCCACCTGCACCGAGTGGTCAATGACCAGGTCGGCGGGCACCACGGGGTTGATGCGCTTCGGGTCCCCGCCCCGCTTGGCCACGGCGTCCCGCATGGCCGCGAGGTCCACCACCGCCGGGACCCCGGTGAAGTCCTGAAGGATGACCCGGGCGAGCTTCAGGGGCACGTTGATCTCCCCGGGCTCGGGTTGCCAGCGGGCCAGGGCCTCTATGTCCTCCCGGGTGACCTGGTAGCCGTCCTCGTTGCGGAGGAGGCTTTCCAGCATCACCCGGATGGAGAAGGGGAGGCGGGAAACCTCCGCCACGCCCTTCCGCTCCAGCTCCAGGAGGTCGTGGTAGCCGTAGGTGCCGCTTGGGGTTTTAAGGGTTTTTAGGGTTTGGAAGCTGTCCTTCATGGTGCTCCTTTCCCTTCCCCCGTTCGGGAAAGAGGGCGTGCCACTCGCTTCTTTTGGGGGAAGATTCCAGCCCGAGGGGGGGCGCCCGCCCCGGCTTTCCTCACTATAGCACTTCCGTAGGTTCAGCTCCGCCCGCGCTCCCGGGCCCGGCGCCTTCTCCGCGAGGAGGGGGATGGCCCTCCCCCAGGTTCTCCGCCATGGCCTATAGGACGCGCTCGTGGGTCCGGTCCATGCCCCTAAGTACCCCACCGCGGTTTTTGCCGCGGCGGGGGCCCCAAAAGAGCTTTCCCACGGCCTAAGCTTGAGCATCCCGTGTTGCAAAGCCAAGGTGCGGGCACTTAGCGTAGCGCCTTGGGGGAGGGGGGCGTGTCCCACCCCAGGCCCTCGAGGAAGAGGAGGACCTCCGCCCTCACCTCCTCCCACAAGGCCTCCCGGGGGCGTTTGAGGGGCCTATCCCCCCTTTGGGCCCCGTAGGCCCCGAAGCCCGCGTGGTTTAAGCCCTCCACGAAGACCACCCGGGCCTTTTTGGGAAGCCTTTTGGCCTTCTTTCGGGCCTCCTCCGGGGGAAGGAGGCCGTCTTCCGTGCCGAAGAGGGCGAGGGTGGGGAAGGCCTCCTCGGAGAGGTCCTCCTCGGGGTAGGCGGCGAAGAGGACGAGGGGAAGCTTTTCTTGGGCCGCCACTCCCGCCGCCACCACCCCGCCCAGGCTGTGCCCGCCCACCGCCAGGGGGAGGCCAGGGTGGGCCCGCCCCGCCTCGAGGGCCCGCTCCTTCGCGAGGAGGGCGATGCCCTGGGGCACCTTGAGGAGGACCATCCCGTACCCCGCCTCCACCAGGGGGGCGAGGACGGGGGCGTAGGCCAGGGGGTCCACCCGCGCCCCGGGGTAGAAGGCGAGAAGGGCCTTGGGGGCTTTGGGGAAGAGCTCCAGGCCGTAGGAAGCTTCCTTCGGGACCAGGCCCGCCCGGCTTAGGTAGCCTTGGACCCAGGCCTCCGCCGGGTAGGGCCGGAAGAGGTAGAAGGTGGCCCCCACCAGGGCTCCCCCCAGGGCCAGGGCCAGGAGGAAGAGGAAGAGAAGGAGGCGCTTGGCCGCCATGCCTCACCTCAGGGCTTCCTTGGCCCTGGCCCGTCGCCCCTCAAAGGCGTAGAAGGCGGCGGGAACCACGAATAGGGTGAGGAGGGTGGAGGAGAGGAGCCCGCCCAGGATGATGACCCCGAGGGGCCTCCGGTACTCCGCCCCTTCCCCGGTGCCCAGGAGGAGGGGAAGGCTGATGATGAGGACGGTGAGGGTGGTCATGAGGATGGGCCTGAGCCTGAGCCTCGCCGCCTCCACCAGGGCCGCCTTTAGGGGCATCTCCTCCATCCGGCGCACGGCGAAGTCCAGGAGGAGGATGGCGTTTTTGGTGACCAGGCCGATGAGCATCACCACCCCGAGCACGCTGATCACGTCCAGGCCCGTCCCCAGGAGGTAGGTGAGCCAGAAGGCCCCCACCAGGGCCAAGGGCACGGGGAGGAGGAGGTAGAGGGGGTAGCGCCAGGCGTTGAACTGGCTGGCGATGACTAGGTAGTTGAGGACCAGGGCCAGGAGGAAGGCCAGGGGGGCGAGGCGGGCGAGCTCCCCGGTGAAGCTCCCAAGGCCCGTGGCCAGAAGTTCCACCCCATCCCCCAGAAGGCCCTTTTCCCGAAGCTCCCGCTCCAGCTCCCGCTGGATCTGGAGGCTTCCCGGGGCCTCGGGGCGCAGGTTGACGTTGATCCCGGCGGCGTAGGCCTGGTTGCGGCGGGAGATGAGGGTGGGGCCGGGCCTCTCGGCGAAGCCCCCCAGGCTCCCGAGGGGCAGGAAGGCTTGGAGGGCGGGGGCGTAGACGGGAAGGGCAAGGAGGTCGGCCTCGCTCCCTAGGCGCAGGGGGTCGGCCTGGACCACCACGGGGAACTCCTCCCCGCTCCTCCTCGCCGTGGCCGCCTGGACCCCCGAGAGGTAGAGCCTCAGGGCCTGGGCCAGGTCCTGGGGGGTGAGGCCGGTGCCGGAGAGCCGGGCCGGGTCCGGCACGAAGACCCTTTCCCGCTGGGTGGCCTCGAGGGTGCTCTTCACCGAGAGCACGTAGGGCTTCTTGGCGATCTCCTCCACCACCTCCCTCGCCCGCCTTTCCAAGAGGGCGCGGTCTGGGCTCACCAGGAAGAACTGGAGGTCGGCGTCCCCGGCCTCGGGGCCGGTCTGGGCCAAGACCCGGAGGTCCGCCCCCGGGAAGTCCTTGAGGGCCTCCCTGCCCTCCCGGTTGAAGGCCTCGGTGAGGGCGAAGATGTCCGGCCGCTCCCCCTTGGGCTTGAGGACGATCTGGAGCTGGACCCGGGAGGGGTCCCCCACCTGGGCCCCGCCCGTGGCGCTCGCCCCCACGATGGTCACCACCCGGGCCACGGCGGGGTGGGCCAGGAAGTAGGCTTCCAGGGCCCTCGCCGCCCGGTCGGAGACGGAAAGGGGGGTGTCCTTGGGCAGGAGGAGGGTGGCGGTGAGGACCCCGGTGTCCGAGCGGGGGGTGAAGTTGAAGGGGATGCGGGGCAGGATGGGGAAGAGGGAGAGGAAGGCCAAGAGGGCAAGCCCGAGGACCAGCCGGGGCCGACGGAGGGCCCCTTGCAGGGCCTGGGCGTAGGCCTCGGTGAGGCGCCCCAAGGCCCCTTCCGCCCCCTGGTGGAGGAAGCGGGCGAGGGCCCCGAGGAGGGCCAGGAGGAGGCGGCCCAGGTAGCGCCCGAGGCCCAGGAGGGCGGGGTAGAGGACGAGGAGGAGAAGGTGGAGGGGGCCTTGGCGGGAGAGGAGGAAGGCCAGGGCGAGGCCGAGGAGGAGCCCAAGGGGGGCGCGGAAGCCCCGGCGGTAGGCCCAGGCGAGGTCCTGGGGGAGGAGGAGGGCCCCCTTGAGGGCCTCCTTGAGGGCGGGGGGTTCGGGGTCGGGGAAGTAGGCCAGGCGCACCGTGAGGAAGAGCAGGGCCTCCAGCCAGCTCACCGCGATGGCCGCCGCCATGCCGAGGCCGAACTGCTGGAAGATCTGGCCGATGAGCCCGGGGAGGAAGCTTATGGGGAGGAACACCGCAAGGAGGCTTAAGGTGGCCGCGGCCACGGCCACGCTCACCTCGCTCGCTCCCTTGAGCACCGCCTCCTTGGGGCCTAGGCCCATCCTGCGGTAGCGGTCTATGTTCTCCGCCACCACGATGGAGTCGTCCACCACGATGCCCACCGCCACGGTGAGGGCGAGGAGGCTGATGAGGTTGTAGGTGAAGCCGAGGAGCCCGAAGAGGAGGATGGCCCCGGAAAGGGTGATGGGGATAGCGAGGATGACGGAGAAAACGGAGTTGAGCTTGCCGAGGAAGACGAGGACCACCAAGGAGACGGCGAGGGCCGCCAAAAAGGCCTCCCGCACCGTGTCCAAAACCGCCCCCCGGATGAACCGGGTGGAGTCCAGGGCCACCTGGGCGCGGTAGCCTCGAGGAAGCCCCACCTCGGCCAGGGCCCGCTTCACCCCTTGGGCCACGGCCACGGCGTTGGAATCGGGGGTCTTGACCACGGCGAGGAGCACGGCGGGGCGGCCGTTCACCCGGTTCAGGGTGGTGGGGGCCTCGCTTTCCTCCACCACCCGGGCCACGTCCCCCACCCGGAGGCCCCGGGAGGCGTCCAGGAGGAGGCCCGCCACCTCCTCCGCCCGAGCTGGGGTGGAGTGCAGGGTGTAGACCAGCCGCTTCTCCCCCTCGGTGAGGGCGCCCAAGGGGAGGTTCAGGGCCGAGGCGCCGATGGCCTGGACCACCTGCCCCCCTGCCACCCCCAGGGCCTGGAGGCGGTCTGGGTCCAGGTAGACCTTGAGGACCCGCCTCGGGGCCCCGGTGAGGCGGATGTCCGCCACCCCGGGGACCAGCTGGAGCCTGGGCTTTAAGGTGCGCTCGGCGTAGCGCAGGACCCGGGAGAGGTCCTCCCCGGGGGCCTCGAGGGCCAGGTAGAGGATAGGGCTCGCCGAGGGGTCAAACTTCTGCACCACCGGGGCCGAGGCGTCCTTGGGGAGGGCGCCCCGGGCCGCCGCCACCTTCTGGCTCACCTCCACCGCCGCCTGGTCCACGTTTACCCCCTGCCGGAACTGGAGGAAGACCAGGCTGAAGCCCTCGGTGGAGCTTGAGCCCAGGGTGTCCAGGCCGCTTAGGGTGGAGAGGGCGTCCTCCAGGGGCTTGGAGACCTGCTCCGCCACCTCCTCCGGGCCCGCCCCGGGGTAGCCGGTGGAGACCGCCACCACGGGCACGCTGAACCGGGGCAAAAGCTCCACCCCAAGCCCGAGGCCGAGGAGAAGCCCCACCAGCACCAGCCCCACGAAGATGGCGGTGGCGAAGACGAAGCGCTCCACGAAGAAGGCCACCAGGGGGTTTTCCCTCACCGCACCACCTCCACCGGGTCCCCCTCCCTAAGCCCCTCGGGTAGGGGATGGACCACCAGGGCCCCTTCGGGAAGGCTCTCCACCGCCACCCGGTCCCCCTCCTGGGCGAGGAGCCGCACCTCCTGCCGCCGGGCCTTCCCCCCCTCCACCCGGTAGACGAAGGCTTTGCCCTCCTCGGCCCTTAGGGCCCCCGCGGGGAGGAGAACGCCCTCGGCGAGGCGTTCCCGGTAGCGCACCTCCGCCGGGCCCGGGGTGAGGGGGGCTTGGGGCTTCAGCACCACCTCCAGCAGCCGGGTCTGCCCCGGCAGGTCGGTCTTGCGGAGGAGGCGGGCCGCCACCTCCTTGCCGTCTTGCCGCAGGAGGAAGGGGGTTTCGGGGGAGAGGGCCGAGGCCTTCTCGGGGGGCAGGTAGACCTTGGCCAGGAGGTTTTCCGTGGTGGCCAGGCGGAAGGCCCGGCTACCCGTTCCCAGGAACTCCCCCTCCTTGGCGTAGACCTCCACCACCTCCCCGGCGAAGGGGGCCCGCACCACGCTCTCCCTGAGGTTCCGCTCCGCCTGGCGCACCTGGAGGCGGGCGGCCTCCACCTGGAGCTCCAAGAGCCGCACGTCCTCGGCCCGGTCCAGGCGGGCCAGGGCCTCCCTGGCGCTCTCGTAGGCGCTTTGGGCCTGCTGGTACTGGGCCTCGAGGGCCTTCAGGTCCAGGGGGGCCAAAGCCCCCACCTCCAGGAGGGCTTTCCCCTCCTCGTAGCGGCGCTTGGCCGCCTGGAGCTGGGCCTCCGCGGCCTTTAGCTGGGCGAGAAGGGCGGCCCGGCTTCCCGAAAGCTGGCTCCTGGCCCGCTCCAGGTTGGCCTCGGCCTGGGCCAGGGCGAGGCGGGCCTGGGCCAGGGCTTCCTGGAAGGGGGCGGGGTCCAGAAAGACCACCCCCTCCCCCGCCCTGACCCGGCTTCCCGGGGGCAGGGCGCGCACCACCCGCCCGGCGGCTCCCGCGGCCACCAGGCTGTCCTTTTCCGCCTGCAGGGAGGCGGAAGCCCGGGCCTCCCGTTCCAGCGCCCCGCGCCTCGCCTCCACCACCCGGACCTGGGCCCGGGGAGGGCCTTCCTGGGCGGGGCCGGGGGCTTCGGCCTTCCTCGGGCCGCAGGCGAAGAGGAGGAGGGGAAGGAGCAAGAGAAGAGGCCTCATGGTTCACCTCGAGGCCAGAAGGCCGTAGTGGGCCTTCAGGTAGGCGTGCTTGGCCTGCTCCCAGGAAAGCTCCGCCTGGAGGAGGGAAAGCTCCGCCTGGAGGAGGCTTAAGCGGCTCGCAAGGCCCGCCCGGAAGCGCTTCTCCTCGGCGGCGTACCGCTCCTTGGCCGCCCGGTAGGCCTCCTCGGCGGCCTTCACCCCCTGGAGGAGGGGGGAAAGCTGGGCGTAGCGGGCCTCGAGGCCTACCCGGAGGGAGCGCTCCAGGTTTTCCAGGTTGGTCCCCACCGCCTTGATCTGGTCCTCCAGGGCCTCTATGTCCTTCCTGGGGGCGAAGCCCTCGTCCAGGAGGCCCCGCTGGAAGCGGAGGAGCTCCAGGGACTGCCGGAGCTGGAGCAGGTCGGCGTGGGCCCGCAGGAGGTCCTCCACCACCCCCTTTTCCGGCGGGGGGGGAAGCTCGGCCACGGGCTCAGGCTTCCAGGGGCCCACCAGGTTTTCCAGGGCGGCCCTGGCGCTCTCCAGGCTCTTTTGGGCCAGGTCCAGGTTCTTCCTGGCCTCCAGCACCCGGTTGCTCGCCTCCAGGAGGTCCAAGGAGGTGGCCCCGCCCCCCTTGGCCCGCACCTCAGCGGCCTTTAGGGAAAGCTCCGCCACCTCCAGGGCCTTCGCCGCCAGGCGCGCCTGGATCCCGGCCTCCAGGGCCTGGGTGTAGGCCGCCACCAGGTCGCTTTCCGCCTGGGCCAGGGCCCTTCGGTACTTGGCCTCGGCGAGGGCCAGGGCCTGCCGGGCCTGGAGCTCGGAGAGGGGGGTGAGGAGGGGGTCCTGGAGGAGGCGGGCCAGGTCCTTGGCCTTGGCCTCCACCTCCATGCGGGCCAGGGTGACGCCCGCCGCCTCCTGGGCCTTCTTCAGGGCCTCGGGAAGGGGCTGGGCCAGGGCGGGAAAGAGCAGGAAAAGGGCAAGAAGGGCTTTCTTCACGGGTTCACCTCCAAAAGTTCGCCGTAAAGCTGGTAAAGCTCCATCCATTTGCTCAAGAGGTCGCTTTGGGCCTGCAGGAGGGCGAGCTCCGCCTGCAAGAGGCTAAGCTCCGCCTGCAGGAGGGCGAGGGGGCTTTCCAGGCCGAGTTCCAGGCGCTTTCGGGTTTCCTCCAGGGCCTTAGCCTGGGCCTCCCGCCTCAGGCGGGCCAGGGCCAGGGCGGCTTCGGCGCTCTGGAGGGCGCTCTTCAGGCTTGCCTCCTGGAGCCTGGCCTGCTCCTCCGCCGCCTTCAGGGCCGCCTCCGCCCCCTTCAGCTGGGCCTGGGCGGCCTCGAGGCCCGAGAGGAGCCCGGGGGAGAGGGTGAGGGAGAGGGTGAGCCGGAGCTCCTCCTTGGCGCGGTAGCTCCCCCCCGGTACCTGGGCGGGGGGGCGGGCGGGGTCAGCGCGGGTGTAGGAAAGGGTGGGCTGGAGGGTGCGGCTTCCCAGGCTTAGGGCCAGGGCGTCGTTTCCCGAGGGGTAGAGGAGGTAGCTCGCCTGCGCCTGGGGCAGGAGGTTCCTTAGGGCGCTCTGGTAGGAGATTTCCGCCTCCAGGACCGCGAGCTTGGCCTCCTCCACCGCCAGGTAGGCCCCTCCCTTGGGCGGGGGGATCTCCGGGAGAGGCTTCCCGAGGTCCACGAGGCCCTCCGCCGCCCTTCTTGCCAGGTCCACCCCCCGCCTGGCCTCCTCCAGGCGGTTTTCCGCCTCCTTCAGGTTGAGCTCCGCTTCCCGGAGCTCCTTGGGGCTCCCCTGGCGCTTCCTGGCCGCCTCCAGAGCCTTTTGGGAAAGCTCCAAGGCCTTCCGGGCAACCCTCTCCCCCAGGAGGGCCTGCTGGTAGCGGCCCCAGGCGGCCACCGCCTGGGCCTGGAGGGCGGAGAGGGTGCGGCGGTAGCCCAGCTCGGCCCGCCTCAGGGCGATCCGGGCCCGTTCCCGCCCGTCGGCCACCTCCCCGAAGGGGAAGGGGGTGAGGGAGAGGGAAAGGGTGAGGCTCCCCGTGGTGGCGGGAAGGCTTCCGCAGAGGGCCTCCGGCGCGCACTCGTACCCTAGGCGGGCGTAGCTCCCCTGGACCTGGAGGGCCAAGGGGCTTTCCTGGGCCTCCAGGGCCTTCCTGGCCGCCTCCAGGTAGGCCGCCCCTTGCCGGGCCAGGGGGTGGTCCTGGAGGGGGGCCAGGGCCCCTTGGGCCAGGGCGGGGGCCAGGAGGAAGGGGAGGAGGGCCTTACGCATCCTCCCCCCCCGTGAGCTTCCGCAGGAGGTCGCGGAAGAGGAGGAGCTCATGGGCCTCGAGCCGGGCGAGGCGCTGGCCGAAGAGGGAAAGCCAGGCGGCCTGGAGCCTCTCCGCCACCTCCAGGCCCCTCTGGGTGAGGCGGAGGTGGAGTCGCCTGCGGTCCAAGGGGTCAAGCTCCCGCTTCAGGAGGCCCCCCTCCTCCAGGGAGGCCAGGAGGTGGGAGACCTGGGAGGGCTGGACCTCCAGGTGCTCCGCCAGGCGGGAAGGGGCGCTCACCCCTTCCTTGACCAGGCGCAGGACCTCGGTCTGCAGGAGGGAGAGGCCCTCTTGGGCGAAGGCCTCCTTGGCCTGGGCCAGGAGGAGGCGCATGAGGGTGTAGCCCAGCTGGGAAAGCTCTTGCACCAGGGGGGCGGGCGGTCCGTTCATACCCTTCAACTATACACAAGCCTAAAGGGAAAAACGGGGGCTGGGCCACCCTTTCGTGTACAATGGCGAAAGGTGATATGGACAGACCTCCCAGTCGGTGGCTCTTCCTCCTGCCCTTCGGCTCCCTAGCCCTGGCCCAGTCCCAAGCGCCAAGCCCCCTGGAAATCCTCTCTCTGGCCGGCCTTCTCTTCCTTTCCGCCGCCTTCTCCGCCAGCGAGACCGCCTTCACCGCCCTTTACCCCTGGAAGCTCAAGGAGCTGGCCGAGGCTAAAGGCGGGCCCTTCCGCCTCCTGGCCCAGGACATCACCCGCTTCCTCACCACCATCCTGGTGGGCAACAACCTGGTGAACATCGCCGCCACCGCCTTGGTGACGGAGCTCGCCACGGAAGCCTTCGGCTCGGCGGGGGTGGGGGTGGCCACGGGGGTCATGACCTTCCTCATCCTCTTCTTCGGCGAGATCACCCCCAAGTCCTTGGCGGTGCACCACGCGGTGGCCGTGGCCCGGCTGGCGGTCTGGCCCATCTACTTCCTCTCTATCCTCCTCTACCCCGTGGGCCGCTTCTTTAGCTTCATTTCGGGGACCCTCCTTCGCCTCTTGGGCCTCGAGCCCCGGGACGCTTCCCTGGTCTCGGAGGAGGAGCTCAAGCTCATCCTGGCGGGGGCGGAGGAGGCGGGCACCATTGAGGCCCAGGAGGAGGAGATGATCCACTCCATCCTGGAGCTGGAGGAGACCCCGGTGCGGGAGATCATGACCCCCCGGGTGGAGATGGTGGCCATAGAGGCCGAGGCCACCCTGGAGGACTTCCTCCACCTCTTCCGCGAGCACCGCTACAGCCGGGTGCCCGTCTACCGGGAAAGCGTGGACCACATCGTGGGGGTGGCCTACGCCCAGGACCTCCTCACCTACTACTGCGAGGAGGACCTGAAGCGGCGCACCGTGGCCTCCATCGCCCACCCCCCCTATTTCGTCCCCGAGAACATGGACGCCTGGACCCTCCTCAAGGAGCTCAGGCGCCGCAAGGTGCATCTGGCTATCGTGGTGGACGAGTTCGGGGGCACGGCGGGCCTCGTGACCCTGGAGGACGTCATGGAGGAGATCGTGGGGGAGATCTACGATGAGACCGACGAGCCCGAGGACGCCCCCATCAAGCGCCTCCCCGACGGGACCCTTTCCATCCAGGCCCAGACGCCCATAGACGAGGTCTCCGAGGCCTTGGGGGTGGAGCTTCCCGAGGGGGAGTACGACACCCTCTCCGGCTTCCTCTACGAGCAGTTCGGGCGCATCCCCGGGGTGGGGGAGAGCGTGGAGTGGCAGGGCTTCCGCTTCGTGGTGGAGAGCGCCGACCAGAGGCGCATAGACCGGGTGCGGGTGGAGCGGCTGGTGGAGCATGAGGAAGATTAAAGAGATCCTGGAGGCCCACGTGGGGCGGGCCTACGCCCCCTACTCGGGCTTTCCCGTGGTGGCCCTGGTGGAGGCGGAAGGGGAGTTTTTCCTGGGGGTGAACGTGGAAAACGCCTCCTTCCCCCTTTCCCAGTGCGCCGAGAGGAACGCCGTGGCGGCCATGGTTCTTGCGGGGAAGCGCCGCCTGGAGCGGGTGCATATTTATAGCCCCAAGGGGCCCATCCCCCCTTGCGGGGGGTGCCGCCAGGTCCTCATGGAGTTCGGCGGGCCCGAGGTGGAGGTGGTCCTCCACGGGCCTGAGGAGGAGGTGCGCACCACCTTGGGGGCCCTCCTTCCCCTGGCCTTCCGCCTTTAGAGCTCCAGGACCAGGGTTTCCGTGAAGAAGCCCGGGACCTCGAGGCGGAGCTCCAGCCGTCCGCTTCCTCGCTCAAGCCCGGGCCTCAGGCCCACCACCTGGACCCTCCCCTCCCCCCTCGCCGGGAGGTCCGCCTGCACCAGGAGGCGCTGGCCCAGAAGGACCAGGGCGCCCTCGGCCCGGAGGGGAAGAGGGTTCGGGTTTTCCAGGAAGAGGTTGACCCCGGCCCGGCGCACCCTAGGGGGCTCCAAGGGGAAGGCGAGGCGGGTCCGGAAAAAGGTGAGCCTTTGGCCCAGGGTCTCCCCCTCCAGGGCCACCTCCGCGCCCTCCCGGGAGAGGAGGGCCCGGGCGGTGGCCAGGGCCGCCCCTGGGGTGAGCCTTACCGGGAGGGCCACCTCCTCCTCCCCCGGGGGAAGGGTGCGGTCCAGGGGCACCACCACCTCCCCGAGGCGCAGGCGGGTCCCGAAAGCGGAAAGGGGGAGGGGGAAGGGGTTGGGGTTCTTGAAGCCCACCCGCACTTCCAGGAGGAGGGCGGGCTCCGGGGAAAGCTCCAGGCCCCGGAGGTTCGCCCCCAGGAAGCGGGCCTCGGGGGCGAGGGGCCTCGGAGCGCAGGCGGCCAGGGCCAAAACGGCGAGCAGGAGCGCTTTTCTCATACTTTTACCTCCCTATCAATATTACATCCACCCCTCGGCCCGTAGGTCCTCGAGGAGGGGAAGGAACTCGGGCCACCAAGGGGCAAGGGGGCCTGGGGTGGCCCGCGGGCAGGCCCAGGTGCCTAAGGGCCTGCTTGAGGAGGGGCACGCCCCCTTTGGCCAGGAGGTCCCCCAAGGGAAAAAGCCTCCGCTGCAGGACCTGGGCTTCGGCCAAGGCGCGGAAGGCTTCCGCGTCCAGGCGGCCCTCCCGGTCAAAGGGGGTCGGGATGGGAGGAAGGATCATGGAAGCCTCCTCCAAGAGCCTACCAGGAAAAGGAGGTGGAGGGCGTAGGCCAGGAGGAGGAGCCCTGGGCCTTGGCCCTGGAGGAGCCTTAGGAGGCCGAAAGCGGCAAGGAGGAGAAGGAGGAGGCCAAGCCCCCCGGAAAAGCCCAGGCTCCCCGGCACGAAGAGGCGCACGAAGAGGGCCCAGGTCGGAGGGGGCTCCTTCCTGCGCCGGGGCAGGAGGAAGGCCAGGAGGTGGTAGAGGAGGAGCAGGAAAAAGCCCAGGGCCGCCCAGGTCCGGGCCCTTTCCGGCAGGGGAAGGGGAAGCCGACCTACCCCTTTGAGGAAGTCTTCCCCCAGGCGGAAAAGCTCCACCCGAAGCAGAGCGGCGTAAAGGGTGCGGAGGCTTGGCCCCGGCTCCCGCCCGCCCCAGGGGTCCTCCCCTAGGCCCAGGGAGGAGCGGATGGGGCCGTCAAAGGGGGCTTTCTCGTAGGCCTGGACGAGGCCCGTTTTCCCTAAGGCCAAGGCGAAGGGGAGGTTCGCCCCTTCCAGAAGCCCCTTGGCCTCCTTGGGGTTTTCCGGAAGGAGGGCGTAGCCCAAAAGGGCCCTTACCTCGGGCAGGGGAGGCTGTTCCCGAAGCCAGGCCTGGGCCTCGAGGGTGCGCAAGGTACCCCGGTCCAGGGGGGGAAGGGCGAGGGCGGTGCGGGCCCCTTGGTCCAGGCCGTAAAGGACCCCCGCTCCTCCCAGAAGGAGGAGGAGGACGAGGGCCAGGACCCTTTCCCCTAAGCTGGCGTAGGCCAGGCTCAGGTGGCGGAGGCGCAGGAGGGGGTGGCGGAGGTACCCCCCGAGGAAGCCCCCCAGCGCCCTGAGGTCCTGGAGCTGGGCCGGGAGGTAGTAGAGGAAGAGGTAGAGGAGGAGGGCCAGGTAGGCCAGGCCCAGGGCGTAGAGCCCCTGGGGCAAAAAGGAGAGGTCCGGGGGCATCCAGGCCCGGAGGTACTTGACGGCCTCCCGAAGCCTCAGGGCCCTTTCGGGTTGGCCCTGGGCCTCGAGGGCCTCGGCCATTTCCAGGAAAAAGGCCAGGGAGTTCGGGAAAAGCGGGGTGTAGCGGAGGAGGGTTTCAGTGAGCCGCCAGGAGCCTTCCGGGTCCTTAGCGCTTAGGGCGCGGGCGGCTTGGGCCATGCGCCGCACCCCTTCCTGGCCGAAGAAGAGTTCGGGGCGGTGCCCTCGGCTCCTTAGGTCCTCCCCGTAGGCCTGGAGGTCCTCGGGGCTTAGGGCCTCGGGGGGAAGGGCCCAGTAGGCGAAGTAGGGCCAGGGCCTGGGGGGATTTAGGGCCTCCAGAAGGGGTTTCAGGGACCTAAGGTCTTCTTCGCCCCCGGCGAAGGGCAAGGGGGGAAAGGGGATGGGCAGGACCCAGTCCCCCGCCAGGAGGGCCTCGGGCCCCGGGCGCAGGGCCACCACCCGCTTGGGGGCGAAGTGGAAGCGGACCTCCTCCTGCTTAAGGCTCGCTTCCACCACCAGAAGCCCCTGGGCCACGAAGGCCCGGTCCCCTTCCACCAGGGGGCCGAGCCAAGGGCCTTCCGGAAGGGAAAGCCGCCCCCAGGGGAGTTCCAAGCCCCCCTCCACCAGCCTGGGCTGGGCCGGGGCCAGGGCGGTGAAGCGCCCCTCCAGCACCCCCGAGGGCAGGGAGAGGCGCACCCGGTACTCCCCGGGGGCCTCGGGGGTGAAGGGGAGGCGGAAGCCTCCTTCCCTGGGCTCTACCTCCAGGGCGGCGGCTCCCTGGGGCCCCAGGACCTCCAGGGGGAAGCGGCCCTGCGGCAGGCCCTTGCCCTCCAGGAAGAGGGCCTCCCCTACCCGGGCGGTCTCCGGCAGGAGGAGGGCCTGGCTCAGGGCGGGAAGCCAAAGGAAGGCCAAGGCGGTCCAGCGGCGCATGGGGTTATTCTACCGGTATGGGCCTTCTGGACATGATCGGTCCGGTGATGGTGGGGCCTTCCTCCAGCCACACGGCGGGGGCCTGCCGCCTCGCCCTCCTCGCCCGCCATCTCCTGGGGGAAAAGCCCAAAAGGGTGGAGTTCGGCCTCCACGGCTCCTTCGCCAAGACGGGGAAGGGCCACGGCACCCACCTGGCCTTGGCCGCGGGGGTCTTGGGCCTTCAGCCCGACGACGAGAGGCTCAAGGAGAGCCTCTCCCTGGCGGAAAGGGAGGGGGTGGAGGTGGTCTTCAAGGAGGTGGAGCTCGGGGACGTCCACCCCAACACCGTGCGCATGGTGCTGGAGGGGGAGAAGGAGCGCCTCACCGTCACCGGGAGTTCCCTGGGCGGGGGGCTCGTGCGGATCTTTGACCTGGACGGCTTTGAGGTGCGCATCACGGGAAGCGCCCCCACCCTGGTGGTGAAGAACGTGGACACCCCGGGGGTGGTGGCCCGGGTGGCCAGAATACTGGCGGACGACGAGGTGAACATCGCTTACCTCACCGTGAGCCGGAAGAAGCGGGGCGGGGAGGCCATGATGAGCATAGAGATGGATCGGCCCCTCTCCGAGGTGCCCCTCCGCTACCTGGAGCACCTCTCCTACATCCTCTGGGTGCGGCAGATCCCCCCGGTCATGGGCTGAGCTGGGCGCTTAAAGGGAGGCGCCGGGGGGGAGTTCCAGGCGCAAGGAGGCCCCGCCCAGGAGGCTTGGGCCCGAGGTAAGCCGTCCTCCCTGGGCCTCGGCCACCCTTTTTGCGGTGTAGAGGCCAAGCCCGGAGCTTCCCCGAGGGCCTTCCCCCTGGCGGAAAGGCCGCGCTAAGGCTTCCAGGGGCAGGGGGAGGCCAGGGCCGTCGTCTTCCACCTGCAAAGCGCCCTCCTCCACCCGCACCCGCACCCGGCTTTTAGCGTGGCGCAGGGCGTTTTCCAAGAGGTTAGCGAGCGCCCTTTCCAAGAGAAGCCTCTCCCCCCGGGCAAGCCCCGCCCCCTCCACCTCCAGGCGGAGCCCCCGCCTTTCGGCCTCCTCCCGGTAGCGCAGGAGGAGGTCCTCGGCCAGGGCCCGCAGGTTCAGGGTCTCCCGCTGGGGGGGGCGGGCCTCGAGGCGGGCCAGGGCGAGGAGGTTTTCCGTGAGGCGGTAGCCCCGGGAAAGCTCCTCCTTGAGGGCGCGGAGGAGGGCGATGCGCCGCTCCTTTCCCAGATCGTCCGCCCTCTCCAGGTAGTCCAGTAGGCGCAGGGCGGAAAGGAGCGGGGTCTTGAGGTCGTGGGCCAAGGCGGCATAGAAGGCCTCCCTGGCCTCCTGGAGCTCGCCAATCCGCTCCAAAAGCTCGGCGAAGCGCCGCCTCAGCTCGGCCACCTCGCGCGGGGGAGGCTCCTTGGGGGAGGGGAGCCTCAGGGCGCTCACCGGCCCCTCCCGCAAGGAGAGGTAGGCCAGGGCCCGGGTAAGCTCCTCGAGGGGCCTGAGGAGGCTTTGGGCCAGGAGGTAGCCCACCAGGGCCGAGACCGAGGCCAAAAGGGCGAGCCAGAGGAGGAGGGAGGGCCACGGGCCCCCGCCCAGGAAGCCCAGGAGGAGGGCCAGGGCCAGGTTGGGCAGGAAGGCGAGGAGGGCGATGACCAGGGCGAGCCTAGCCCTTAGGCTCATCCCGACCCGCCGAGAGCACCGCCAGGAAGGCCTCCTGGGGCACCTCCACCTTGCCGATGGCCTTGAGCCGCTTCTTCCCCTCTTTCTGCTTCTCCAATAGCTTCTTCTTCCGGGTCACGTCCCCGCCGTAGCACTTGGCGAGGACGTCCTTCCTCAGGGCCTTCACCGTGGCCCGGGCGATGATCTTCCCCCCGATGGCCGCCTGGATGGGCACCTCAAAGAGCTGCCTGGGGATGACCTCGGCCAGCTTGTCCACGATGGTCCGGGCCATGGCGTAGGCCTTCTCCCGGTGGGCGATGAAGGTGAGGGCGTCCACGGGCTCCCCGTGCACCAGGACGTTCACCTTCACCAGGTCCCCGGGCCGGTAGCCCGCCTGCTCGTAGTCCATGGAGGCGTAGCCCCGGGAGAGGCTTTTGAGGCGGTCGTGGAAGTCGTAGAGGATCTCGGCGAAGGGGACCTCGTAGACGAGCTCCACCCGCCTCTGGGCCCCGGGGAGGTAGGTCATGTTGAGGAGCCTGCCCCGCTTCTCCTGGAGGAGTTGCATGATGCTTCCCACGTACTCCTCGGGGGTGAAGACGGTGAGCTTCACGTAGGGCTCCAGGATCTCCTCAATCCGCGTGGGGTCGGGGAGGTCGGCGGGGTTTAGGACCTCCTGCTCGGAGCCGTCTTTGAGCCGCACCCGGTAGACCACGCTCGGGGCGGTGGCGATGAGGGAGAGGCCGAACTCCCTCTCCAGCCTCTCCTGGACGATCTCGGCGTGGAGGAGGCCGAGGAAGCCACAGCGGAAGCCGAAGCCCAAGGCGGTGGAGGACTCGGGCTCAAAGGTGAGGGCGGCGTCGTTGAGCTTCAGCTTCTCCAGGGCGTCCCGGAGCTTCCCGTAGTCCCCCGAGTCCACGGGGTAAAGCCCGGCGAAGACCACGGGCTTGGCCGGGCGGAAGCCGGGGTAGGGGGAGGGGGTGGGGCGGTCCGCCAGGGTGAGGGTGTCCCCCACCTGGACGTCGTGGATGTCCCGGATGGCGGCCACGAGCCAGCCCACCTCCCCGGCGGAAAGGGCTTCCGTGGGCACGAGGCCCTGGGGGGTGAAGACCCCCACCTTGTCCACGGTGAACTCCTTGCCCGTGGAGTAGACCCGGATCCGGTCCCCGGGCCGCACCCTGCCCTCAAAGAGGCGGAGGTAGGGGATCACCCCCTGGTAGGCGTCGTACACGGAGTCAAAGATGAGGGCCTTCAGGGGGGCCTCGGGGTCCCCCTTGGGGGGCGGGATGCGCTTCACGATGGCCTCGAGGATCTCCTCCACCCCCTCCCCCGTCTTCCCCGAGGCGAAGATGGCCTCGTCGGCGGGGAGGCCCAAGACCTCTTCCAGCTCCAGGGCCACCTCCAGGGGGCGGGCGTTGGGGAGGTCTATCTTGTTGATCACCGGGATGATCACGTGCCCGTGCTCTAAGGCCATGTAGAACTTGGCCAGGGTCTCCGCCTCCACCCCCTGGCTCGCGTCCACCACGAGAAGCACCCCCTCCACCGCCGCCAGGGCCCGGGAGACCTCGTAGGTGAAGTCCACGTGCCCCGGGGTGTCAATGAGGTGGAAGGTGTACTCCTCCCCGTCCTTGGCCCGGTAGCGTACCCGCACCGCGCTGGCCTTGATGGTGATGCCCCGCTCCCGCTCAAGCTCTAAGGAGTCCAGAAACTGCTCCCGCATCTCCCGCTCGCTCACCGCGTGGGTCATTTGCAGGATGCGGTCGGCCAGGGTGGACTTGCCGTGGTCCACATGGGCAATGATGGAGAAGTTGCGGATGCGGCTTAGGTCCATCCTTACCATCCTCCGGGCTCCTTCGGGCAAAGTCAAGCGGCCCTGGGGCCGGCGCCTTAAGCGGCCTTCTGGTCCCGTCCTTTCCGCAACTGCTTCCAGAAGACCACCAGGGCGCTCACCACGTAGATGGAGCTGTAGGTCCCCACGAAGATGCCCACGAAGATGGCCAGGGCGAAGTCCCGGAGCACGCTTCCCCCCAGGAAGAGGAGGGCGAGGATGGGGAGGAGGGTGGTGAGGCTCGTCATCACCGTCCGGGAAAGGGTCTGGTTGATGGAGCGGTTGACGAGCTCGGCGTAGGGAAGCCCCCGGAGGAGCTTCTGGTTCTCCCGGATGCGGTCCGAGACCACGATGGAGTCGTTCACCGAGTAGCCTACGATGGTGAGGAGGGCGGCGATGGTGGAGATGGAGAACTCCAGGCCCAGGAGGCTGTACATCCCCGCCACGATGGCCACGTCGTGGGCCACCGCGAGGACGTTGGCCACCCCGAAGGTCCAGTCAAAGCGGAAGGCCATGTAGATGAGGATGAGGCCGAGCCCCACCAGCACCGCCATGAGGGCGTTCCGCCTCAGCTCCTGGCCCACGGCGGGCCCCACGGTCTCGGAGCTCAGCACCTGGGCCTTGAGCTCCCTAGCCAGCAGGGCCTCGAGCTCCAGGCGCTTGGCGTCGGGCAGGGGAGGGAGCTTCAGGGAGAACTCCTTGTAGCTGGAGGTGGGGGCCTGGACCTGGGTGATGACCGCCTCGCGGCCGGGGAACCCCTTCGCCTCCAGGAAGCCCCTCAGGGTGTCCACGCCCGTTTCTGGGGAGGCCCTTAGGGTGAAGGCGGTGCCCCCGGTGAAGTCAATGCTGTAGTTGAAGCCCTTGGTGAGGACCAGGCCCCCCGAGAGGAGGGCGATGAGGATGGAGCTCAGGGTGATGTAGCGGGCGGGCCCCATGAAGTTGATCTTGGGGTCCACGAGCCACATGGGGGGCCGGACCTCGCGCCTTTCCCCGATCCAGTCCAGGAGGTAGCGGCTGAAGACCAGGTTGGAGAAGACGCTGGTCACCACCCCGATGGCCAGGGCCACGGCGAAGCCCCGCACGGGCCCGGTGGCGTACTGGTAAAGGGCGGCCGCCGCCAGGAGGTGGGCGATGTTCACGTCCAGGATGGTGAGGGTGGAGTGGCGGAAGCCCTCGGGGATGGCCTGGCGGAACTTTTTCCCGGCCCTGAGCTCCTCCTTGATCCGCTCAAAGGAGAGCACGTTTCCGTCCACCGCCGCCCCCAGGGTGAGCACGAGGCCGGCGATGCCCGGGAGGGTCAGGGTGGCCCCAAGGCCCGAGAGGAGGCCCAGGATGAGCACTGAGGTGTAGATGAGGCCCAAAGAAGCCACGAGGCCCAGGTGGAGGCCGTAGTAGGCGAAGATGAGGAGGAAGATGGCCAGGGTGCCGATGAGGGCGGAGCGGATCCCCGCCTGGATGGCGTCCTGGCCCAGGGTGGGGCCGATGGCCCGGATCTCCGCCACCTTGAGGGGGACGGGCAGGGCGCCCGAGCGGAGGACGAGGGCGATCTCGCTGGCCTCCTCGAGGCCCGAGAGCCCCTCTATGACCGCCTGCCCCCCGGTGATGGCCTGGCGGATCACGGGAGCGGTGTAGACCTTGCCGTCCAAAATGATGGCGAGCCGCTTGCCCACGTTTTGCCGCGTGACCTCCTCAAACTTCTTGGCCCCTTCCGGGGTGAAGGTGAGGGCCACCTGGGGGCGGCCGAACTGATCGAAGACCGCCCGGGCGTCGGCCAGGTCCGCCCCGGTGAGGAGGGGCGGGCCGAGGTCCTCGGGCTTGATGAGGTCCTTCTCCAGGTCCTCCCGCTTGAGGCGGGGGTTCTCCCTTAGGGCCTGGTTGATCTGGGCCACGGTGGTGCCGGTGGCCCCGTCCTTAAGGATGCGGAACTCCAGCACCGCCCGCTGGCCGATGAGCTTGAGGGCCCGGTCCTGGTCCGCCTGGGAGAGGCCAGGGAGCTCCACCACGATGCGCCTTTGCCCCTGGATCTGGATGAGGGGCTCGGCTACTCCCAGGGCGTTGATGCGGTTTTCCAGGACGGCCCGGGCCTTTTCCAGGTCGTCGGGGGTGGGGTTTTCCACATCGGCCTCGAGGAGGACGCGCAACCCTCCTTTGAGGTCCAACCCGAGTCGGATCTTGGGCTCCTGGGGGGCCCACGGCTTCCAGACGAGGAGCAAAGCCCCCAGGAAGAGGGCGAGAAGAAAGATTTCTGTGGTCCACTTGCGGTTCATAACCGAACTCCTTTTCCTCCTGGCGCAAGCGGGTCAGGAACGGACCCGCTTGGCCTTAGCTAAGGGCTCTTGGCCTAGGGTCTTTTGAGGCCTTCCAACCGGCGTGGGGCGCTTAGCCCCCCTCCAGCTGCAGGCGGCGGAAGAGGAGGTAAAGGGGCCTCCCAGGGGTGGGGGCTTTAGGGGGAGCGGAAGCGAGGACCCTGGCCCCCAGGGCCTGAGCGAGGCCCCTTTCCGCCTTGGCCGAAAGGAGGAGAAGGGGGAGGGAAGGGGTGCGGTCCTCCTTGAGGACCACCGCCGCGCTCCCCGAGGCCAGACCCGCCTCCGCCTTGGCCCGGGGAGAGGGGAGAAACACCCCCTGAAGGAAGAGGGCGAAGGCCCCCAAGAGCGCCGCGCTTCCCCGAAGCACCCCTCCTCCTAGGCGGGCACCTCCACCATCTGGAAGGCCTCCACGATGTCCCCTTCCTGGAAGGCGTCAAAGCCCTCGAGGCCCAGGCCGCACTCGTACCCCTGGGCCACCTCCCGCACGTCCTCCTTGAAGCGCTTGAGGCTGGCGATGCGCCCCCGCCAGATCTCCTCCCCCTTGCGCAGGACCCGCACCTCGGCGTTCCGGGGAATCCGGCCCTGGAGGACCATGCACCCCGCCACCTGCTTGCCCGTGGGCAGGCGGAAGATGGCCCGCACCTCGGCCCGGCCCAGGACCTCCTCCTTGTACTGGGGCTCCCTCTGCCCCCGCACCATGCTCCGCACCTCGTCAATGAGGTCGTAGATGATGCGGAAGGTCTTGAGGAGGACCCCCTTTTCCTCGGCCTTCTTCTTCACCGCGCCCGGGGGGTTCACCCCGAAGGCCAGGATGGCCGCGTTCGCCGTCTGGGCCAGGAGGACGTCGGACTCCGTGGGGGCCCCCACCTGGGCCAGGAGCACGTTGATCTTCACGTCCTCGGCGCTCTCCCGGGCCAGGATGTGCTGGATGGCCTCGAGGGAGCCCTGGGTGTCGGCCCGGAGGATGAGGTTCACCTCCTTTTTGCCCTCCTCCTGGAGACTCCTCAGGAGGTCGGCCATGGTCTTGGGGCGGCGCTCCTTCTCCGCTTCCTCCCTGGCCCGCCTCTCCTCCTTCCGCTCCTCGGCGATCTCCTTGGCGGCCTCGAGGTCCGGCACCCACTCCACCACGTCTCCGGCGTGGGGGAGTTCCTGGAAGCCCAGGACCTGCACCGCGCTTCCCGGCCCCGCCTCCTTGCGCTGGTTGCCGTCGGCGTCCATCATGGCCCGGATCCGCCCATAGACCTCGCCCGCCACCACGTAGTCTCCCACGCGGAAGGTTCCTTGCTGCACCAGCATGTTGGCGATGACCCCGGCCTGCTTGTCCAGCTTGGACTCCAGGATCACCCCCTTGGGCTCGGCGTTCGGGTCTGCCCGGTAGTCCTCGAGCTCCGCGAGGAGGAGGATCATGTCCAGGAGGTCTCCCACCCCCTGCCCCGTCTTGGCGCTGATGGGCACCACGATGGCGTCGCCCCCATATTCCTCGGGGACGAAGCCCCGCTCCATGAGCTGGCGCTTCACCTTCTCGGGGTCCGCTTGGGGCAGGTCCATCTTGTTGATGGCGAAGATCATCTTGGCCCCGGCCGCCTTGGCGTGGGCGATGGCCTCCTCCGTCTGGGGCATGATGCCGTCGTCGGCGGCGATGACGATGACGGCGATGTCTGCCACCCTCGCTCCCCGCTGCCTTATGGTGGTGAAGGCCTCGTGCCCCGGGGTGTCTATGAAGACCACGGTGCCCTGGGGCGTCTTCACCTCAAAGGCGCCCACGTGCTGGGTGATCCCCCCGGCCTCCTTCTCGGCGATCCGGCTTTTGCGGAGGTAGTCCAGGAGGGTGGTTTTCCCGTGGTCCACGTGGCCCATGATGACCACCACGGGAGGGCGCCTTGGGAGGCTTTTCCGGCGCTCTTCCTCGGCGAGCTTCTCCTGGAGTCCCCGTTGCTCCTTGACGAGCTCCCGCACCGCCTCGGCGTCCTCTTCGGTGAGGGTGGAGGCGTGGGACTTGTAGGCCACCCCCATCTGGTCCAGGAGCTCCAAAAGCTCCTCGTTGGTCATGCCCAGCTCTTTAGCCAGCTGGTAGATGCGTATCTTGGCCATCCTTACCTCCTAAGCGGGCCACAAGGGCTTCGGAAAGCGCCTTGGCCCGGCCTCCGGCGAAGCGCCGGAGCCTTTTTTCCGTCCAGCACTCCGGGTTGTCGGGGCAGACATAGGCCCCCCGGCCCGGGAGCTTGCCCGTGGGGTCCAGCTGGAACCCGCTTTCCGTTAAGAGGATGCGCAGAAGCTCCCCCTTGGGCCGCCTCTTGCGGCAGGCCACGCACATGCGCAGGGGGACGTGCCTCATCCGAGGTCCCGGAAGAGCTTCTCAAACTCCTCCTTGGCCCGGCTTTGGGCCTCGGCCTCCTCCTGGGCGGCTTTGCGGATGGCCTCGTCCAGGTCGGAGATCTCCGTCTCCTCAAAGTGGATGTCGTAGCCGGTGAGCTTGGAGGCCAGGCGAACGTTCTGGCCGCCGGTGCCGATGGCCAGGGAGTGCTGGTCCTTGGTGACCTTCACCTTGGCCTTCTTGGTTTCGGGGTCCAGCTCAATGGAGCCCACCTGGGCGGGGGAGAGGGCGTTTCGGATGAACTCCTTGGGGTCCTTGGACCAGAGGATGATGTCCACCTTCTCCCGCCCAAGCTCGGCGGAGACCGCCTGGATCCTCTGCCCCTTGTGCCCGATGCAGGCCCCGATGGGGTCCACGTTGGGGTTGTGGCTCATCACCGCCACCTTGCTCCGCCGCCCCGGCTCCCGGGCGATGGCCTTGATCTCCACGATGCCCTCGGCGATCTCGGGCACCTCCTGCTTGAGGAGGTACTTCAAAAGCTCCTCGTGGGCCCGGCTCACGATGAGGGAGGGGCCCTTGGCGGAGCGGTCCACCTTCTTGAGGTAGACCTTGAGGCGCTGGCCGGGGTAGTAGCGCTCGGTGGGGATCTGCTCGCTCTTGGGCAGGTAGGCCTCCCCCCGGCCCAGGTCCACGAAGACGTTTCCCCGGTTGTCCACCCGGGTCACCACCCCGGTGAGGACTTGGCCCTCCTTGTCCCTGTACTCGTTGTAGATGCGGTTGCGCTCCGCCTCCTTGAGGCGCTGGGTGAGGATCTGCCGCAGGTCCTGGATGGCCATGCGGGAGAGCTCCTCCGGGTTGATGGGGAACTCCATCTCGTCCCCCACCTGGACCTCGGGATCGTACTCCAGGGCCTCGGCCAGGGCGATCTCCTTGTCGGGGTCCTCCACCTTGTCCACCACCCGGCGGACCTCCACCATCTCAATGCGGCCCGTCTGGGGATCAATGTAAACGTCCACCTCGGGCCCCTTGCCGGCCTCCATCTCCTCCTTTTTGTACCCTTTTTGTCTTTTTATGTAGGCCTTGCGCAGGGCTTCCTTGAAGGCCTCGAGGATCTCCTCGGTGGACACGCCCCGTTCCAGGGCCAGCTGCTGCATGGCTTGTACGAAATCCCGGTTCATCCTCCCTCCTATCTCGGCTCCTCGGGCCACTCGGCGAGGTTGGCGCGGAAGGTGCCGATCCTGAGGCGCTTTTCCTCCTGCCCTACCTGGAAGACCACCTCGTCCTCCTCCACCCGGAGGATGCGCCCCACGAACCCCCCAGGCCCCGGCACCTTGGCCTTGAGGCCCTGGAAGCGCTCAAAGTGGCGGCGGGTGAAGAGGGGCCTTTTGGGCCCGGGCGACTCCACCAGGAGGCGGTAGCTTCCCGGGATGGGGTCTTCCCGGTCCAGGACCGCCTCTATGGCGCGGCTCGCCGCTTCCAGCTCGGCCACGCGGATGGGCCGCTCGTCCTTGCGCTCAAGCCGCACCAAAACCTCCCCGGGGGCCTCCCTGACCTCCAGGACCTCGAGGTCCAGGGGCTCCACCGCCTCTTCCACCAACCGCCAAAGGTCCACGGACACCTCCCCACCTCCCTTCACAAAGGAAGGGTGGGCTTCCACCCACCCCCCTCCCTTGGGAGCACTGCCCCCAGTTTACACCCAAGGGCCCCTTGACTACAACCCCTTTAGCCTGCTACACTCAAGCTTGCCGGTCCGAACCCGGCCTCGTGGGGGTGAACGGTCTCGACGGGGGTCGCCGAAGGCGTGGCTGCGCGCCGAGGTGCGGGTGGCCTCGTAGGTACGCCCAAAAGGGCGTGACCGTAAAAACCCGCAACGGCATAACTGCCAACACCAACTACGCTCTCGCGGCTTAATGACCGCGACCCCGCCCGGTAGCCCCGCCGGGGGCTCACCGGAAGCGGGGACACAAACCCGGCTAGCCCGGGGCCACGCCCTCTAACCCCGGGCGAAACCCCAAGAGGGCTCGCTCCTGGCCGCCCGTCCGCGGGCCAAGCCGGGAGGACACCCCAAACGCGGACTACGCGCGTAGAAGCCCGCCGTAGGGACTTTCGGACGGGGGTTCAACTCCCCCCACCTCCACCAGAAGGGGCGCCTTCGGGCGCCCTTTTCCCTTGGGTGTAGCCGGGGTAGATATGTCCCCCAGGGAACCTGCTAGAGTGGAGCTGGTGCCTTGAGCACCTCCTTCGGGGCGGGGTGGAAGTCCCCACCGGCGGTGAAAGCCCGCGAAGCCCCTAAAGGGGCCCGACCCGGTGGAACTCCGGGGCCGACGGTGAGAGTCCGGATGGGAGAAGGAGGGCCACTTGCGCGACCTAGACGAGCGCTTTCTTAGAAGGGCCTTTCAGCTTGCCGAACGCGCCCGGGGCCACACCAGCCCCAACCCCCTGGTGGGGGCGGTCCTGGTTCGGGAGGGGCGGATCGTGGGCGAGGGGTTCCACCCGAAGGCGGGGGAGCCCCACGCCGAGGTCTATGCGCTGCGGGAGGCGGGGGAGCTTGCCCGGGGGGCCACGGCCTACGTGACCCTCGAGCCCTGCGACCACTTCGGCCGCACCCCCCCCTGCTCCCTCGCCCTCCTAGAGGCGGGGGTTTCCCGGGTGGTGGTGGCGGCCCGGGAGGAAAACCCCGTGGCCAAGGGGGGGCTGGAGCGCCTGCGAAAGGCGGGGGTGGAGGTGGAGTGGGGCCTTCTGGAGGCCGAGGCCCGGGCCCAGAACGAGGTCTTCTTCGCCGTGCAGAGAAAGGGCCTGCCCTTCGTCCTCCTCAAGGCGGCCCTCACCCTGGATGGGAAGGTGGCCGCCCCCTCGGGGGACGCCCGCTGGATCACCTCCGAGGCGAGCCGCCGCGTGGCCCACGCCTACCGGCAGTGGCTCCCCGCCGTGATGGTGGGGGTGGGGACGGTGCTCCAGGACGACCCCGCCCTCACCGTGCGCCATCCCGACTTCCGCCCCTTCCCCCTCATGGTGGAGCCCCCGCCCCTCCGCGACCCCCTCAAGGTGGTCCTGGACACCGAGGCCCGAACCCCCCCCACGGCCCGCCTCTTCCAGAGGGGGCCGAGGGGGGAGGCCGCCCGGGTCCTGGTCTTCGTGGGGGAGGGGGCCCCGAGGGCACGGGTCGCGGCCCTGGAGGAGGCCGGGGCCCGGGTGGTGGCCCTCCCCCGGGAGGGGGGGCGGGTGAGCCCGGAGGGGGCCCTCGCCTTCCTCCTGGAGGAGGGGGTGGACGGGGTGCTCCTGGAGGGGGGCCCGAGGCTCGCCGGGGCCTTTCTGGAAAGGGGCTTAGTGGACAAGCTTGCCCTCTTCCTCGCCCCCCGGATCCTGGGGGAGGGGAGGGGGCTGGCCGAGGGCTTCGGGGCGGAGCGGGTGGCGGAGGCCCTGCGCCTCCGCTTGGCCCGTAGGGAGTGGCTTGGGGAGGACCTCTGGCTCGAGGCCTACCCGGAGGAGTAGATGTTCACGGGACTCGTGGAGGAGACCGGGGAGATCCTGAAGGTGGAGGAAGGGCCCTTCCTTAGGGTCCACATCGCCGCCCGCAAGGTGCTTGAGGACCTGAAGGTGGGGGACTCCGTGGCCGTGGACGGGGCCTGCCTCACGGCGGTTGGGGTGGAGGAGGGGGGCTTTTGGGTGGAGCTCGCCCGGGAGACCCTGCGCCGCACCGCCCCCACCTGGCGGGTGGGGCACCGGCCCAACCTGGAAAGGGCCCTAAAGGTGGGGGACCGGCTTGGGGGGCACTTCGTCACCGGGCACGTGGACGGGGTGGCGAGGCTTGTGGAGGTGCGCGAGGCCCCGGGGGCCAAGGACTTCTACTTCCTTCCCCCCGAGGGGCTTGCCCCCTACATCGCCGAGAAGGGGAGCGTGGCCCTAAACGGGGTCTCCCTCACGGTGGCGGGGCTTATGGGGGAGGCCTTCTGGGTGACCCTCATCCCCCACACCCTCGAGGTCACCAACCTGGGGAGGCTTCGGGTGGGGGACGGGGTGAACCTCGAGGTGGACCTCATCGCCCGCTACGTGGCCAGGCTTCTTGGGAGAGCGTGATGGAAGGGATCGCCAGCGTCAAGGAACTTCTGGAGGAGCTAAGGGCGGGCCGCCCCGTGATCCTGGTGGACGACGAGGACCGGGAGAACGAGGGCGACCTCATCATGGCGGCGGAGCACGTGACCCCGGAGTGGGTGAACTTCATGCTCAAGGAGTGCCGGGGCCTCCTCTGCGTGGCCCTCACGGAGGAAAGGGCCAAGGCCCTGGACCTTCCCCTCATGGTGGAAAGGAACCAGGACCCCCAGGGGACCCGCTTCACCGTGAGCGTGGACGCCCGGGGCACCACCACGGGGATCAGCGCCTTTGAGCGGGCGGCCACCATCAGGCTCCTCGCCGACCCCGAGGCCACGGCCCAGGACTTCCGCCGCCCGGGGCACGTCTTCCCCCTGGTGGCGAGGCCGGGCGGGGTCTTGCGCCGCGCCGGGCACACCGAGGCCACGGTGGACCTCCTCCGCCTCGCCGGGCTCACCCCGGTGGGGAGCCTCATTGAGATCCTCAAGGAGGACGGCACCATGGCCCGCCTGCCGGACCTCCTGGCCTTCGCCCAGAGGCACGGCCTCAAGGTGGGCACCATCGCCGACCTCATCCGCTACCGCCTGGAGAAGGGGGACCTCTACGTGCGGCGGGAGGCGGAGGCCCTCCTCCCCACCCGCTTCGGGGAGTTCCGCATCCTGGCCTACCGGGACACCCTCACGGGGGAGGAGCACGCCGCCTTGGTCATGGGAAGCTGGGGGCCGGAGGAGCCCGTCCTCGTGCGCATGCACTCCGAGTGCCTCACCGGGGACGCCCTCCACTCCCTGCGCTGCGACTGCGGCTTCCAGCGGGACCTAGCCCTGGAGAGGATCGCCGAGGAGGGGAAGGGGGTCTTGGTCTACCTTAGGCAGGAGGGAAGGGGGATCGGCCTGGTGAACAAGATCAAGGCCTACCACCTCCAGGACCAGGGCCTGGACACGGTGGAGGCCAACCTGGCCCTGGGCTTTCCCCCGGACCTCCGGGACTACGGGGTGGGGGCCCAGATCCTCTACGACCTCGGGGTGCGGAAGATGCGCCTCCTCACCAACAACCCGAGGAAGGTGAAGGCCCTCTCCGGCTTCGGCATAGAGATCGTGGAGCGCCTCCCCCTTAGGGCCGGGGACAACCCCCACAACGAGCGCTACCTCCAGGCCAAGAAGGAGAAGCTCGGGCACTGGATGGACTAGCATGGGGGCATGCCCCAGCGCCTCGGGCTTCTGAGGGCCGCCCTCCTCCTGCTCCTCTTCCTCGCCTTTCTGGACCTGAGGTGGCCCTTGCCGGGCCGGGTGGTCTACCTCCTGGACTTTTCCCCTTCCGCCCGGGAGGCGGTCTTCGCCCTGGCCTCGAGGCTTCCCAAGGACGCGGTGTACGTGGCCTTCGCCGAGCGGGCGGCCACCCTGCCCTCGCCCACGGCCCGGCGGCTGGACCTCGGGGAGAAAACCGATCTCAGGGCGGCCTTCGCCGAGGCCAAGCGGCTGAACCCCGCCCGGGTGGTCCTGGTCTCCGACGGGCTTTTGGAGCCCGTTCCCCCGTCCTTTCCCCTGGATGCCCTCTACGTCCCCCCGAAGGCCCACGTGGCGGTGCGCCTCGTCCCTCCCGCCTACCCCCTCTACGGGGAGACCGTGGGGGTAGGGGTGGTGCTGGAAGCCCCTCTTCCGGCGGAGGCCAGGCTCCGGGTGGAGGGGCCTGGGGGGGTCCTGGAGCGCGCCTTGAGGGTGGAGGGGAGGCGGGCCCTCGTCTACACCTTTCCCCTCACGGAGAAGGCAGGGGTGCGGGCGGCAGCGGAGGGCCCTTGGGGAAGGAGCGAGGCGGAGGTGGAAGTGGCCCCCGCCGACCGGGCGCGGGCCCTGGTGCTCGGGGACCCGGCCACGGCCCGCTACCTCGAGGCCCAGGGCTTCCAGGTGGAGGAGGGCTTCAGGCTTCCCCTGGAGGCCGATCTAGTGGTGGTGGGCGCGGGGGTTTTGGACCTCCCCGAGGGGGCCCCGGAGGCCCTCCGGGGCTTCCTCCGCCAGGGGGGAGGCCTCCTCTTCACCGCCACCCCCAAGGGCCTCTTCTTCGGGGGGTGGGACCGGGCGCTCCCCGAAGAGCTTCCCCTGAAGCCTTTAGGCCGGGAGGGGGCGGCCTTGGTCCTGGTCCTGGACGTCTCCGGGAGCATGGAGGGGGAGAAGCTTTCCATGGCGGTGGCCGGGGCCTTGGCCCTGGTGGAAAGCGCCGCCCCCGAGGACCGCCTGGGGGTGGTGGTCTTCGCCTCGAGCCACCGGGTCCTCTTCCCCCCAAGGCCCATGACCGCCCAGGTCAAAAAGGAGGCGGCAAGCCTCCTCCTCTCTCTAAGGGCGGGGGGCGGGACGGTCCTCGGGGGGGGCTTCCGGGAGGCGGTGCGCCTCCTAGAGGGGGTGCCCGGGGGGCGGAAGGCGGTTTTGGTCCTCACCGATGGCCTGGTCGCCGATGCCAAGGAGCCCATCCTGGACCTCGCCCAGACCTCCGGGGTGGAGGTGAGCGCCCTGGCCCTGGGCGAAGACGCCGATCTCCCCTTCCTGCAGGAGCTCGCCCGGAGGGGCGGGGGGCGGTTTTACCGGGCGGCCTCCCCCAGGGAGCTTCCCCGCCTCTTCCTCAAGGAGGGCCAGGAGGTCTTCCGGGGGGAGGGCCTGGAGGGGCGGTTTCCCGTGGAGGCGAGGCCCCACCCCCTCACCGAGGGCTTCCGCTTTCCCCCCCTTTCCGTCCTCCTCCCCGCAAGGGCCGAGCCCTGGGCCGAGGTGCTCCTCCAAAGCGGCGAGCGGGCCGTCCTCGCCATCGGGGAGCGGGGGGAGGGGCGGGTGGCGGCCTTAGCCACGGACCTCTCCCGCTCCTGGCGGGACTTCCCCGGGGCCTCGGCCTTCCTCGGGGGGCTTGCCCGCTGGCTTGCGGGGGCGAGGCGGGCCCTCGCCCTCTACGCCTACCCCGAGGGCAAGGGGGTCAGGGTGGTCCTCCTTGGAGGGCTGGAGCGCCCCGTGGTCCTCGCCGGGGGGAAGGAGGTGCCGCCCCTTCCCTCGGGGCCCCTGCGGTACGAGCTCCACCTGGAGGAGCCGGGGGTTCTCCTGGACGGAAAGCGCCGCCTCCCCCTCCCCCTTCCCCTGCCCGGGGAGTGGACCCCCCGGGACGGGAAGGCCCTCCTTCAGGCCCTGGCCGAGGCCTCGGGGGGGAGGCTCCTTTCCCCGGAGGAGCTCCCCGCAAGGGCCCCGGTGGACCTCCCCTTGAGGCCCTACCTCCTGGGCCTCGCCCTCCTCCTCTTCCTGGGGGAGCGGGCCCTCGAGGCCCGCCGGAACCGGGGCACAACGGGGGAGGGCCCTTTGGGCTAAGACCTGCAAAGGGCCGAGGAGGAAAACCGCCGCCTGGCCCAGGAGGTGAGGGCGGCCCTGCTGGGGCGGGCCTGGGACCCGGAGAGGCTTTCCGAGTTGCGCCAGGTCCTGGAGGAGGCCTGGCTGGAGCTGGTCCTTCACGCCTCGCCCCAAGCCAGCAAGCTCGAGGCCCTCATCCAGGGCCTGGAGTGCCTTCTTGCGGGAACCCCTCGCCGATCTGAACGAGAACCGCCTCCCCCCGCACCGTGAGGACCCCTTCGGCGTAGAGCTCGGTTTCCACCACCACCTTCCTGCCCTTCACCTCCCGGGCTCGGCCCAGGAGGAGGAGCTCCGGGCCCAGGGGGGTGGGCTTGAGGAAGTCCACCTTGAGGCTCGCGGTGACGAAGCGGAGGGGGGTGGCCTCCAGGGAAAGCCCCTCGGCCTGGGCCTTGGCCGCGGCCGCCGTGGCGGTGGAGTGGCAGTCCACCAGGGAGGCCAAAAGCCCGCCGTAGACGAAGCCGGGGAGGGCGGTGTGGTGGGGAGAGGGGGTGAAGCGGGTCTCGCTAAGCCCTTTTTCGGCGTTCCAGTAGGTCTTGATGTGGAGGCCGTGGGCGTTCAGGTAGCCGCACCCGTAGCAGTGGGCCCACTCCGGGGGGTAGTAGAGCTGGATGGCCTTCATGCGAGCCCCTGGGCTTTCCAGCGCTCCGGCACCGCCTTCCTCAGGAAGTCCACGATCTCCTGGGTGCTGGTCCCGGGGCCGAAGACGGCGGCCACGCCTAGGGCCTTGAGCTTGGGCACGTCCTCGTCGGGGATGATCCCCCCGCCAAAGAGGAGGATGTCCGAGGCCCCCCGCTCGTCCAAAAGGCGCTTCACCTCCCGGAAGTAGTGCATGTGGGCCCCGGAGAGGATGGAGAGCCCGACGGCGTCCACGTCCTCCTGGATGGCGGCGGAGACGATCATCTCCGGGGTCTGGCGGAGCCCGGTGTAGATGACCTCCATCCCCGCGTCCCTGAGGGCCCGGGCCACCACCTTGGCCCCGCGGTCGTGCCCGTCCAGGCCCGGCTTGGCGATGAGCACCCGTATGCGCCGCTCCGTGCTTTCCATATCGGCCTCCTTAGACGTAGGCGGGCTCCTGGTAGGTGCCGTAGACCTCCCGCAGCACGTCCATCATCTCCCCCAGGGTGCAGTAGGCCAGGGCGCACTCCACGAAGTGGGGCATGGTGTTCTGCCCCTCCACCGCGGCCTGCCGCAGGCCCTTTAGGGCCTCCTCCACCCGCTTCGGGTCGCGCTCCCGCCGCACCCGGGCGAGGCGCTCCGCCTGGACCCTTTCCACCTCCGGGTCCACGAGCTGGATGGGCACCTCCAGGGGGATCTCGTCGGTGAAGGCGTTCACCCCCACGATGATCCTTTCCTTGCGCTCCACCTCCTGCTGGTAGCGGTAGCTGGCCTCGGCGAGCTCCCGCAGGAAGTACCCCTCCTCAATGGCCCGCACCACGCCCCCCATGCGGCGGATCTCCTCAATGATGGCCATGGCCTGCCGCTCCATCTCGTCGGTGAGCCACTCCACGTAGTAGCTCCCCGCCAGGGGGTCAATGGTGTGGGTGACCCCGGTCTCGTAGGCGATGATCTGCTGGGTGCGGAGGGCGATGGTGGCGCTCTCCTCCGTGGGCAGGGCCAGGGCCTCGTCGTAGGCGTCGGTGTGGAGGCTCTGCGTGCCCCCGAGGACCGCCGCCAGGGCCTGGATGGCCACCCGGGCGATGTTGTTCAGGGGCTGCTGGGCGGTGAGGGACACCCCGGCGGTCTGGGCGTGGGTGCGGAGCATCCAGCTCTGGGGGTTCTTGGCCCCGTAGCGGTAGCGCATCTCCTTGGCCCAGATGCGCCGGGCCGCCCGGAACTTGGCGATCTCCTCAAAGAAGTCGTTGTGGACGTCAAAGAAGAAGCTGATGCGGGGGGCGAACTCGTCCACGTCCAGGCCCCGCTTGAGGGCGGCCTCCACGTACTCAAAGCCGTCCGCCAGGGTCCAGGCGAGCTCCTGCACCGCCGTGGAGCCCGCCTCCCGGATGTGGTAGCCGGAGACGGAGATGAAGTTCCACTTGGGGACGTTCTTGGGCCCCCACTCAAAGGTGTCTATCACCAGCTTCACGCTGGGCTCGGGGGGAAAGATGAACTCCTTCTGGGCGATGAACTCCTTGAGGATGTCGTTCTGGATGGTGCCCCCGAGCTTCTTCCAGTCGTAGCCCCGCTTCTTGGCCACCGCCAGGTACATGGCCCAGATGGCGTTGGCGGGGCTGTTGATGGTCATGGAGGTGGTGACCTCCTCGAGGTGGATCCCTTCAAAGAGGACCTCCATGTCGGCGAGGCTAGAGACCGCCACCCCGCACTTCCCCACCTCCCCCTTGGAGAGGGGGTGGTCGGAGTCGTAGCCCATGAGGGTGGGGAGGTCAAAGGCCACGCTGAGCCCGGTCTGGCCCGCCTTTAAGAGCTTCTTAAAGCGCTCGTTCGTCTGCTCGGCGGTGCCGAAGCCGGCGAACATGCGCATGGTCCAAAGCTTGGACCGGTACATGGAGCCGTAGACCCCCCGGGTGTAGGGGAACTCCCCGGGAAAGCCCCGCTTCTCCTCGTACTCGGGGTCCAAAACCCCGATGTCCTCGGGGGTGTAGAGGGGCTCGGGGGCGATATCGGAGAGGGTCTTGTGGGCCACGGGCCTCTCCGGCATCTTCTCCAGGCTCTTCCGGTAGGTTTCCCTGAGCCAGTCGTGTTTCTTGCGCATGGGCCCTCCCTTGGTCTTTAGTGTACGCTTTTTTGCCGCTGGGGAAAAGAGCGTCATATCGCCCCATGCTGGCTTGCGCCAGAATGGGGGCCCGGAAAAAGACGCCCCAGGGCGATTGGGCTTCGGCTTGGGTGACCTCCAAGGCGTCTCGGGAAAGAGGGCTTTGGGGCCTACCTTCAGGGCCCCTTGCGCTCGCTTTCCGGCTCCACGTGGATGGTGACGCTAAGCCCGGGGATGGCCTCCTCCAGGGCCCGCTCCAGCCGGTCGCAGAGCCGGTGGGCCTCGGCCACGGGGGTTTCCCCGGGCACCACCAGGTGGAACTCCAGAAAGGCCCGGTGCCCCGCCTTGCGGGTCTTGAGGTCGTGGACCTCGAGGGCCTTTCCCCCAAGTTCCCTTGCGATCACCGCCTCTATGCGGGCCACCTCCTCGGGGGAAAGCCCGGCGTCCATCAGCCCTCCCACCGAGTCCCGGACCAGGCGGAAGCCCATGAGGAGGATGTTCCCCGCCACCACTAGGGCCAGAAGGGGGTCCAGGACCCAAAGCCCCGTGAGCCAGGCCAGGCCCACTCCCAGAAAGACCCCTACCGAGGTGAGGACGTCGGAAAGAACGTGGTAGCCGTCGGCCACCAGGGCCGGGGAGCGGTGAAGCCGCCCCTTCCGGATGAGGTGGTAGGCCAAAAGGCCGTTGGTCCCAGAGGCCAGGAGGCTCACCCCTAGCCCGGGGCCCAGGCCCTCCAGCGGCACCGGGCGAAGGAGGCGGGGCAGGGCCTCCTGCGCGATGAGGAGGGCGGCCAGGACCACCAGCACCCCTTCCAGCACCGCCGAGAAGTACTCCGCCTTGGTGTGGCCGAAGGGGTGGGTGGCGTCCGGGGGCTTATGGGCCAGGCGGATGGCGAAGAGGGCCAAAAGGGCCGCGGCCACGTTGACGATGGACTCCAGGGCGTCGGAGAGGAGGGCCACCGAGCCCGTGAGGAGGTAGGCCAGGGCCTTCAGGCCCAGGACCAGGAGGGCGACGAGGAAACTAAGGCGGGCGGCGCGCTCGGCCACTAACCTTCCTTCCCGGCCTCCTCCAGCTCCTCTTGCCCCTCCTTCCTGGGCTTCATCAGGGGGAAGAGGAGGACGTCCCTTAAAGAGGGCTGGTCGGTGAGGAGCATGGTGAGGCGGTCTATCCCGAGGCCAAGCCCCGCCGCCGGGGGCATGCCGTACTCCAGGGCTAAGAGGAAGTCCTCGTCGGGCTCGGGGGCTTCCTCGTCCCCCTCCTTGCGGCGCCTCGCCTGCTCCAGGAAGCGCTCCCTCTGGTCCAGGGGGTCGTTGAGCTCGGAGTAGGCGGGGGCGAGCTCCATCCCCCCGGCGAAGAGGTCCCAGCGCTCGGTGAGGCCGGGCTTCTCCCGGTGGCGTTTGGCCAGGGGGCTGATGGCCAGGGGAAAGTCAAAGACGAAGGTGGGGTCCTGGAGCTCGGGCTCCACGTAGATCCCGAAGAGCTTGTCCAAAAGCTTGTAGCTCGGCACCTGGGAAAGCTCAGGGTGGTGGGCGTCGGCCCAGAGCCTGAGGCGCTCCAGGTCCAGGGGGTCAAAGGAAAGGCCCGCCTTCTCCTTCAGGGCCTCCACGAAGGAGATGCGCTTGAAGGGCGGCTTGAAGTTCAGCACCCGCCCCTGGTAGGGGACCTCGTAGCCCCCGAAGAGGTGGTAGACCAAGCCCGAGAGGAGCTCCTCCACCAGGCCCGCCATGTCCTGGTAGTCGGCGTAGGCCCAGTAGGCCTCCAGCATGGTGAACTCGGGGTTGTGGTTGTGGTCAATGCCCTCGTTGCGGAAAACCCGCCCGATCTCAAAGACCTTCTCGTACCCCCCCACCAGGAGGCGCTTGAGGTAAAGCTCCAAGGAGATGCGGAGGAAGAACTCGTCGTCCAAGGCGTGGTGGTAGGTCCGAAAAGGCCTCGCCTCCGCCCCCCCGGTGGTGGCCTGGAGGACGGGGGTTTCCACCTCCAAAAAGCCCTTCTCCTCAAAGAAGCGGCGGATGTAGCGAAGGATGGCCGCGCGCCTGTGGAAGACCTCCCGCACCTCGGGGTTGACGATGAGGTCCAGGTAGCGCTGGCGGTAGCGCACCTCCTTGTCCTTGAGGCCGTGCCACTTGTCGGGGAGGGGGTGGAGGGCCTTCACCAGGGGGGTCCAGGAGAGGACCTTCACCGTGACCTCCCCCGTCTTGGTGGTGAAGACCGTTCCCTTCACCCCCAGGATGTCCCCCACGTCCAGCCTCTTCAGGAGCTCGTAGCGGGGGGTGAGGTCCTTCTGGAAGTAGAGCTGGATCCTCCCCGTTTCGTCCAGGAGGTGGGCGAAGGTGACCTTGCCCATGCGGCGGATGGCCAAAAGCCTCCCCGCCAGGGCCACCTCCTCCTCGGGCCACTCGCTCTCCGGCGGGGCGCCCTCCTTGCCCTTTAGGACCTCCCGGGCGCTATGGGTCTTGGGGAAGCGGTAGGGGTAGGGTTCAAACCCCGCCTCCACCAGGGCTTCCAGGTTCAGGAGGCGTTGGCGCGTCTGCTCGTTCATCTTAGCCGTGGACCGCCACCACGCGGAACTCCTTCTTGCCCTTGGGG
Organism: Thermus sp.; assembly: GCF_039793865.1. Taxonomy (GTDB): domain Bacteria; phylum Deinococcota; class Deinococci; order Deinococcales; family Thermaceae; genus Thermus. Next base: position 55,191 of record NZ_JBAMMI010000088.1, read on the forward strand.
GTTTCCAGGGAGAGGACGTCCCCCACCCGGTGGCCCAGGAGGGCCTTGCCCATGGGGGAGGCGTCGGAGATCTTCATGGGGGTCTCCAGGACGCTGGCCTCGGCGGGGGAGACCACCTGCACCTCTAGGCGTTCCCCGGTGGCAGGGTCTTCCAGCTCCACCACCGAGCCCAGGCCGATGACCTCCCCCGTGGCCTCCTCAAGGATCACCGCCCGGGAGAGGACGTCCTCGAGGCTGTCGATGCGGGCCTCAATGCGGGCCTTCTCCTGCTTCGCCGCCTCGAGCCCCGAGTCGTCGTAGTCGTCGCTGGACTCCATGAGCTCCTGCAGGATCTGGGTGGCCTCCTGGAGGCGCCTCCTCTCCTGCTCCAGCTGCTGCATGAGCCGCTCGTAGCCGGCCTTGGTCAGCTTCACCTCGCGCGCCATAGCTCACCTCGTAAGTCGTGGAGGCCGGCCAAAGCCGACCTCCCTGGCCCAAGGGCCCCCTTCTCAGGTGAGTATACCCCGAAGGAGGATTTCCCTCAAACGCTCGGGCTCCGCCCGGCTGGCGCAGGCCTCGGTGTCCTGGCAGAGGACCAGGTAGCGCAGGTGGGTCTCCCTGCCCCCCACGGGATGCCGGAAAAAGCCCAGGGCGCTCCCCGAGAGGTGGCGGCGGCAGGCCTCGCACACCTGGGGGCCTCCCACGTGCCCCGGGAGGGGCTCGAGGGTGAGCCGAAGCTCCGGGGGGCCCTTCTCCGCGATGACCACCCGGCCCTCCTCGTCCCGGTAGTAGAGGATCTCCCCCAAGGGAAGGAGGTCAGGGGAGGTGCCTGGAAAGAGCTCCAGGATCATCTCCCGCTCTTCGTAGTCCATGCCTCTAGCTTAGCCCAAGCCGGGCGAGAAGGGGCGGCAGGAGGAGGTAAAGGCCCAAAAGAAGGGAGAAGAGGCTCGCCACCAACACCGCCCCCGCGGCGGTGTCCTTGGCCTGTTTGGCCAGGGGGTGGTAGACGGGGCTCGCCAGGTCGGTGAGGGCCTCGAGGGCGGTATTGAGGAGCTCCAGGGAGAGGACCAGGGCGGCCATGAGGAGGATGGGGGTGAGGTCCACCCCAAGCCAGAGGCCAAGCCCCACCGCCAGGGCCCCCAGGAGGACCTCTATGCGGAAGTTGCGCTGGACCCGCCAGGCGTAGGCCAGGCCTTCCCAGGCGAAGGCGAAGGAGCGCAAGACCCCCTTTAGAGGGCGAGGATCCTCTCTTGGACGCGGCGGAACCCCTCCCAATCCTCCTCCTTTTGGTGGTCGTGCCCGAGGAGGTGCCAGAGCCCGTGGGCGGCGAGGACCAGCACCTCCTCCTCCAGGGAGGCCCCCCGGGCCTCGGCCTGCCTTTTTGCGGTGTCCAGGCTGATCCAGATGTCCCCGAGGTGGGGAGGGACGAAGGGGTCCCCGGGCTCGTAGTGGGGGAAGGAGAGGACGTCCGTGGCCTCGTCCTCCCCCCACCACGCCCGCTTCAGGGCGCGAAGCCGGCGGTCCCCGGTGAGGATCACCGTGACCGCCCTGTCCCCCACCTCGAGCTCCCGCATGAGCCCCTCCAGGGCCCGGCGAAGCCTCGGCCTAAGCCCCCTCGGAGGCCTTTTGTTGGCCACGATCGCCACCACGCTCGGCCTCCTCGTAGGCCTTGATGATGCGGGCCACCAGGGGGTGGCGCACCACGTCGGACTCCTTGAAGTAGACGAAGGCGATGCCCTCAATCCCCTTCAGGATGCGGGTGGCCTCCACCAGGCCCGACCTTTGGGGCTTGGGCAGGTCAATCTGGGTCACGTCCCCGGTGATGACCATCTTGGAGGAGAAGCCCATGCGGGTGAGGAACATCTTCATCTGCTCCGGGGTGGTGTTCTGGGCCTCGTCCAGAATGATGAAGGCATCATTAAGCGTTCTGCCCCTCATGAACGCTAAAGGCGCCACCTCAATGATTCCAGATTGGAGATATTGCTCAAAACGCTCCGCGTCAATCATGTCAAAGAGGGCGTCGTAGAGGGGCCTGAGGTAGGGGTCCACCTTGGCCTGGATGTCCCCCGGCAAAAAGCCCAGCTTCTCCCCCGCCTCCACCGCGGGCCGGGTGAGGACGATGCGCTTCACCTTGCGGGCCCTCAGGTGGCTCACAGCCATGGCCACGGCCAGGTAGGTCTTGCCCGTGCCCGCGGGGCCGATGCCGAAGGTGATGTCGTGCTGGGCGATGGCCTCCACGTAGCGCCTCTGGCCCGGGGTCTTTGGGCGGAGGCGGCCGGGGAGGGCGAGCTCGGTCTGGGGCGTGGTGGCCTGGTAGAGCCCCTCCCCCTCCAGGGCGAGGGCCACCGCCTGCTCCAAGGTGGGCTCGTCCAGCTCCGCCCCCTGGCGCAGGAGGGCGAGGAGGTCCCGGAGGGCCCTTTCCGCCTTTTCCACCGCCTCCTGGTCCCCAAGGAGCTCCACCCCTTCCCCCCGGGCCACCAGCTTCAGGCGGTCGCCGAAGGCCTCTTTGAAGAGGCCCCGGAGCTTCTTCAGGTTCCGGTCGGCCTGGCCCAGGAAGGCCAAGGCCTCCTCGGACCTCAGGGGAATCACCACCCTCTGGGCTTCTTCAGGATCTCGTGCCATATCACCCCTTTGAGCAGGCTTTGGCGGTCGGTGGAGAGGAGCCCCTTGCGCCCTTTGGCCCTAGGGGGTTCCTCGAGGGCCTCCTCCCGGAAGCGCACCTCCAAGGGGGTGCGCTCGGAGGAGGGAAGGCGCTCCAAGCTTTGCCCCTCTTCCCGCCGGGGCTCGGGGGGAGGGGGTGGGGGCGTGGGCTTGGGCCGGGCCTTAGGCCGGGGTTTGGGGAGGGGCTCGGGGACGGGCAGGTCCTCGGGGAAGCCCGGGGGGGTGGGAGGGGCCCCCCGGCGGAAAAGGCCCTGGAGGGCGGGCAGGACCACGAAGAAGAGGAGGAAAAGGAGGCCCAAAAGGTCGTCCAGGCTCATTCCTCGCCCTCGGGCTTGGCCGCCCGGCTGATGGACTCCCGCATGTCGGTGTCGGCCTCGATGTTCTTCAAGCGGTAGTAGTCCATGACCCCCAGGTTCCCCTTCCTCAAGGCCTCGGCCAGGGCCAGGGGCACCTGGGCCTGGGCCTCCACCAGCTTGGCCCGCATGGCCTCCACCAGGGCCCGGTTCTCCTGCTCGGCGGCCACGGCCATGGCCCTTCGCTCCTCGGCCTTGGCCTGGGCGATCTTCTTGTCGGCCTCCGCCTGGTCGATCTGGAGCTGGGCCCCGATGTTCTTGCCCACGTCCACGTCGGCGATGTCCACGGAGAGGATCTCAAAGGCGGTGCCCGCGTCCAGCCCCTTTTCCAGCACGGTCTTGGAGATGCGGTCGGGGTTCTCCAGGACCTCCTTGTGGGAGTTGGCGCTGCCGATGGTGGTGACGATGCCCTCCCCCACCCGCGCGATGATGGTCTCCTCCCCGGCCCCACCCACCAGGCGGTCGATGTTGGCCCGCACCGTGACCCGGGCGGTGGCCAAAAGCTGGATCCCGTCCTTGGCCACGGCGGCCACCATGGGGGTCTGGATGACCTTGGGGTTCACGCTGACCCGCACCGCCTCCAAGACGTCCCGGCCCGCGAGGTCTATGGCTGCCGCCCGGTCGAAGGTGAGCCGGATCCCCGCCTTATCGGCGGCGATGAGGGCGTCCACCACCCGGTCCACGTTGCCCCCGGCGAGGTAGTGGGCCTCGAGGCGGTCCAGCCTTACGTCCAGCCCCGCCTTGGTGGCCTTGATGAGGGGGTAGATGATCTTGGCCGGGGGAACCCGCCTCAGGCGCATGGCCACCAGGGTGAGGAGGGGGACCCTGACCCCCGCCGCCCAGGCCGAGATCCAAAGCCCCACCGGGATGAAGCTAAAGAAGAGAAAAACCAGGACGAGAACGACAAAGGCTAGAAAAAGCACGCCGAGTCCTTCCATATCACACCTCCATAGGTTCCACCACCACCGTGGGCCCCCGCACCTCCACCACCCGGATGGCGGTGCCCTTAGGGATGAAGCCCCGGTTGGCCACCACGTCTACCCGCTTGGCCCCAAAACGGGCCACGCCCCCCGGCCTCAGGTCCGTGAGGGCGGTGCCCACCATGCCCACCTCCACCTCCTCCGGGGTGGCGTGGGCCTCGATGGCGCTTTCCAGAACCAGGGCCCGGGCGGGCCTCGTCCTCGGCAGGTAGCGGAAGACCAAGAGGAGGCCCAGGCCCAGGGCGATCACGGCGATGGCCATCACCATGAGGGCGTTTTCCCCGAAGGTGAAGTAGACCGAGGCCAGGATGCTTCCCACCCCCAAGGCCCCGGCCACGCCGAAACCGGGGAAGAGAAAGGCCTCGGCCAGGAGGAGCCCCACCCCCAGGAAGAAGAGGAGGAGTTCAAAGGCTCCGGAAAGCCCCGCGAGCCACCCCCCGGCGAAGTAGAGGGCGAGGAAGGCGAGGCCCAAGGCCCCCATGGCCCCAAATCCCGGGGTGAAGAGCTCCAAGAGAAGGAGAAGAAGCCCCAAGGCGAGGAGGAGGCCCGCCACGGTGGAGCTGGTGAGGAAGCGGGCCACCTGGACCCGGGGGCCGGGCAGAAGGCGGGTGGTCTCCGGGGCGAAGCCCGCCTGCCGCAGGGCCTCGGGGAGGCTTCCCGCCTTGAAGTCCGCCACCTTGAGCTCCACCGCCTTGTCGGCGGAGAGGGTCAGGGGCTCCCCCTTGGCGGAAAGGCCGGGGACCTCGAGGTTCGGGTCCACCATGGCCTCGGCGAGCTCCACGGGCCGCCCCCTGGCCTCGGCCACGGCCCGGAACTTTCCCTTGAGGGCGGAGATCACCTTTTGGTCTGCGGCCTTTGGCTCCTGGAGGGGCAGGGCCACCACGGGGAGGGCGGCCCCGATCTCCGAGCCCGGGAGCATGGCGATCTGGCGGCAGGAGAGGGCGATGAGGGCCCCGGCGGAGAAGGCGTTCTGCACCACGGCCAGGGTGGGGAGGGGGGTCTTTAGGATGCGGTCGGAGATGCGGATGGCGGCGTCCACCCGCCCCCCCGGGGTGTCAATGAGGAAGACCACGCCGCTCGCCCCTTCCCGCTCCGCCCGGGCGAGGGCCTGTTCCACGAAGACCGCCAAGGCGGGGTCAATCTCCCCCTCTATGGGCACGAGGTAGGTCTTCCCCAGGGCCAGGGGGAGGAGGAGGGCGAGGGCCAAAAGCCTTTTCACCGCTTCCATTCTATACGGTTTCCCGGGGGTTGGGTGGCTTGGGCCACGCTATCCTTGCTATCCTTAAGGGGATGCTGCGCCTTGGCCTCTTGGGCCACCCCGTGGCCCACTCCCTCTCCCCGGCCATGCACGCCTTCGCCCTGGAAAGCCTCGGGCTCAAGGGGACCTACGAGGCCCTGGACACCCCTCCCGAGGGGCTTCCGGAAAGGCTTGCGGAGGTGCGGCGGGCCTTCAGAGGGGTAAACCTGACCATCCCCCTAAAGGAGGCCGCCCTGGCCTACCTGGACTGGGTCTCTCCCGAGGCCAAGGGGATCGGGGCGGTGAACACGGTCCTAAGGGTGGAGGGGCGGCTTTTCGGCTTCAACACCGACGCCCCGGGCTTCCTCGAGGCCCTGAGGGCGGGGGGCATTCCCCTAAAGGGCCCCGCCCTGGTGCTCGGGGCCGGGGGGGCGGGGCGGGCCGTGGCCTTCGCCCTGAAGGGGGCGGGCCTCGAGGTCTGGGTCTGGAACCGCACCCCGGAAAGGGCCCTCGCCCTGGCGGAGGAGTTCGGCCTAAGGGCCGTCCCCCTGGAAAGGGCGAGGGAGGCCCGGCTCCTCATAAACGCCACCCGGGTGGGCCTCGAGGACCCCGCCGCAAGCCCCCTCCCGGCGGAGCTTTTCCCGGAGGAGGGGGCGGCGGTGGACCTGGTCTACCGCCCCCTTTGGACCCGGTTTCTGCGGGAGGCCAAGGAAAGGGGCCTAAAGGTCCAGACCGGCCTTCCCATGCTCGCCTGGCAGGGGGCTTTGGCCTTCCGCATCTGGACGGGCCTCTTCCCCGACCCCTTGGGCATGGAGGAGGCGGCCCGCCGGGCCTTGGGGGAAGCGTGAGCTTTACCCTGGCCGCCCTTGTGGTCCTCGAGGAGACCATCCAGAAAAGCCGCTTCATCGCCAAGGCGGCCCCCGTGGCCTCGGAGGAGGAGGCCTTGGCGTTTTTGGCTCAGAACCGGGAGCCCGAGGCCACCCACAACCCCTACGCCTACAAGATCGGCCCCCTCTACCGCTTCTCCGACGACGGGGAGCCCGCGGGCACCGCGGGCAGGCCCATCCTCCACGCCATAGAGGCCCAGGGGCTGGACCGGGTGGCGGTCCTGGTGGTGCGCTACTTCGGCGGGGTCAAGCTTGGGGCCGGGGGGCTCGCGCGGGCCTACGGGGGCGTGGCGGCGGAGGCCCTCCGCCGGGCGCCCAAGGTCCCCTTGGTGGAGCGGGTAGCGGTGGCCTTCCTGGTTCCCTTCGCCGAGGTGGGCCGGGTCTACGCCCTCCTTCAGGCCCGCGCCCTCGAGGCCGAGGAGACCTACACCCCGGAGGGCGTGCGCTTCGCGCTTCTCCTCCCCGAAACCGAGCGGGAAGGCTTCCTCAAGGCCCTCCTGGACGCCACCCGGGGGCAGGTGGCCCTGGAGTAGCATGGAGGCGATGCTTCCGCTCTTCCAGCCCAAGGGCCGGGTCCTCCTGGTGGACGGCCACCACCTGGCCTACCGGGCCTTCTTCGCCCTGAAGGGCCTCACCACGAGCCGGGGCGAGCCGGTGCAGGCGGTCTTCGGCTTCGCCAAGAGCCTCCTCAAGGCCCTGAAGGAGGACGGGTACAGGGCCGTCTTCGTGGTCTTTGACGCCAAGGCCCCCTCCTTCCGCCACGAGGCCTACGAGGGCTACAAGGCGGGGAGGGCCCCCACCCCCGAGGACTTCCCCCGGCAGCTTGCCCTCATCAAGGAGCTGGTGGACCTCCTGGGGCTCGTCCGCCTCGAGGTCCCCGGCTACGAGGCGGACGACGTCCTCGCCACCCTGGCCAAGAAGGCGGAAGGGGAGGGGTACGAGGTCCGCATCCTCACCGCCGACCGGGACCTCTACCAGCTGGTTTCCGACCGCGTCGCCGTTCTCCACCCCGAGGGCCACCTCATCACCCCGGGATGGCTTTGGGAGAGGTACGGCCTTAGGCCGGAGCAGTGGGTGGACTTCCGCGCCCTGGCGGGGGACCCTTCCGACAAACTCCCCGGGGTCAGGGGCATCGGGGATAAGACCGCCCTAAAGCTCCTCAAGGAGTGGGGGAGCCTGGAAAACCTCCTCAAGAACCTGGACCGGGTGAAGCCGGAAAGCGCCCGGGAGAAGATCAAGGCCCACCTGGAAGACCTCAGGCTCTCCTTGGAGCTTTCCCGGGTGCGGGCCGACCTTTCCCTGGAGGTGGACTTCTCCCAAGGGGGGAAGCCCGACCGGGAGGGGCTAAAGGCCTTCCTGGAGCGGCTTGAGTTCGGAAGCCTCCTCCACGAGTTCGGCCTTCTGGAAAGCCCTACCCCCACAGAGGAGGCCCCCTGGCCCCCGCCGGAAGGGGCCTTCGTGGGCTACCTCCTCTCCCGCCCCGAGCCCATGTGGGCGGAGCTAAGGGCCCTCGCCGCCTGCAAGGAGGGCCGGGTCCACCGGGCGGAAGACCCCCTTTCCGGCCTCCGGGACCTCAGGGAGGTCCGGGGCCTCCTCGCCAAGGACCTGGCCGTCTTGGCCCTCCGGGAGGGCCTGGACCTCCCGCCTTCGGACGACCCCATGCTCCTCGCCTACCTCCTGGACCCCTCCAACACCACCCCCGAGGGGGTGGCCAGGCGCTACGGGGGGGAGTGGGTGGAGGAGGCCGCCCAAAGGGCCCTCCTCGCCGAAAGGCTCCAAAGGAACCTCCTGGAGCGCCTGAAGGGGGAGGAGAAGCTCCTTTGGCTTTACGAGGAGGTGGAAAAGCCCCTCTCCTGGGTCCTGGCCCACATGGAGGCCACGGGGGTGAGGCTGGACGTGGCCTACCTGAAGGCCCTTTCCCTGGAGCTTGAGGGGGAGGTAAGGCGCCTCGAGGCCGAGGTCTTCCGCCTGGCGGGCCACCCCTTCAACCTGAACTCCCGGGACCAGCTGGAGCGGGTCCTCTTTGACGAGCTCGGCCTTCCCGCCATCGGCAAGACGGAGAAGACCGGAAAGCGCTCCACCAGCGCCGCGGTGCTGGAGGCCCTCCGCGAGGCCCACCCCATCGTGGGGAAGATCCTGGAGTACCGGGAGCTCACCAAGCTCAAGAGCACCTACATAGACCCTCTTCCCGGCCTCGTCCACCCCAGGACGGGCCGCCTCCACACCCGCTTCAACCAGACGGCCACGGCCACGGGGAGGCTTTCCAGCTCCGACCCCAACCTGCAGAACATCCCCGTGCGCACCCCCCTGGGCCAGAGGATCCGCCGGGCCTTCGTGGCCGAGGAGGGGTGGGTGCTGGTGGCCCTGGACTATAGCCAAATAGAGCTAAGGGTCCTCGCCCACCTCTCGGGGGACGAGAACCTGATCCGGGTCTTCAAGGAGGGCCAGGACATCCACACCGAGACCGCGAGCTGGATGTTCGGCGTGCCCAAGGAGGCCGTGGACCCCCTCATGCGCCGGGCGGCCAAGACGGTGAACTTCGGCGTCCTCTACGGCATGTCGGCCCACCGGCTCTCCCAGGAGCTTGCCATCCCCTACGAGGAGGCCGCGGCCTTCATTGAGCGCTACTTCCAGAGCTTCCCCAAGGTGCGGGCCTGGATAGAGAAGACCCTGGAGGAGGGGAGAACGCGGGGCTACGTGGAGACCCTCTTCGGCAGGAGGCGCTACGTGCCCGACCTCAACGCCCGGGTGAAGAGCGTCCGGGAGGCCGCCGAGCGCATGGCCTTCAACATGCCCGTCCAGGGCACCGCCGCCGACCTCATGAAGCTCGCCATGGTGAAGCTCTTCCCCCGCCTTAAGGAGATGGGGGCCCGGATGCTCCTCCAGGTCCACGACGAGCTCCTCCTGGAGGCCCCCAAGGAACGGGCCGAGGAGGTGGCGGCCCTGGCCAAAGAGGTCATGGAGGGGGTCTACCCCCTCGCCGTGCCCCTGGAGGTGGAGGCGGGGATGGGGGAGGACTGGCTATCGGCCAAGGGCTAAACCTCTTTGGCCGCCATCTCATGGGGCTCTAATGGAGGGCCGCTATCCTTCCCCTCAAGGAGGAACCGCTATGAAGAGGCTCTTTCTCGCGTGGGCGGCGGCGCTCCTGGGCGCCCTGGCCTGGGGGCAGGGGGCGGTGGTGGAGGTGGAGGCCCCCCAGATCAACGCCAAGGTCCGGCTGGTGGGGTGCACCCGGGACCGGGAGGCCCGGGTGGTCTGCCAGGTGGTCTTCCAGAGCCTGGCCCAGACCAACCAGACGGTCACCGTGCTCCAGAGCACCGTGCGGGCCCTGGGCCCGGACGGCACCCTCTACGCCGGCCGCCTCAGCGTGGAGGGGGGTACGGCCGACGAGACCAAGGTGGTCTTCGGCTTCCCCACCGGGGCCCGGGTGAACGGCTACCTCCTTTTCCCCGACGTGCCCCCGGGGGTCAACCTCTTTCCCCTCGTCACCCTGGGCGGGCTGAGCTTCCGGGGCATCCCCGTGGCCGCGGGGCAGGCCCCCTCCGCCCCGGCGGCCGCCGAGCCCAGCCCCTCCGCCCCCGGGGAGGACCTCTGGGCCTCCTGGGACCGGCGGCTTAGTGTCAGTCCCCTTCACGTTCTTTACGTGGCCAAAGACGGGACGGTGTGGGCCTGGGGTCGGAACGACTTTGGCCAGCTCGGCATTGGCAAGACCTCCGAGGCCGAGCCCCAGCCGGTGAAGGTCCAGGGCCTCACCGACGTGGTGGCGGTGGCGGCGGGTTGGCACCACTCCCTGGCCCTGCGGCGGGACGGCACGGTCTGGGCCTGGGGCAAGAACGACCACGGCCAACTGGGCATCACCCCGAACCCCCTGGTGCCCTACCCGGTGCGGGGCCTGACCGACGTGGTGGCCATCCGGGCGGGGTTTGACACCAGCTACGCCCTGCGGCGGGACGGGACCCTTTGGGCCTGGGGCTGGGGGCGCTTTGGCATCCTCGGCACCGGGGACTTCGCCGACCGCCCCCTCCCCACCCAGGTTCAGGGCATTTCCGGGATCAAGGCCCTGCCCCAAGGGGTCTTCGGCGATGCCGTGGCCGGGGTGCTCCGGGAGGACGGCACGGTCTGGGTCTGGGGGCATAGCCGCCACGGCCTTCTGGGCACGGGGGAGGGGTGCGCCTTCTGGCAGAGCGGCTGGGAGGAGAACCTGGGCCAGGCCACCCCGGTCCAGGTGAAGGGGCTCAAGGACGTGGCCCAGCTGGCCGTGGGCGGGGGCTACTTCGTGGCCCTCCTGAAGACCGGGGAGGTGGTGGCCTGGGGCACGAGCCACCGGGGGCAGGCGGGGGTCTTCAACGACTACTGCGCCCCCATCACCAAGGTGCCCGACCTTAGGGACGTGGTGCGGGTCCAGGCGGGAGGCATCGTGAGCTCCGCCCTCACCCGGGATGGCACCCTATGGATGTGGGGGATGCACACGAGTTGGGGTGGGCCCCAGGGCGGGTTCTTAGGCATGCTGGGCATCGGTCCGGTGCAGCGGGACTGGGACCGGCCCGTGCCCCCCATCGGCATGGACGGGGTGGTGTTCTGGAAGGGGTGGGACACCACCTTCGCCGTGAAGCGGGACGGCACGGTCTGGGCCTGGGGCCGGAACGACTACGGCCAAATCGGGAACGGGACCCGGGAGAACCAGCCCGTACCCATCCAGGTGAAGCTCCCCGACGCGCCCTGAAGGGGGGTTTCTAAAAAGGCCAGGGGGCTCGCAAGGGGTGCCCCCTGGCCTTTGGCTTCGGGGGGGTAGGGTTTGCTCAGCGCGCTGAGTATTTTTACTCAGCCTACTGAGCAAATCAAGGCCCAAGGCGTCCTCCCGTCCCCGGCCCTGGTATAGTGGCCGCCGTGAGGCGCTACTTCGGCACCGACGGGGTGCGGGGGGAGGCGGGAAAGCCCCCCCTCACCCCGGAGTTCGTCCTGAAGCTCGGCCAGGCGGCGGGGGCCTACTTCCGGACCCATAGCCCCAAGCCCGTGGTCCTCCTCGCCAAGGACACCCGGGAGTCCTCGGACCTCCTGGAGGCCGCCCTGGCGGCGGGGCTTATGAGCCAGGGGGTTAGGGTGGAGCACCTCGGGGTCCTCCCCACCCCGGGGGTGGCCCACCTCACCAGGGCCCTAGGGGCCACGGCGGGGGCCATGATCTCGGCAAGCCACAACCCCTACCAGGACAACGGCATCAAGTTCTTCGGGCCCAATGGGGAGAAGCTTCCCGACGAGGCGGAGGAGGAGATAGAGCACCTCCTCCTGGAGGACCACCCCACCCGGGGCATCGGCACCGTGGGGGACTTCCGGGAGGCGGAGAGGATGTACCTGGACTTCCTCCTCGCCCACGCCCCGGACCTCACGGGGCTAAAGATCGGCCTGGACCTCGCCCACGGGGCCACCTACCGCATCGGCCCCAAGCTCTTCCAGAAGGCGGGGGCCGAGGTCATGGCCTTCTTCAACACCCCGGACGGCCGGAACATCAACCGGGCCTGCGGCTCCACCCACCCCGAGGCCCTGGCCCGCTTCGTGGTGGAGCTCGGGCTGGACTTGGGCCTCGCCTTTGACGGGGACGGGGACCGGGTGCAGTTCATAGACCGCAAGGGGCGCCTCTTCCACGGGGACCACGTCCTCTACCTCGCCGCCTTGGCCTTTGGGGAGAAGGGCGTGGTGGGGACGGTGATGAGCAACATGGCCCTGGAGGTGGCCCTGAGGGAGAGGGGCCTCGCCTTCCACCGGGCGGCGGTGGGGGACCGGTACGTGCTGGAGAAGCTCAAGGAGACGGGCCTCGCCCTTGGGGGGGAGCCCTCGGGGCACGTGATCTTCCTCCGCCACCACACCACGGGGGACGGCCTCCTCACCGCCCTCCTCACCCTGAAGGCCCTGAAGGCCCTGGGGGGGGATCTCGCCGACTGGTACGAGGCGTTGCCCCTCTACCCCCAGGTGCTCCTCAACGTGCGGGTTTCCGACAAGGCCAAGGTGATGGGGGACTCGAGGCTTGGGGAAGCCCTCCGGGAGGCCGAGGCCCGCCTTGGGGGGAGGGGTCGGGTGAACGTGCGCCCCTCGGGCACCGAGCCCCTCGTCCGGGTCATGGTGGAGGCGGAGGAGGGGGCGGAGGAGGTGGCCCGGGCCCTTGCTGAGGTGGTGGCCTCCTTGGACCGGGGGCAGGGGCCGGGGTAGGATGGGGACGTGAGCTACGGGAAAGCCCATCTGGAGGAAAGGCTTCTTCGGGCCCTGGCCGAGGCCGTGGGGGAGCTTGAGGACCCGAGGCTCTTCCTCCTCACGGTGGAGGCGGTGCGCCTCTCCCCGGATGGCCGGGTGCTGTCCGTCTACGTGGAGGCCTTCCAGGAGGAGGAGCGGGCCTTTGAGGCCCTGCGCCACGCGCAAAGGCGGCTCTTGACCGCCGTGGCCAGGAGGGTGCGCCTGCGCCACCTGCCCAGGCTGGAGTTCCTGCCGTGGAGAGCGTCACCCGCATAAGGGTCCGCTACGCCGAGACGGACCAGATGGGGGTGGTCCACCACTCGGTCTACGCCGTGTACCTCGAGGCCGCCCGGGTGGACTTCCTGGAGAAGGCAGGGCTTCCCTATCACCAGGTGGAGGCGAGGGGGGTCTATTTCCCCGTGGTGGAGCTCGGCCTCACCTTCCGCGCCCCCGCCCGCTTCGGGGAGGAGGTGGAGGTGAGGACCCGCCTCGCCGAGCTCTCCTCCCGCGCCCTCCTCTTCCGCTACCGGGTGGAGCGGGAAGGCGCCCTCCTCGCCGAGGGCTTCACCCGCCACCTCTGCCAGGTGGGGGGAAGGGCGGCCCGCATCCCGGAGGAGATCCACCGGGCCTTGAGCGTGCTATGCTTAAGGTAGCATTGGGGCATGGACTTGGACGCTTTCGCCCTCTTTGAACGCCACATCAACCCTGGCCTCGCGGGCCTTCTCCGCTTCACCGGCCTTGACCGGGTGGAGTCCCACGCCGAAGGCCCCTACGTCTGGGATACCCAGGGCAAGCGCTACCTGGACTTCCTGGGCCTCTACGGTGCCCTGAACCTGGGCCACCGCCACCCCAGGGTGGTGGAGGCGGTGAAGCGCCAGCTTGACCGGATGCCCATGTCCGTGCGGGTCCTGGTCTCGGAGCCCACGGCCCGGCTTGCCGCCAAGCTCGCCGAGATCACCCCCGAGGGTCTGGAGATGGTCTTCTTCGGCAACTCCGGGGCCGAGGCGGTGGAGGCCGCCATCAAGCTGGCCCGGGCCTACACGGGGAAGCCGGGGATCATCACCACCCAAGGGGGGTTCCACGGCAAGACCCTGGGGGCGCTCTCCCTCACCCCCAAGCCCGAGTACCAGGACCCGGCGAGGCCCCTCCTCCCCGGGGTCAAGGTGGTGCCCTACGGGGACCTAAAGGCCCTGGAAGAGGCCCTGGACGAGGACACGGGGGCGGTGATCGTGGAGCCCGTCCAGGGGGAAGGGGGGATCCGGGTGCCCCCCGAGGGGTACCTCCGGGGCGTGCGGGAGCTCACCCGGGAAAAGGGCGTCCTCATGATCGCCGACGAGGTGCAGACCGGCCTCGGCCGCACGGGGAGGCTCTTTGGGGTGGACTGGGAAGGGGTTTCCCCGGACCTCATGACCCTGGCCAAGGCCCTGGGGGGCGGGGTGATGCCCATCGGGGCCTGCGTGGGGAGGCGGGAGGTCTTTGAGGTCTTCAAGGGAAACCCCCTCTTCCACTCCTCCACCTTCGGGGGAAACCCCTTGGCGGCGGCGGCGGCCCTCGCGGCCATTGAGGTGACCCTGGAGGAGAGGCTACCGGAGCGGGCCCTGGAGCTTGGGGCCTACCTGATGGAGGGGCTAAAGGCCCTCAAGGGGCGCCACCCCCACCTCATAGCGGACGTGCGGGGCCGGGGGCTCATGGTGGGGGTGGAGTTCGCCGACGCCGACATCGGGGCCCTGGTGGTGGCGGGGATGGCGGAAAGGGGCGTCCTCACCGCCTTCGGCCTGAATAACCCCAAGGTGGTCCGCCTCGAGCCCCCCCTCATCATCGGCAAGGAGCACGTGGACGAGGCCCTCGCCGCCTTCTCGGAGGCCCTTTTGGCCACGGAGAAGGCCCTCGAGGGCCTTCTAGGATAAGATGCAAGAAGCTTTGCTGGAGTTCTTCAAGAAGACGGGCAGGCCGCACCGGCTGGAGGAGATCCTCCACCGCTTCGGCCTGGGAAAGCGGGAGGCCAAGGCCCACCTCAAGGCCCTGGTGGACCGGGGGCTTTTGGAGAAGCGGGGAAGCCGCTACTTCCTCTCCAACCGGGTGCAAGGCCCCTTGAGCCTCCACCGGGACGGCTATGGCTTCGTGCGCCTCCCCGAAGGGGACCTCTTCATCCCCCCCGGCTACACCCAGGACGCCTGGCCGGGCGACCTGGTGGAGGCCCGCCTCATGCCCCCGAGCCGGGACGGGAGGCCCTTTGGGGTGGTGGAGCGGGTCCTCAAGCGGGCGCGGGAGCGCCTCGTGGGCACCCTGGACTTCCGGAAAGGCCGCGCCCTCCTCCTTCCCGACGAGCCCAACCTCCCGGAGCTTCCCCTCGTCCCCGAGGGGCTTGAGGGCCTGAAGCGGGGAAGCCGCATCGTGGTGGAGGTCCACTACGGCAAGCGCCCTTACGGGACGTTTTTGCAGTACCTGGGGGAGGGGGACACTCCCGAGACCGAGACCGAGGCCGTCATCGCCAAGTACGGCCTCCGCGCCGAGTTCCCCGAGAAGGTCCTGAGGGAGGCCGAGGCCATCCCCCTGGAGATCCCCGAGGAGGAACTCAGGAGGCGGCAGGACTTCCGGGGCTTAAGGGTCTTCACCATAGACGGGGTGGACGCCAAGGACTTTGACGACGCCATCCACGTGGAGAGGCTTCCCGGGGGCTACCGCGTCGGGGTCCACATCGCCGACGTCTCCCACTACGTGAAGGAGGGGAGCCTCCTGGACCAGGAGGCCTTCCAGAGGGGCACGAGCGTCTACCTCCCGGACCGGGTCCTTCCCATGCTTCCCGAGCGGCTTTCCAACGGGGTCTGTTCCCTAAAGCCAGGGGAGGACCGCCTGGTCCTTTCCGTGCTCGTGGACCTCACCGAGGACCTGAAGGTCAAGCGGGTGCGCTTCGCCGAAGGGGTCATTAGGAGCGTGGCCCGCCTCACCTACACCGAGGTGGAGGCCTTCGCCGAGGGGTTCGGCCTCCCCGAGGAGCACGTCTTCCTGGCCGAGGACCTTTCCCTTCTCCTGAAGCTAACCCAAAGGATGCGGGAGAGGCGCCTGGAGGAGGGGGCTTTGGACTTCAGCTTCCCCGAGGTGAAGGTGGAGGTGGGGGAAGAGGGGGAGCTCCACCTCATCCCCCAGGCCGAGCCCAGGGCGAGGAGCCTCGTTGAGGAGCTCATGCTCCTCGCCAACCGCCTGGTGGCCGAGCACCTGGTGAAGAAGGGCCTCCCTGCCCTCTTCCGGGTTCACGAGGAACCGGTCCAGGAGGCCTACGAGCGCCTCCGCCAAGCCCTGGCCCGCCTGGGCTACGATCTTCCCCAGAAACTTTCCAATGAAGCCCTGCAGAGGGCCCTCCTCGCCTCCCGGGGGCGGCCCGAGGAGCCCGTGGTGGCCTACCTCGTCTTGCGCTCCCTGCGCCTTGCCCGCTACGCCCCGGAGAACCTGGGCCACTTCGGTTTGGCCCTGGAGCACTACCTGCACTTCACGAGCCCCATCCGCCGCTACCCCGACCTGGTGGTGCACCGGGTGCTCAAGGCCGCCCTGAGGCGCACCCTCACGGAAAGGCGCAAAGAGCGCTGGCTCGCGGAGTTTCCCGCCATCGCCGACCACGCCTCGGAGATGGAGAGGAAGGCCGAGGCCGCCGAGCGGGAGCTCACCAAGTACTACATGGCCAAGTGGGCGGAGCTCCACCTGGGGGAGCGCTTTTTGGGGAAGGTGACCGGGGTGGCGGCCTTCGGGGCCTTCGTGACCCTACCCAACGGGGTGGAGGGGCTGGTGCGCCTCGAGGCCCTGGGGCCTTACACCTACAGCGAGGAGGCCCTCGCCCTCCTCGGCCCCAAGGGGAGGAAAATCCGCCTCGGGGACGCCATGGAGGTGGTCATCGCCCGGAGCGACCCGAGGCTCAGGCAGATAGACCTTTTGCCCTACGTGGAGGAGGCCTCCACGAGGCTTAAGGTAAAGGAGGTGGACATGCGCAAGGTGGTAGGACCCCCCAAGGACAAGGCCCGGGACACCCGTCCCGAGCGGGCCACGGTGCACAGCGTTTATTTCGGCGAGTGGGCCCCCAAGGAGGACCGGGAGGAGAACCGCCCGGGCCCTGGCCGGCCCCGCCGGAAGCGGCGCCGCTAAGTGCCCGCACTTGGCTTTGCAACACGGGATGCCCAAGCTTTGGCTGTAGGAAAGCTCTTTTGGGGCCCCCACTGCGGCAAAAGCCGCGGTGGGGTACTTAGAGGACCAGGGTCCCGGCCCCCACGGCGCTTAGGGTGGGGGCCTCGAGGTCCAGGCGGTGGGCGAGGACCTTCCCCTCCCTGCCCCTTAGGAGGGGGAGGAGGCTTCCCACCACCTCCACCCCGTCTATGCGGGTGGGGTTTTCCCCCAGGAAGGCGAGGGCGGCCTCGGGCTCCCCTTGGGAAAGCCTTTCCAGGAAGCCCAGGTCCCGCCGCCTCGCCTCCTCCGCCAGGGCGCGGGTGAGGGGGGTGTCCCCGAAGCGGGGCCCCACGTGGGAGAGGTCCACGGCGAGGACCAAAAGGCCTGGGTAGTCCCGCATCGCCACCTTCATGGCCTCCCCGAGCTCGGGGCTACGCCTCCCCACCAGGAGGGGGAGGACCTTGGCCTCGGGGAAGCGCCCTTTCAGGAAGAGGAGGGGAAGCTCCAGGCTGTGTTCCTCCCGGAAGGCGAGGGGGGTGTTGAAGAGCTCAAAGGGAAGGAGGGCGTCCAGGGCCTGGAGGGCGGAAAGGTCCGGCAGGGCGGGGCCGAAGGGGGTCTGGAAGGGCACGGGGAGGGCGGCGGCCCTTTCCTTTAGCGGCCGGTGGGCGACCCCGACCAGGTAGATGCGCTCGGGAGGCGGGGTCTTTTCCAGGGCGGCGAGGGCCGCCCCGTAGACCTCGGGGACGCGGGCGGGCTCCAGGTGGGGCATGAGGAGGACCTGGGCCTCTTCCCCTTCCCCCGGGTAGCTCGCCCGGAAGGCCTCGAGGAAGGCCCGGGCCTCTTTCTCCCCTTCCGGGTAGGAAAGCCCCGCGAGGCGCATGGGCCTTTCCTTCCTGAGCTTTTCCTCTTCTTCCTTTAGCCTCGCCTCCACCTTTTCCGTGAGGAGGAGGCCCGCCTCCTCCAGGGCCTTGGCCAGCTCCTCAAGCTCCTTCCTCGGCACCAGGACCCCGTGGCGCTTGAACACCTCCTCCTGGACCTCCTCTAAGGTCCTCCCTTCCATGAGGGAGAGGAGAAAAAGCCCCCCTTCCGTGAGGGCCAGGGGCTTCTCGTAGACCCCGTAGGGATCAAAGACCAGGAAGCCCCCCTCAACCGGGGTGATCTGGGGCTCCCGGAGCCTGAGCCTCCCTTCCACGCCTCCAATATAGGAGAAAGGCCCGGGCCTCCTCGGGGGTCCCCACCGCCCCTTCCGCCTGGGCCTCGAGGAGGGCCTTTAGGGCCCTTCCCACCTCGGGGCCTTCCCGGAGGCCCAGGAGGGCCATGGCCTCCTCCCCGGAGAGGAGGGGCCTTTGGGGTAAGGGCTCCCTTAGGGCCTCCCCGTAGCGCCCGAGCACCTCCCAGGCCTCGGCCTCCACCCCCCTTGTGGCCAGGCGGTCCGCGGCCATCAGGTAGACGAGGTCGGGGAGGAGGTCATGGCGGCGGAGGAGGAAGCGGCGGAGGGCCCGCCTCTCCTCGGGGAGGCGGTCCATGTGGCGGCGCACCAGGGCCTGGACCCGCTCCACCGCCTCCTTGGGGAAGCGGAGCCAGGAAAGGCTCGCCCGGGCGATCTCCGCCCCCACCTCGGGGTGGCCCAGGAAGCGGAAGCGGCCCACCTCGGGGTCAAAGCGGCGGGTGAGGGGCTTGCCCGCGTCGTGGTAGAGGGCGGCGAGGCGGGCCTCGAGGGGGGCCTCGGGCCAGAGGAAGAGGAGGTGGAAGACCGCGCTCAAGGTGTGCTCCCAGGCGGGAAGGTGGTGCACCCCTCCCTGCTCCAGGCCCTCGAGGAGGGCGAGCTCGGGGAGGTAGACCCCTAAAAGCCCCGTCCTCTCCAGGAGGCGGAGGCCGAAGGCGGCCCGTGGGGAGAGGAGAAGCCGCGCAAGCTCTTCCCTCACCCTTTCCCGCGCCGGGTGGGCCTCGGGGTGGGCCTGGAGGAAGCGGGCGTGGCGCCTTAGGGCCTCTTGCGTTCTGCCGGGCAGGCCGAGGCCGAGGCTTGCCGCAAGGCGCACCCCCCGGAGGCTCCTAAGGTGGTCCTCGTAGAGGTTTTCCTCCCGCACCGGGACGAGGAGGCGCCGCCTCAGGTCCTCCTCTACTCCCCTTAGCCCGAAGACGGCGCCTTCCTTAAAGAAGAGGGCGTTTGCCCGGTAGTCCCGCCGGAGGAGGTCCTCCAAAAGGTCTCCCTCCAAGGGGGTGAAGTCCAGGGTCCTTTCCCCCACCACCAGGCGGTAGTGGCCCCGCCCCGGGTCCAAGGGGAAGAGGCTTCCCCCGAGGCGCCTCTCTGCTTCCTTGGCCGCCCCTTCCGGGTCCAGGGCGGCGTAGTCCAGGTCCTTGGGCCTCCTCCCCAGGAGGAGGTCCCGCACCGCTCCCCCCACGGGGAAGGCGCCCTTGGGGGTATAAAAGGGGAAGTCCATATGGGCCACGAGGCGAAGCACCCCATCATTATCGGCCTCACCGGGAACATCGGGAGCGGCAAGAGCACCGTGGCCGCCCTCCTCCGGGAGCTCGGCTACCCCGTGCTGGACGCCGACCTCCTGGCGGAAAGGGCCCGGGAGGCCAAGAAGCCCGAGCTCAAGCGCCTTTTCCCCGAGGCCTTCCGGGGGGAGGAGCTGGACCGAAGGGCCCTGGCCCGAGTGGTCTTTTCCGACCCAGAGAAGCTCAAAGCCCTCGAGGCCGTGGTCCACCCGGAGGTGCGGCGGCTTCTTGTGGAGGAGCTTTCCCGCCTTAGGGCCCCCCTGGTCTTCGTGGAGATTCCCCTCCTCTTTGAGAAGGGGTGGGAGGGGAGGCTCCACGGAACCCTCCTGGTGGCGGCCCCCCTGGAGGAAAGGGTGCGGCGGGTCGTGGCGCGCTCGGGGCTTTCCCGGGAGGAGGTCCTGGCCCGGGAGCGGGCCCAGATGCCCGAGGAGGAGAAGCGGAAGCGGGCCACCTGGGTCCTGGAGAACACGGGGAGCCTCGAGGCCCTAAGGGAGAAGGTGCTCGCCCTTCTAGGGGAGATCCGGGCCCGGTTTGGGCTATCCTGAGGCCATGCGCGCCGTGCTCATCTCGGGGGCGAGCCGGGGCATCGGGGAGGCCACGGCCCGCCTCCTCCACGCCCAGGGCTACGGGGTGGGGCTCTTCGCCCGGGACGGGGAAAGGCTTAGGGCCCTGGCTTCGGAGCTTGGGGAGCGGGCCCTCCCCCTCCCCGGGGACGTGCGGAACCCAGGGGACTGGGAGCGGGCCGTGGCCCGCATGGAGGAGGCCTTCGGCGGGCTCTTCGCCCTGGTGAACAACGCCGGAATCGGCATCATGAAGCCCCTCGCCGAGCTTTCCGAGACCGAGTTCCGGGAGGTCTTGGAGGTGAACCTGGTGGGGCCCTTCCTGGGCCTGAAGGCCGCCCTCCCCGCCCTTCTCCGCGCCCGGGGGGTGGTGGTGAACATCGGAAGCCTTGCCGGGAAGAACCCCTTCAAGGGCGGGGCCGCCTACAACGCCAGCAAGTTCGGCCTCCTCGGCCTCATGGGGGCGGCCATGCTGGAGCTGAGGGAAGAGGGGGTGCGGGTGGTGAACCTCCTCCCGGGCTCGGTGGACACGGGCTTCGCCGGGAACACCCCAGGGGCGGGCTGGAAGCTCGCCCCGGAGGACGTGGCCCAGGCGGTGCGCTTCGCCCTGGAGATGCCGGAAAGGGCCCTGGTGAGCGAGGTGGAGCTCCGCCCCACCCGGCCCCAGAGGGCGTAAGCTAAGGCGGATGAGCCTGCCCGCCCGCCTCCAAGCGGCCTTGGTCCGCTTGAGGCCTTAGGTGGGGGCGGAGGGGTGCCGTGGCCCTGGCCTTTCTCCTCGGCTACCTGGTGGGCGGCCTGCCCGTGGCCTTCTGGTTCGGCGCCCTGAGGGGGAAGGACCTCCTTAGGGAAGGGCCCGACTTCCTGAGCGCCCTCGAGGTCCTGGGCCCGGTGCCGGGGCTTCTGGTCCTCTTCCTGGAGGTATTCCAGGGGGCTTTGAGCGTGGCCTTGGGGGAGGGGGTCGCGGGGAGCCCCTTGGGGGGGCTTTTGGGGGGCGTGGGGGCGGTGTGGGGCCAGGCCTTCTCCCCCTGGCTCCTCTTCCGGGGAGGCAGGGCGCTGGCCCCGGCGGCGGGGGCCCTCCTGGCCGTGGACCCCAGGCTCCTCCTCCTGGCCCTCTTCCTCTTCGCCCTCCTCTACCTCGCCTTCCGCAGCCCAGGGCGGGCGGTCCTGGCGGTGGCCCTCGCCCTTCCCCTCCTCGCCGCCCTGCTCGGCAAGACCCCTTTCCACCTCCTCTTCGGCCTTTTGGTGGGCCTGCCCGTGGCCTTCCGCCACCTCGGGGACCCTCAGTAGGGGAGGGGCCAGGTGCGGAAGTAGTCCCGAACCCGCCCCCAAAGCTCCAAGACGTAGGATGGGAGCATGCGCTGGCACGGGGTCTTCCGCCGCTTCGTCTTAGCCCGGCAGTACCGCTTCGCCCGCGAGGCCCTGGTGCCCCACTTCTTTGACGCCCTCACCGCCTACGCCCTGGAGCTCGCCCGGCTCGGCCTCCCCCGCGCCAGGGAGGCCGTGGCTGCGCTAAGGGAGCTCCGCACCCTGCCCCTCCCGAGCTTCACCGGGGAGGTGGAGGACGTGTTCTTCTCCATCCAGGCCCAGCTCGCCGAGCACTGGGGGGAGGAGGTGGCGGGGGCGGTGCGCCGGGGGCTTTCCCGAAACGACCTGGACCTCACGGTCTTCCGGGCCTACCTCCGGGACCGGACCTTGGCCCTCCTCGGCGATCTCCTCCGCCTGCGGCAGGTGGTGCTCCGCCAAGCGGAGCGGCACCGGGGGGTGGTGGTGGTCCTCTCCACCCACCACCGCCCGGCCCAGCCCTCCACCCTGGACCACTACCTCCTCGGGGTGGAGGCCCTCCTCGCCCGGGACACGGAAAGGCTCTTCCGGGCCCTCTCTAACGTGAACCGCTCCCCCCTGGGGGCGAGCGCCCTGGCGGGAAGCCCCTACCCCGTGGACCGGGAGCGCCTGGCCCGCCTCCTCGGGTTTGAGGGGCCCGTGGAGAACACCCTGGACGCGGTGGCCGCGGGGGACTACGCCCTGGAGCTGGCCTTCGCCCTGGGGGGTTTGGGGGCGAGCCTAAGCCGCCTCCTCACCGACCTCCTTTCCTGGGCGGGGCGGGAGGCCTTCGGGGTGGGGGAGGGGCTTTCCCAGGGGTCCAGCTTCATGCCCCAGAAGCAGAACCCCGTGGTCCTGGAGCACGCCCGCGTCTACGCCGGGCGGCTCCTTGGGGGCCATGCGCCCTTAGCCCTCCTCAACCACAACACCCCCTTCACCGACCTGAACGACCACTCCACCGGGGTTTTGGAGCCCCTCGCCGAGGGGCTCTCCGCCGCCGAGGGGGCGGTGGAGCTCACCCGGGTGGCCCTGGAGGAGGGGGTCTTTTTCCCGGAGCGCCTTCTGGCGGAGTTTTCCCCCGAGGTCCTGGCCTCGGAGGCGGTGGACCTCCTGGTGCGGAAGGGGGTCCCCCTGCCCGAGGCCTACCGCAGGGTGCGGGCGGCCCTCCCCGGGCTAAGGCCGGAGCTTTTGGGGGTGGAGCGGGAGGAGCTTCTGGCCTGGATGGACCTTCAGGCCTTCTTCGCCCGGCGGGAGGTCCTGGGGGGCGTGGGGCCCAAGGCCCGGGCCGAGGCCCTTTCCCGGGCCAAGAAGCGCCTCAAGCGGGACCGCGAGGCCCTAGCTTCCTTGCGGGCGCGGGTTCGCCTGAGCCGGCGCTGGCTTCAGCACCTCGAGCCTCAGGAAGGCCAGGAGGGTGCGGAGGAGGAGGGGCAGGTAGAAGGCGAGGAGCACCAGGAATAGCCCCCAGGAGAGGAGGGCGAAGACCTGGCTCCCAAGCCCCTCGGCCAGGGCTCGGGTGCCCAGGGTGAAGGCGGCGAGGGGAAAGACCAGGCCCCAAAGGCCGGGCTGGAAGGCGAGGCGCACCCGGTGGAGGAGGAGGTTTTCCAGGAGGAAGGTCATGGCCAGGACGAACCACCAGCCCCCCAGGCCCCAAAGGGCCGCCCCGAGGAGGTAGAGGCCCTCGAGGCTCCCCCCGTAGAGCCCCGCCTCCCGGGCCCCGCCGAAGAGGGCGAGGGGGGCGAGGATCCCCACCCCCACCGGGGCCAGGCCGATGAAGAGGGAGGGGACGAGCTCGGGGGCCGGGCGCTCGTGGACGTAGAGGCGGCCCAGGAGGGTGGCCCCCACCCAGAGGAAGAGGACGAGCCCGAGCCCGAGGAACATGAGGAGCCAGAGGAAGGCCTCCCGGGCCCAGGGGCCGAGGAGGGGAAGGAGGGGCCCCCCGGTGAGGGGCACCACGATGGCCGAGACCGGCGGGATGAACCAGGTGCCGTTGGCCGCCTCAAAGGGGAGGCGGAGCCGGGTGAAGACCAAGTAGCCGAGGAGGAGGCTCGCGAGGAGGGTAAGGGGGGCGCCCAGGGCGAAGAGGAGGAGGGCGAGGCCCGGCCACCCCGCCACCTTCAGGCTCGCCAGGCCGAAGAGGAGGAAGGCCAGGGGGAAGGTGGCGTAGAGCTGGGAGAGGAGGGGGTGGTGGAGTTCCTGCCAGACCTGCCCCGGGTAGCGGAGGAGCTTTCCCAGAAAGAAGGCGAGGCTTAGGGCGAAGAGAAGCCCGGCGAGGGCGTAGGCCAGAAGGCCCAGGGCGGGGAGGCCGAAGGCCTTAAGCGTAAGGGCCACCCCGCTTCCCCCCATGACCGCGGCGAACCAGGCGGGGTTGAAGGGGCGCACGCTCATGAGGCCCATTGTGGGATACCGGGGTGGGGTAAGTCAACGCCTCCGGAAGTGCTCCACGGTGAGGCGGATTCCCTCCTCAAAGCCCACCTCGGGCCGCCAGCCGTGGGCCATGAGCTTGAGGGGGGAGAGGACGCTCCTTTCCAGGTCCCCGGGGCGCGGCGGGGCGTGGAGGACCTCAGGGGCCTTCCCCGCGGCCCCGGCCACGGCCTTTAGGACCTCCCTCGTGGTGTGCCCCTCGCCGGTGCCCACGTTGTAGACCCCTTCCAGGGAGAGGAGGGCGAGGGCGTGGGCCCGGGCCACGTCCCCCACGTAGACGTAATCCCGCACGCACCCCTCGTCCCCCGGGGTCTTCCGGGCGTAGAGGGTCACGGGCAGGCCCTTGAGGACCCTTTCGGCGAAGATGGCCACCACCCCCGCCTCCCCGTGGGGGTCCTGCCTGGGGCCGTAGACGTTGCCGTAGCGCAGGGAGACCCACTTGAGGCCGTAGTTTTGCCCGTAGGCGGCGAGGTAGTGCTCAAAGGCGGCCTTGCTGGCGGCGTAGGGGCTTTTGGGGCGGGGGGGCCAGGTCTCCTCGGCCCGCTCCCCCTCGGGCACCTCCCCGTAGATGGCCCCGCCCGTGGAGGCGAAGAGGAGCTTTTCCACGCCATAGCGGCGGCAGGCCTCCAGGAGGTTCATCCCCCCGAGGAGGTTCACCCCGAAGTCCAGGAGGGGGTCTTCCACGCTCACCTTCACCGAGGCCTGGGCCGCCTGGTGGGAGACGTGGGTGGGGCGGAACTCCCGGAAAGCTCGCTCCACCCCCTCCTGGTCCCTTAGGTCCACCTGGAAGAAGGGGACGCCCTCGGGCACGTTTTCCCGCCTGCCCGTGGAGAGGTTGTCCAGGACCGCCACCTCGAGGCCCCTTTTGAGGAGGTCCTCCACGATATGGCTTCCGATGAAACCGGCACCGCCCGTTACGAGAACGCGCATAAAAACCCCCGGGGTAGTGTACCACCACCCCTAACAGCAGGGGGTTGATCACTTGCAGTCACAATCGCAATCGCAGAGGTCCACCCCCTCACCGCATTGGTCAGGTTCCCTGCGGAGCTCGCCGCGGATGGCCTGGAAGAGGCAGGCCAGGGCGTC
Organism: Thermus sp.; assembly: GCF_039793865.1. Classification (GTDB taxonomy): domain Bacteria; phylum Deinococcota; class Deinococci; order Deinococcales; family Thermaceae; genus Thermus. The sequence continues at coordinate 79,551 of NZ_JBAMMI010000088.1, forward strand.
GGGGTGGAGGAGGGGTGCGTTGTAGAGACCAAATCCCCTCATGCGCCACCTCTCTTTCTCGTAGGTGGCGTAGAAGAACTCAAAGACGCTCCGCCCCGGTTGGGTGGGGGCCGGGAATGCTTGCCAGAAAGGTGGCTTTGAAAGGGGAACCCACCCCGGGCCCGGGATGGTATCTACCCAAAGCATCTTTAGCTTCAGCATGATGACCGTCCAGGGGCCCACCCTGGGGGTCCAGGCCGGGTAGTAGTAGCCCCAGATGCCCACGATTTCGCCCAAGGAAGCGGTGTTCCTGTTGGGCGTGATGTTGGCCACGAGGGCGTGAGTGGAAGGGGAACCGTCTACCAGCCAGCCCTTTACCTTGCTCACGGGTAGGTGCCAGCAGAGCCCGGGGCTTGGGCGTTTGCCGCAGAAGGTGCCGGGGTGGCAACCCGTTGGAGGGGGGGTGACCGGCCAGCCCTGGTCGTCTATACAGCGGCCAGCGGGGGAAGGGGTCGGGGGGACGAGGCTCGCCAAGAAGTTAGCGAAGTCTGTAGATCCTA
>NZ_JBAMMI010000089.1:0-18053 GCF_039793865.1 Thermus sp.
GAAGGGAGAGGGGGAAGGCGGCCTCCTCCACCTCACCCTCACCTTCCCCCACCCCGCTCCCCCGCCCCACCCCCTCCTCAAGGAGGCGGTGGAGAGGGCCGGGGGAAGCCTCTGGGCCGAGGGGAGCCGCCTCCACCTCCTCCTGCCCGCCCGGAAGGCCCCGAAGCTTTTCCTGCCCGAAGGCCCCCCGCCCCGGGCCGCGGTCTTTGACCTTGCCCTCCTCCAGGTCCCCGAGGCCCTCGAGGAAGCCCCCCTGGAGGGCCTCCTCTACACCGCCTTTGACCTGGAGACCACGGGGCTGGACCCCGCCAAAGACGCCATCGTGTCCATAGGAGCGGTCCACGTCCTAGGGACCAGGGTCCTCCGCCACGAGGTCCTCGAGGCCCTGGTGGACCCGGGCCGCCCCATTCCCAAGGCCTCCCAGGAGATCCACGGCCTTACCTGGGAAATGCTCCAGGGAAAGCCCCGGCTGGAGGAGGTCCTGCCCGCCTTCCGCGCCTTCATAGAGGACACCGTTCTCCTCGCCCACAACGGGGCCTTTGACATGGCCTTCCTGAAGCGGGCGGGGATAGACCACCCCCCCTTGGTGGACACCCTCCTCCTCGCCCACCTCCTCTTCCCCGACCTCAAGGACCACCGCCTGGAAGCCCTGGCGGAGCGCTTCGGAGTGCCCATCCTAGGGCGGCACACCGCCTTGGGGGACGCCCTCATGACCGCAGAGGTTTTCGCGCGCATGGTCCCCCTCCTCAAAGAGCGGGGCCTCCGCACCCTGGGGGCGGTGCTTTACGCCTGCGAGAGGCTCCCCTTGGCCAAGCTCAGGTACTGAGGCGGGCAAGGGCCTTCCGCCCGATGTCCTTCCGGTACACCGCCCCGGGAAAGCCCACCCGGGGAAGGAAAGCGTAGGCCCGCTCCAGGGCCTCTCCCAGGTCCTTCCCCAGGCCCACCACGTTTAGGACCCGCCCCCCGGCGCTCACGAGCCTGCCCCCTTCCCTCCGGGTCCCGGCGTGGAAGACCAAGACCCCTTCCGGGGGCTCGGGCACCTCTAGGGGGATCCCCCTCCTCGGGCTTTCGGGGTAGCCCGGGGCGGCCAGGACCACGCAGGCCGCGGCCCCCTCCTTCCAGGAAAGCCTCGTCCCCGCAAGCCTCCCCTCGGCCACCTTGAGGGCCAGGTCCACCAGGTCGTTCTCCAGGAGGGGGAGGAGGGCCTGGGCCTCGGGGTCGCCGAAGCGGGCGTTGAACTCCAGCACCTTGGGGCCTTCCCGGGTGAGCATGAGCCCGGCGTAGACCACCCCCCGGTAGACCACCCCTTCGGCCTCCAGCCCCCGGACGAGGGGCCAGAGGACCTCCTCCTCCACCCGCCTTAGGGTGGCCCCGTCCATGGGGTAGGGGGCCACCGCCCCCATCCCCCCGGTCATGGGGCCCTGGTCCCCGTCCAGGAGGCGCTTGTGGTCCTGGGAGGGAAGGAGGGGAAGGACGGCCTTTCCGTCGGTGAGGGCGAGGACCGTGGCCTCCTCCCCCTCGAGGTACTCCTCTATCACCACCTCTCCCCCTTCGGGACCGGAGAGAAGGTTGATCACCGCCTGCTTGGCCTGGTGCAGGTCAAAGGCCACCGTGACCCCCTTCCCCGCGGCGAGCCCGGAGTCCTTGACCACCACCGGCACCCCCACCTCCTCCAGGTACTCCAGGGCCTCGAGGGGCTCCTGGAAGACCCTATAGCGCGCCGTGGGGATGCCGTAGCGCTCCATGAGCCCCTTGGCGAAGGCCTTGGAGCCCTCAATCATGGCGGCCTTCTGCGTGGGGCCGAAGAGCAAAAGCCCCCGGGCCTGGAAGGCGTCGGCGATGCCCTCCACCAGGGGGGCCTCCGGGCCCACCAGGGTGAGGTCTATCCCCTCGGCAAGCGCCCAGTCCGCCAGGGCCTCCACGTCCCCGTTCCAGGGGACGAGTTCGGCCAGGGCCGCCATACCGGCGTTGCCGGGGGCGGCGTAGAGCCTCTCTACCTGTGGGCTTTGCGCCGCCTTCCAGAGGAGGGCGTGCTCCCGCCCCCCGCTTCCCACCACCAGGACCTTCATGGCGAGGATTCTACCCGCAAGGCCCCCTCCACCTGGACCCGGACCTCGGGGGGAAGCTCCGCCACCTCCTCCAGGAGGGCCGGGTCGGACCCACCAAGGAGGTGGGCGGCGAGGAAGGCGGCCCGCCCCCACTCCCCTCCTTGCCCCAGGAAGGCGGGGCCCACCCGCTCCTCCCGCCCCCAGGCCCTAAGGAGGGCCCAGGCCCGGAGGTAGAGGGGCTTTTCCCGCGGGGAGAGGACCTGGAAGGCCCGGGCCGCCTCCTCCCCGAGCCGCTCCTCCAGGTCGGAAGGCGGGGGGAAGGCGAGGCCCAGGAGGAGGAGGCGGACGGCCTTGGGGTAAAGCCGGTGCTCCAGGCGGAGGACGCGGGCCTCCAGGGTCTTCGGGGTGTCCCCGGGGAGAACGGGCACCCGCCCCTGGAGGAGGATGGGCCCCGTGTCCACCCCCTGGTCCACGAAGTGCACCGTGGAGCCGGTTTCCCGCTCCCCCGCGGCGAGGACCCGCTCGTGGACCCGAAGCCCCGGGTAGTCGGGGAGGAGGGAAGGGTGGAGGTTGAGGAGGCGGCCGTACCAGGGCTCCACGAAGCGGGGCGAGAGGAGGCGCATGAAGCCTGCCAGGAGGACGAGGTCCACCCGCCTTTCCTCCAGGAGCCCCAGGGCCTCTTCCTCAAAGGCCCGCCGCCCCCGCCAGGGGAGGGCCTGGGCCTCCACCCCGCGCCTTCTCGCCCTTTCCAGGGCGAAGGCCCCGGGGTTGTCCGAGACCACCAGGACCACCTCCCCCAAGGGGTGCCCCTGGGGGAAGGCTTCGAGGAGGGCCTCGAGGTTCGTCCCCCGCCCCGAGGCGAAGACCGCCATCCGGGCGGGCCGTCCCAAGGGAAAGGGCCCCATCTACGTACCCCACCGCGGCTTTTGCCACGGTGGAGGCCCCAAAAGCGCTTTCCCACAGCCCAAGCCCGGGTATCCCATGTTGCAGGGCCAACGCGCGGGCACCTAGCCTCCCAAGGCCTCGGGGTGGTGCTTCTGCCAGTAGCGCGCCAGGCCCTGGAGGTTCATGAAGGGGGGGTCGGCGAGGGCGTAAAGGCGCATGCCCGCCTCGTCCACCCCGGCCCTCCTCAGGCCCTCCCGCCAGTAGGCCTCAAAGCGCCGGACCATCTCCTCCTCGGAAAGCCCCTCCTTCAGGCGGTGGAGGACCCAGCCCGCCCAGGCCTCCAGGGTCTCCCGCAGGGCCTGGAGGTGGGCCTCCACGTCCCGGTAGGCGCCGAAGTGGGTGAGGTAGAGGGCCTTGGGGCGGAGGGCGAGGAGGCGGTCCAAGGAGGCGTACCAGCTCTCCAGGTGGATGTCCGGGGGCGGGGTTGGGGGCAAAACGGGCCCCGGGGCGATGCGCACCCCGGCCACGTCCCCGGTGAAGACGAGGTCCCCCACCCGGTAGGCGTGGTGGTGGCCCGCGTGCCCCGGGGTCTCCAGGGCCTGGACCTCGAGGCCGCCTAGGGCCACCACCTCCCCGTCGGCCAGGGGGCGCACCCTCTCCTTCGCGATCCCCCGGACCTCGCCCCAGAGGGCCTTTAAGGCGTCCCCGTAGATCCGCTCGGCGGAGGCCAGGAGCCTCGAGGGGTCCACCAGGTGGGGCGCTCCCTTGGGGTGGACGTAGACCGTGGCCCCAAGCTCGGCCAACCGCCAGGCCGCCCCCGCGTGGTCCAGGTGGATGTGGGTCACGAAGACGTGGCGCACCTCCTCGGGGGCCACCCCCTCCGCCCTCAAGGCCTCCACAAGCCGCGGGTAGCAGCTTTCCGGCCCCGTCTCCACGAGGACGGGCCCCTCCCCGGAGTCCAGGAGGAAGCTCGCGATGACCCGCTCCACCCCCTGGAAGCGGAGGTCCAAGACCTTCACCACGGCCTCTCCTCCTTGGGTCCGATAAGGGTGTGAAGGGTGCCCACGCCCTCCACCGCCACCTCAATCCGGTCCCCGGGGCTCAGGGCCCCCACGCCGGAAGGGGTCCCGGTGAGGACCACGTCCAAGGGCTCCAGGGTCATGAAGCCGGAGATGTAGGCGAGGATCTCCGCCACGCTGAAGATCATCTGGGAGGTGTGCCCCTCCTGCCTAAGCTCCCCGTTCACGTAGGCGCGGACCCAGGTGTTCTCTGGGTCCAGGTCGGTCTCCACCCAAGGGCCAAGGGGCAGGAACTTATCGGCGCTCTTGGCCCGGACCCACTGCAGGTCCTTCTTCTGCACGTCCCGGGCGGTGATGTCCACGGCCACGGTGTAGCCCAGGACGTGGTCCAGGGCTTTCTCGGGAGGGACGTTCCGCATCCTGTCCCCGACGACCACGGCGAGCTCCCCCTCGTAGTGGAGCTCCTCGGTGAAAAAGGGGTAGGGGACGGGCTCGGCGGTGCCCCAAGGGTCCCTGGGGTTCCCGGGCCGGGCCAGGGTGTTGGGCCCCTTGAGGAATAGGCCGGGCTCCTTGGGGAGGTCCTCGCCGAAGTCGTGGCCCATCTCCTTGATGTGCTCCCGGTAGTTCCGCCCCACGCAGACGACCTTGGTGGGGGTAGCCGGGGGCAAAAGGGTGACGGAGGCCAGGTCGTACCGCTTTCCCGTGGGGTTCCCCCCGGGGGCGTCCGTCTCCAGGACGAGCTCGCCCTCGAGGATTCCCCACCTCCCCTCGTTGAAGCGCAGGATCTTCATGCTCTAAAGCTACCATTTTCCCAAGAGGATTTGCAGGCCCCGGAGGAGGACCACCCCCGCCACCAAAAGCGCCCCCAGCCGGCCCTCGGCCGGGGCCAGGAAGAAAAGGGCCAGGTAGCCGAAGATGGCCCCGAAGGGGATGGGGTAAACCCCCTTCCGCCCCTTCCGCCAGTAGAGGAGGTGGTACGCCCCCGCCACCCCAAGGCCCAAAGCCGTGGCCCAAAGGGTCTCTTCGGGAAGCCAGGCCAGGAAGAAGCCCAAGGAAGGGGCGATCCCCCCTCCCCCCCGGAAGCGGAAGAAGAGGGGCCAGTTGTGCCCCGCCACCAGGGCCGCCCCGGCGTAGGGGCGGAGCCCAGGGGGGGTGAGGAGGGCGGCCAAGGCCCCCTTTCCCAGGTCAAAGAGGACCACCAAAAGGGCGGCCCAGGGGCCCCTTTGGCGGAAGACCCCCGAGCCCCCGGGAAGGTCCCTTCCCCGCGCCCCGGGAAAGAGGAGGAGCCCCCCCACCAGGGAGCCCAGGAGGTAGGCCAGGAGGAGGTGGGCCATGCCCCCATTCTTGCAAAGGCCGAGGCCCTGGCGTATCCTGAGGATGGAAGTTTCCATGAAGCGCTTCCACACGCCATGAGGAAGAAGCAACCCACCATCCACGAGGTGGCCGCCCGGGCCGGGGTGGGCCTGGGCACGGTGAGCCGGGTCCTCAACAACCACCCGGCGGTGCGCCCCGAGACCCGGGCCCGGGTCCTTAGGGCCATGGAGGAGCTGGGCTACACCCCCAACCCCCACGCCCGCAGGATCGCCGGGGGGCGGAGCTACACGGTGAGCGTCCTCCTGCCCTTCGTGGCCACGGAGTTTTACCGCAGGCTCATAGAGGGCCTCGAGGGGGTCCTCCTGGAAAAGCGCTACGACCTGGCCCTCTTCCCCATCCTCTCCCAGGCCCGGCTCAAGCGCTACCTGGAGAGCTCCACCCTGGCCTACCTCACCGACGGCCTCATCCTCGCCTCCTACGACCTCACGGAGCACTTTGAGGAAGGCCGCCTCCCCACCGACCGCCCCGTGGTCCTTGTGGACGCCAAAAACCCCCGGTACGACTCGGTCTACCTGGACAACTTCCTAGGGGGGAGGCTCGCCGGGGCTTACCTCGCCCGCTTCCCCGGGGCCATCTTCGCCATCAAGGTGGAGGAGGAACCGGACCGGGCCTTCCGCCACACCGTCTTCGCCGAGCGCATGGCGGGCTTCCTGGAGGCCCTAAAGGAGGCGGGCCGCCCCTTCCCGGAGGACCACCTCTACGTCACCCGCCTCTCCCAGGAAGGCGGGCGGCTCGCCCTACGCCACTTCCTGGAGAAGGCCTCCCCACCCTTAAGCGTCTTCGCCGGGGCGGACCAGGTGGCCCTGGGAGTCCTGGAGGAGGCCCAAAGGCTCGGCCTCACCCCCGGAAAGGACGTGCGGGTCCTGGGTTTTGACGGGCACCCCTTCACCGAAGAGGTGGGGCTTTCCACCATCGCCCAGCCCGTGGAGGCCATGGGGGCCAGAGCGGCCCAGCTCCTCCTGGAGAGGATGCAGGGCTACGCCGGAGCCCCCCGGGAGGTGCGCTTTGAGCCCACCCTGGTGGAAAGGACCTCCACCCTGACCCCGGGCCCCGCGCCCTACGTGCCCTAGAATCCTCCCATGGGCTTCTGGAACGCCTTGACCAACCTGGTGCGCTGGATCGTGGTCCTGCCGGTGGCGGGCCTTTTGCTTGGGGCCTTTTACTTCGCCTGGCACGCCTTTTGGGAGGCCGTGGGCGCCCTGGGGCAGGGCCTCGAGGCCGCCCTCCCCGCCCTGGTGGGGGCCGTGGACCTGGCCCTCCTCGCCGCCGTCTTCCTCATCTTCGGCGTGGGCCTTTTTGAGCTTTTCATCGGCAAGCTGGAGGTGCCCTTGGAAAACGTCCTGGCGGTCCAAAGCCTCGCCGACCTCAAGAACAAGCTGGGCCAGGTCATCGTCATGATCCTGGTGGTGAAGTTCTTTGAGAAGGCCCTGGCCTTCAAGCCAAAGGAGGCCCTGGACTTCCTCCTCTTCGCCGGGGGGGTGGCCCTTCTGAGCGCCGCCTTGTGGCTGGCGCGGGCCAAGGAGTAGGTGCTGGTCTACCTGGACCAAAACCACGCAAGCCGCATGGCCAAGCACCTCCTGGGCCAAAGGGGGCACGAGGCCTTCGGCAGGCTCTTCCAGGCCCTAAGGGGGAAGGCCCTCGCCCCTCCGAGCCCCTTCCACGTCCTGGAAACCCTCCATCCCCAGCGGGGCCCAAAGGAGAAGGCGGGCTACCTCCTCCCCGCCCTTCAGGAGGTCTTCGCCGCCCTCTCGGGGGGCCTTTGGGTGCGCCCCTGGCAGGAGGTGGCCCTCAGGCAGGAGAGGGGGCTTTACCGGGAGGACTTCCTCCACCGGGGGGGAAGCTGGGAGACCCCGGCGGACCTTTCCCCTTTCCAGGGGCTTCCCGAGGCCCTCCGGGGCCTCCCCTACCATGAGGCCCAAGCCCTCGCCCTGGAAGAGGTGCGAAAGCGCGCCGGGCTCAAGGAGGTGCCCTTTGCAAGGCTCCTCGCCCACCTCCTCGCCAAGATGGCCTCGGACCCCGGGCGCAAGCCCCGCCCCTCCGACCTCTTAGACGCGGTCATGGCGGCCACGGTCTACCCCTACGTGGACCTCCTCCTCACCGACCGCTACCTCCGAGCCCTCCTCCCCGAGAAAAGCGTGGGGGGAAGGCAAAAGGAGGTGGAGGCCCTGGTCAGCCGCCTCCAAGGGGAGTAGACTCCAGGGCGTGAGAGGGATCCGGGACCCCCGCCTCCTCCCCATCGCCGAGAAGGTGCTGGAAGGGAGGCGGCTTTCCTTTGAGGACGGCCTTTTGCTCTACCAAACCAAGGACCTCCCCACCCTCATGCGCCTCGCCAACCTGGTCCGGGAAAGGAAGCACGGGCACAAGACCTACTTCGTCCACTCCATCCGCGTCTCCCAGACCAACATCTGCTACGTGGGGTGCACCTTCTGCGCCTTCCAAAGGCGCTTCGGGGAGGAGGGGGCCTGGGACTGGGACGTGGAGGAGGTGGTGGCCTGGGTAAGGGCACGCTACCAGCCGGGGCTCACGGAGATCCACCTCACGGCGGGCCACCACCCCAAAAGGCCCTTCTCCTACTACCTGGACCTGGTGCGGGCCCTCAAGGAGAGCTTCCCCGGGGTGCAGGTGAAGGCCTGGACCGCGGCGGAGATCCACCACTTCTCCAAGATCGCCCGCCTCCCCTACCGGGAGGTCCTAAAGGCCCTGAAGGAGGCGGGCCTGGACGCCATGCCGGGAGGGGGGGCGGAGATCTTCGCCGAGAGGGTGCGGCGGAGGATCGCCCGGGCCAAGGTCTCGGCGGAAGGGTGGCTGGAGATCCACCGCACCGCCCACGAGCTCGGCATCCCCACCAACGCCACCATGCTCTACGGGCACATAGAGACCCTCGAGGAGCGCCTGGACCACATGGAGCGCTTAAGGCGGCTCCAGGACGAAACAGGGGGCTTCATGAGCTTCATCCCCCTGGCCTTCCAGCCCGACGGGAACCAGCTCGCCCGGGAACTCGGCAAAAGGGAGTTCACCACGGGCCTAGACGACCTCAGGAACCTAGCCGTGGCCCGGCTCTACCTGGACAACTTCCCCCACATCAAGGGGTACTGGGCCACCCTGACCCCCGAGCTCGCCCAGGTCTCCTTGGACTGGGGGGTCACGGACATAGACGGCACCCTCATAGAGGAGAGGATCGTCCACATGGCGGGCAGCCCCACGCCCCAGGGCCTCACCAAGCGGGAGCTCGCCCGGATCATCCTCATGGCGGGCCGGATCCCCGTGGAGCGGGACGCCCTCTACCGGGAGGTGCGGGTCTGGGACCAGGTGGAGGCGTGAGGCCCTACGTCCTGGGCCTTCCCCGCTACGCCAACGTCGCCCCCCTTCACCACTTCCTGAGGCTCGAGGGCCTCCAGGTCCTTTATGCCGTCCCCGCGGAGCTCAACCGCCTCCTTCTCTCGGGGGAGGTGGGGCTTTCCCTGGTCTCCAGCTACTTTTACCTCAAGCACCAGGACGCCTTGGGCCTCCTCACCGACTTCTCCGTGGCCGTGCTTGGCCCCGTGTACTCGGTGAACCTCTTTCACGTGAAGCCCCTCAGGGACCTCAAGCGGGTGGCCCTCACCACGGAAAGCGCCACCAGCGTGGCCCTGCTAAAGCTCCTCCTGAAGGAGGCCGGGGCCGAGCCCCGCTACGAAGGTCGGGAGGGAGGGCTGGAGCTCCTTTCCGCCTACGACGGCGTCCTCCTCATCGGCGATCGGGCCATTCAGGCCTACGCCGCCCTTCTTCGGGAAGTCCCCAGAACGCCCCACGCCCTCCCCACCCGCTTCGGGGAGGTGGAGGTGGCGGACCTCTCCACCCTGTGGTTTCAAAGGACCCGCCTCCCCTTCGTCTTCGCCGTCTGGGCCTACCGGAAGGAAAACCCTCCCCCCAAGGCCCTGGTGGAGGCCCTGAGGGAGGCCCGGCGGGAGGGCCTGGGGCGGCTTAGGGAGGTGGCCGAGGCGGAGGCCCAAAGGCTCGGCGTCCCCCCCCTCCTCCTCCAGCACTACCTCTGGAACTTCCGCTACCACCTGGAGGAACCCGACCGCTTGGGGTTAAAGGCCTTCGCCGAGGCCCTCGGCCTCCCCTTCGCCCCGGTGTTCTATCCCGAATAGCGGGCTTGCCTTGCAAAGATCAGGGCGACGGGTGTGTATTTAGGGTTCTTCTCTCCCTTCTCCCGCTCCCTCCGGGGTACTAGGCGAGCCCACCCCAAAAAGGTAGCGGATCTCCTCAATGAAGCGCTCCACCGAGTCAAACTCCCGGTAGACCGAGGCGAAGCGGATGTAGGCCACGTGGTCCAGGTCCTTGAGGAAGGCCATGGCCTTTAGGCCGATCTCCTCGGAGGAGATCTCGGGGCCCGGCACCTGGTCTTCAAAGGTGTAGGCGAAGCGCTTCAGGGCCTCCCGGTCCACGGGCCGCTTCTCGCAGGCGAGGAGGAGGCCCCTTAGGAGCTTGTCGGGGTTGAAGGGCTCTTTGCGGCCGTCCCGCTTGACCACCATGAGGGGCTCGAGCTGGGTGCGCTCGTAGGTGGTGAAGCGGCGTCCGCAGGAGGGGCACTCCCGCCGCCTGCGGATGGCCATGCCCTCGTCGGAGGGCCTCGAGTCCACCACCCGGGTGTCGGGGTGGCCGCAGTAGGGGCACTTCATGGCAGCTCCCTCAAGGCGGCGTAGGGTTCAAACTCCAAGGGGGGCTCGGGGAGCTGGACCTCGAGGACCACCCCCCGGATCCCCTCGGAGACCATGGACCCCAGGCCCAAAGCGGCCCGGACCAAGGGCAGGTCGTAGGGGTCGCCCACGGGGTCACGGGAGGGCACCACGCCGTTCACCCGCACCCCGGGGAAGGTGCGGGTGGCCCCCTCTATGAGGCCCTCCACCGCCTTACGCACGGAGACGGTGTGGGGCTCTATGCGGGCCGCGGGCGGTAGAACGATGGTCACGAACCCGCCTCCCGCCAGGTGCCTTAGCCCCTGCTGGAGGACGTAGAGGCTAGACTTCACGTCCTGGCTCATGAGGTCGTACCACTCGCCCTCCAAAAGCTCCACGAAGGGGGTCTTGCTCTCGGCGGTGGTCACGTGGACGATGCCGTCCAGAAGGCCAAAGAGCTCCTCCACCTTCTCAAAGGTGCTGGTCACGTCCAAGACCACGCTCATGTCCCCGCGGATGGGGATGGCCGTGGCCCCCAGGGCCTCCACCTCCGAGGCCACCCCCGTGGCGAGCTCCACCTCGGGGTCCACGGCGATGACCGTGGCCCCGTTGCGCCCGTACCCGTGGGCGATGGCCCGCCCGAACCCCCGGCCCGCGCCCGTGACCATGACGATCTTCCCCTCGAGGCCCAAGAGGTCCCGTGACATCAGGCCCATTGTACGGGAAAATAGGGGCATGGCCCGAATCCGCGTGGCCCAAGGGGACATCACCGAGTTCCGGGGGGACGCCATCGTCAACGCCGCCAACAACTACCTGAAGCTCGGGGCCGGGGTGGCGGGGGCCATCCTGAGGAAGGGGGGTCCCTCCATCCAGGAGGAGTGCGACCGCATCGGCAAGATCCAGGTGGGAGAGGCGGCGGTCACGGGGGCGGGGAACCTCCCCGTGCGCTACGTGATCCACGCCGCCGTCCTGGGGGACGAGCCCGCAAGCCTGGAGACGGTGCGTAAGGCCACGAAAAGCGCCCTGGAGAAGGCGGTGGAGCTTGGGCTAAGGACCCTGGCCTTTCCCCTCCTCGGCACCGGGGTGGGGGGGCTTCCCGTGGAGGCGGTGGCCCGGGCGATGCTGGAGGAGATCAAGAAGGCCCCGGACACCCTGGAGGTCACCCTCTACGGCTACCGCGAGGAGGACGCCGAGGCCATCCGCAGGGCGCTCTAGAGGGGTTTTCCGGTAGCGGACCAGGCGCGCCGCCTCCTTTGGGGCGGCGCGAAGGGGCGCGCGGGAAGGCCCCACCCCCGCAAGGACCGAAGGGCGAGGCCCTTCCTCAGGGAGCCCCCCCTTGCCCCGACCCCTCCCCCGGGGGCGGGGCCTGAACCTTGGGGAAGTAGCCCTGGGCGAGAAGCCGGAGGTCCGCCTCCCCCACCTTGCCGTCCCCGTCCAGGTCCCCCTTCAGCTCCTTCCCCTCCCGACCCCAGTTCTGGGCCAGGGCGAGAAGGTCGGCGAAGGGCCTCCCCCGGGAAGGGACCTGGCCCGAGGGCTTCCCCTCCTTGTCGTAGAGGACCACCTGGGGCGAAAGCCTCGGGGTGAGGGGCTTCTCCGGGGTGAGGAGGAGGCGGAAGGCCTCCTGGTCCTTGAGGGGCCTCGGGAAGGCCATGTCCAGGCGGAGGAGGCGGCTTTGGGGATCGTAGTCCAGGAGGTGGACGGGGCTTAGGGCCTCGAGGCTTGCGAGGTCGGGGCTGAGGCCAGGAAGGCGCACCTCCAGCTGGAAGCCCACCGCTTCCCGCCCCTCCACCCGGGCGAGGAGGAGGAAGGGCCCCTCCACCTGGGCCGGGGGGAGGACCAGGGTGAGCCTCGGCGGGGGCGGGTCGGAAACCGTGAGGGTGAGCTTCTGGGCCCGGCTGTTTTTGGCGGCATCCTCCACGGTGAGGATGAGGGCGAAGCTCCCCTTCTCCTTGGGCACCCCGGAAAGCCTTCCCCCCTGGAAGGTGAGGCCCTGGGGGAGCTTCCCGTCCAGGCCGAAGCTATAGGGGCGCACCCCTCCTTCGGCGCTGAAGACCGCCTGGTAGGGCTCCCCCAGGTAGGCCGGGGGAAGAGCGGTGGCGGTGAGGCGCAAGGGGTCCAGGCCCGCTCCCACGTCCTGGGCGCCGCAGGCGGCGAGGAGGAGGGCCAGGGGCCAAAGCTTCCGCATGAGCCAAGTCTAGCGGGTATAGTTGAGGGCATGGTGAAGCCGGACTGGTGGATCCGGGAGATGGCGAGGAAGGGCATGATTGAGCCCTTTGAGGAGAGGCTCGTGCGGGAGGGGGTCATCAGCTACGGGCTTTCCTCCTTCGGGTACGACCTCCGGGCCGCCCCGGAGTGGAAGATCTTCACCAACGTCTTCTCCAGCGTGGTGGACCCCAAGCGCTTTGATCCCAAAAGCTTCGTGGAGTACGAGGGGGAGGAGGTGGTGATCCCCCCCAACTCCTTCGCCCTCACCCGGAGCGTTGAGTACATCCGCATGCCGGACAACGTCATCGCCATCGCCCTGGGCAAGAGCACCTACGCCCGGTGCGGCATCGTGGCCAACGTGACCCCCCTGGAGCCCGGCTGGGAGGGCCACGTCACCCTGGAGATCTCCAACACCACCCCCCTTCCCGCCAAGGTCTACGCAGGCGAAGGCATCGTCCAGCTCCTCTTCCTGGAAGGCCCCCGCCCCGAGGTCACCTACCGGGACCGCAAGGGCAAGTACCAGGGGCAGAAGGGCATCACCCTGCCCCGGGTCTAGGCCATGATCCCCGAGGGCACCCGCTTCCTCCTGCCCCCCGAGGCCCGGCTCAAGGCCGAGGCGGTGGGGAAGCTCCAGGACCTCTTCCGGCGCCACGGCTACGAGCCCGTGGAGCTTCCCGCCCTGGAGCTTTACGACCCCGACCACCCCCTGGCAGAAAGGGCCTTCAAGCTGGTGGACAAGACGGGGGAAGTGCTCTCCTTAAGGAGCGAGTTCACCACCCTCCTCGCCAAGCTCCTCCGGGCCCACCTGGGGGAGGGGGTCCACCGCTTCCAGTACGCCGGGGCCCTTTGGCTTCGGGAGGCGGACGCGGAGCTTGGGCGCCTGAGGGAGTACACCCAGGTGGGCCTGGAGCTCTTGGGGGCCACGGGGCCCTTGGCGGACGCCGAGGTGCTTGAGCTCGCCTTCGCCGCCCTCGAGGCCCTCGGGGTGGAGGGCGTGGTGGAGGTGGGCCTCCCGAGCCTCGTGGGGGAGGTGCTTCGGGCCTTGGGGCTTCCTGAGGCCCTGCAGAAGCGGGTACAGCAGGCCGTCCACCGCAAGAACCTGCCCGAGCTGAAGGGGCTTCTCGCGCAAAGCCCCGTCCCCGAGGAGGCGAGGCGGGCCCTCCTCGCCCTCCCCGACCTCTACGGGGGGGAGGAGGTTCTTAAGGAAGCGCGAAGCCTCCCCCTTCCCCCCAAGGCCCGGGAGGCCCTGAAGGGCCTGGAAAAGACCCTGCACCTCCTGGGGAGGCCCGTCCTCCTGGACCTGGGCATGGCCCGGCGCTACGAGTACTACTCGGGGATCTTCTTCCGGGCCTACACCCCGGGCTTCGGCCTCCCCCTCCTCGGGGGCGGGCGGTACGACGGGGCCCTCCTCCCCAAGGCCGCGGGCTTCGCCCTGGGGGTGGAGAGGCTCCTCGAGGCCCTCAAGCCCCCCCAGGAGGAGGCGGCCCCCGAGGTCCTGGCCCTGGACCTAAAGGCCCTCCGCCGCTTCGCCCGGGAGAGGCGCACGGAGCTTTTCCACGGGGAAGACCCCCTGGCCTACGCCAAAAGGCGCGGCATCCCCTTCCTCGCCCGGGGGGAGGAGCTTTGGAGGGTGGAATGAGGCGCTTTTCCCTCACCGTGGCCCTGCCCAAGGGGCGGATGTTCCAGGAGGCCTACGAGGCCCTGAGGCGGGCCGGGCTGGACCTCCCCGAGGTGGAAGGGGAAAGGACCCTCCTCCACGGGAAGGAGGGCGGCGTGGCCCTTCTGGAGCTCCGCAACAAGGACGTCCCCGTCTACGTGGACCTGGGGATCGCCGAGATCGGGGTGGTGGGCAAGGACGTGCTTTTGGACTCGGGGCGGGACCTTTTTGAGCCCGTGGACCTGGGTTTCGGCGCCTGCCGCCTCTCCCTCATAAGGCGCCCCCACGACACGGGGCCCATCCGCCGCATCGCCACCAAGTACCCCACCTTCACCGCCCGCCTCCTCAAGGAAAGGGGCTGGGCGGCGGACGTGGTGGAGCTTTCCGGGAACATTGAGCTCGCCGCGGTCACGGGCCTCGCCGACGCCGTGGTGGACGTGGTGCAAACCGGGGCCACCCTGAGGGCGGCGGGGCTTATTGAGGTGGAGGTCCTCGCCCGCTCCACGGCGAGGCTCGTGGTGAACCGGCAGGCGCTTAAGCTCAAGCGGGAGGTCCTCAAGTCCTTGATCCAGAGGCTCAGGGAGCTTGCCCCATGAGGGAACGCACCGAGGCGCGAAGGCACAAGATAGAAGAAGTCCTAAGAAGGCGGCAGCCCGACCTCACCGTCCTCCTGGAGAACGTGCACAAGCCCCACAACCTCTCGGCCATCCTGCGCACCTGCGACGCCGTGGGGGTCCTCGAGGCCCACGCCGTGAACCCCACGGGCGGGGTGCCCACCTTCAACGAGACGAGCGGAGGGAGCCACAAGTGGGTCTACCTGCGGGTGCACGAGGGCATCCAGGAAGCCTTCCGGTACCTGAAGGAGCGGGGCTTCCGGGTCTACGCCACGGCCCTTAGGGAGGACGCCCAGGACTTCCGGGAGGTGGACTACACGGAGCCCACCTGCGTCCTCTTCGGCGCGGAGAAGTGGGGGGTTTCCGAGGAGGCCCTGGCCCTGGCGGATGGGGCCATCAGGATCCCCATGTTCGGCATGGTCCAGAGCCTGAACGTCTCCGTGGCCGCCGCCGTGATCCTCTTTGAAGCCCAGCGGCAGAGGCTGAAGGCGGGGCTTTATGAAAAACCCCGCCTGGACCCGGAGCTCTACCAAAAGGTGCTCGCCGACTGGCTCAGGAAGTAACGTACGTGAGCCAGCCCTCGTACTCGGGCCGCCGCCCGGTGGCGGCCTCGAGGTAGACCTCCCGAAGCCTAAGGGCGATGGGGCCCGCCGTCCCCTTCCCGATGGGCCGCCAGTCAATCATGGACACCGGGGTCACCTCGGCGGCGGTGCCGGTCATGAAGACCTCGTCGGCCATGTAGAGCTGGTCCCGGGTGGCCCGCACCACCTGGACCTCGTAGCCCAGGTCCTTGGCGATGCGGATCACGGAGTCCCGGGTGATGCCCTCGAGGTTCACCGAGTGCTCCAGGGCGTAGATCACCCCGTCCCGCACGAAGAAAAGGTTCTCCCCGCTCCCCTCGGCCACGTACCCCTCCTCGTCCAAGAGGAGGGCTTCATCCGCCCCGGCCGCCACCGCCTCCATCTTGGCCAGGGCCGAGTTCACGTAGTTGCCGCCCACCTTGGCCTTGCCCGGCATCACGTTGGCGGGGAAGCGGGCCCAGGAGCTGGTGATGAGCCTGGCTCCCTTGCGCACCGCCTCCTCTCCCAGGTAGGCCCCCCACTCCCAGGCGGCCACCATCACCTCGGCGGGGTTGTTGGGAAGGGGGTTCACCCCGAGGGCCTTCGCCCCCATCCAGGCCAGGGGGCGGATGTAGCAGCTCTTGTAGCCGTTTTTCCGCACCACCTCCTTGATGGCCTCCTCTAGCTCCTCGGGGGCGAAGGGAATCTCCATGCGGAGCACCTTGGCGGAGTTGTAGAAGCGCCGCACGTGCTCCTTGAGCCGGAAAATGGCGGGACCTTTGGGGGTCTCGTAGGCCCTTATTCCTTCAAAAACGCTCGTGCCGTAGTGCAGGGCGTGGCTTAGGACGCTGGTCTTGGCCTCCTCCTGGGGCACCAGGGCCCCGTTCATCCAGATGAGCCCGGCCTTGATCTGCGCGTCGCCGCCCTTGGCCTCAGGCTTGGTCATGGCGAACCTCCGCCCCCATCATAGCGCTTTTTCCCACGCGGGCTTCTAAACGCACCTATACCGCCCCGTACCTCCCCCCGGGGAGGGCCTGGGCCAGGCCCTTCACCTCCAAGAGGGTGAGGAGGGCGAGCACCCTTTCCGCCGGGAGGCCCAGGGCCTCGGCCAGGTCGTCGGGCAGGGCCTCGCCCTGGCGCAGGCGCTCGTAAAGCCTGGCCTCCTCGGGGGAGAGGTCCGAGGGGGGCTTGGGCTTTCCGGAAAAGCCCAGGTAGGAGAGCACGTCCTCCGCCCCGAGCACCGGGTAGGCCCCGTCCTGGATGAGGCGGTTGGCCCCTAGGGAGCCTTGGTCCGTGGGCCTTCCGGGCACGGCCAGCACCTCCTTGCCGAGCTCCAGGGCGTGGCGGGCGGTGATGAGGGCTCCGGAGTCCGGGGGGGCCTCCACCACCACCACCGCCCGGCAAAGCCCGGCGATGAGGCGGTTCCTCCGGGGGAAGAACTCGGGCTTGGGCCCGGTTCCGAAGGGGAACTCGGAGAGGAGGTCCATCCTTTGCGCCAGGGAGCGGTTTTCCGGGGGGTAGACCCGGTCCAAGGCGCTTCCCAGGACCCCCAGGGTGCGCCCGCCCCCCTCCAGGGCCCCCAGGTGGGCCTCCCGGTCTATCCCCCGGGCGAGGCCCGAGACCACCCAAAGCCCGGCCTCGGCGAGCTCCCGGGCAAGCCTCCGGGCGAAGGCCAAGGCCCAAGGGGAGGCCCTGCGGGTGCCCACCAGGGCCACCGCCTTCCCCTCCTCGGGAAGCTCTCCCTTCAGGTAGAGGTGGGTGGGGGGTTGGGGAAGCGCCTTCAGCCCCTCGGGGAAACCCTCTTCCCAAAGGCCCACGAGGCGCACGCCCATCCCCTCCGCGAGGCGCCTTTCCGCCGCCGCCCGCTCCTCGGCCTCGGGCAGGCGCCGCCAGGCCTCGGGGAAGCGTTCCTGGAGGAAGCCCGCGGGATCCTCCGCCTCTAGGGCCTCCAAAAGCCGCTTCGGGCCGATGCCCGGGAGGAAGGCCAAGGCCAAAGGGTCCACGCCTGGAGTATACTGGAAGCCTTGGAAGGTCCGGCCCCTGCCCCAAGGGGCAAATCCGGAGGGCCGGGATCACCTAAACGCCATGGAAGAGAAGACCTACTCCGGCTTTGTGGCCATCGTGGGCAAGCCCAACGTGGGCAAGTCCACCCTGCTCAACAACCTCTTGGGGACCAAGGTGGCCCCCATAAGCCCCCGCCCCCAGACCACGAGGAAGCGCCTCCGGGGTGTTCTCACCGAGGGAAGGCGCCAGATCGTCTTCGTGGACACCCCGGGCCTCCACAAGCCCATGGACGCCCTGGGGGAGTTCATGGACCAGGAGGTCTACGAGGCCCTTTCCGACGTGAACGCCGTGGTCTGGGTGGTGGACCTGCGCCGCCCCCCCACCCCCGAGGACGAGCTGGTGGCCAAGGCCCTAAGGCCCTTGGCGGGCAAGGTGCCCATCCTCCTCGTGGGCAACAAGCTGGACGAGGCCAAGTACCCCGAGGAGGCGCTAAAGGCCTACCACGCCCTCCTCCCCGAGGCCCTGCCCCGGAAGCTTTCCGCCCTGGACCCGAAGCAGGTGGCCTCCCTCAAGGCGGAGCTCCTCGCCCTCCTCCCCGAGGGCCCCTTCTACTACCCCGAGGACCACCCCAAGGGGGACCAGACCTTCGGGGAGTGGGTGGCGGAGATCCTCCGGGAAGAGGCCATGAAGCGCCTCTGGCACGAGGTGCCCTACGCCATCGCCACCAAGGTGGAGGAGGTGGCGGAGCGGGAAAACGGCGTGCTTTACCTCAAGGCGGTGATCTACGTGGAGCGCCCCTCCCAGAAGGGCATCGTCATCGGGGAGGGGGGAAGGAAGCTCAAGGAGATCGGTCAGGCGGCGAGGAAGCAGCTGGAGGCCCTGCTGGGGCGCAGGGTGTACCTGGACCTCGAGGTCAAGGTCTACCCCGACTGGCGCAAGGACCCCGAGGCCTTGAGGGAGCTCGGCTACCGCTCCTCCGTAGGGTGAGGCGAAAGGCGGCGCGCCCGGGCCTTGGGGAGTAGCATA
>NZ_JBAMMI010000090.1:0-2243 GCF_039793865.1 Thermus sp.
GGGAGGGTGGGCGCACCGTGGGCGCCGGCGTGGTCACCAAGATCCTGGAGTGAGGCCCGGGGGGAGGGCTTCCTCCCCCCGCCCCAAGGGAGGTAAGGCATGGCCAGCGAGGTCCGCATCAAGGTTCTCTTGGAGTGCACGGAGTGCAAGCGCCGCAACTACGCCACCGAGAAGAACAAGCGCAACACTCCCTCCAAGCTGGAACTCCGAAAGTACTGCCCCTGGTGCGATAAGCACACCGTGCACAAGGAAGTGAAGATCTGATGCTGGGGCGCATCGTCCGCTACTTCCAGGAGGCCCGGGCGGAGCTTGCCCGGGTTACCTGGCCCACGCGGGAGCAGATCGTTGAGGGCACCCAGGCCATCCTGGTCTTCACCGCCGTGTTCATGGTGATCCTGGGGCTTTACGACCTGGTCTTCCGCTTCCTCATAGGGCTCTTGCGATGAGCATTGAATGGTACGCGGTCCACACCTACGTGGGGCAGGAGGAAAAGGCCAAGGCCAACCTGGAAAAGCGGGTGAAGGCCTTCGGCATGGAGGACAAGATCTTCCAGGTCCTCATCCCCACGGAGGAGGTGGTGGAGGTGCGCGAAGGGGGCAAGAAGGAGGTGGTCAAGCGGAAGCTCTTCCCTGGCTACCTCTTCGTGCAGATGGACCTCGGGGACGAGGAGGAGCCCAACGAGGCCTGGGAGGTGGTGCGGGGTACCCCCGGGATCACCGGCTTCGTGGGCGCGGGCAACCGCCCGGTCCCCCTTTCCCCCGATGAGGTGCGCCACATCCTCGAGGTCTCGGGCCTTCTGGGAAAGAAGGAGGTCCCCAAGGCCCAGGTGGCCTTCCGGGAAGGGGACCAGGTGCGGGTGGTCTCCGGCCCCTTCGCCGACTTTACCGGGACCGTGACCGAGATCAATCCGGAAAAGGGCAAGGTCAAGGTCATGGTCACCATCTTCGGGCGCGAGACCCCTGTGGAGCTGGACTTCTCCCAGGTGGTCAGGGCCTAAGGGCGTTTGCACCCCTAACTTGGGGGGAGCCTAGGAGGAAAACATGAAGAAGATCGTTGCCGTAGTGAAGCTGCAGCTACCCGCGGGCAAGGCCACGCCCGCGCCCCCGGTGGGCCCGGCCTTGGGCCAGCACGGGGCCAACATCATGGAGTTCGTCAAGGCCTTCAACGCCGCCACGGCCAACATGGGGGACGCCATCGTCCCCGTGGAGATCACCATCTACGCCGACCGCTCCTTCACCTTTGTCACCAAGACCCCGCCCGCAAGCTACCTCATCCGCAAGGCGGCGGGCCTGGAGAAGGGGGCCCAGAAGCCGGGCAGGGAGAAGGTGGGCCGGATCACCTGGGAGCAGGTGCGGGAAATCGCCAAGCAGAAGCTTCCCGACATGAACACCACCGACCTCGAGGCCGCCGCCCGCATGATCGCGGGCTCGGCCCGGTCTATGGGGGTGGAGGTGGTGGGAATGCCGGAGGTGAAGGATGCCTAAGCACGGCAAGCGCTACCGCGCCCTCCTGGAGAAGGTGGACCCCGCCAAGGTCTACACCATTGACGAGGCCGCTCATCTCGTGAAGGAGCTCGCCACCGCCAAGTTTGACGAGACCGTGGAGGTCCACGCCAAGCTCGGCATTGACCCCCGGAAGTCCGATCAGAACGTCCGCGGCACCGTCTCCTTGCCCCACGGCCTGGGCAAGCAGGTGCGGGTTCTGGCCATCGCCAAGGGGGAGAAGATCAAGGAGGCGGAGGAGGCGGGGGCCGATTACGTGGGCGGGGAGGAGATCATCCAGAAGATCCTGGACGGCTGGATGGACTTTGATGCCGTGGTGGCCACCCCAGACGTGATGGGGGCCGTGGGCTCCAAGCTGGGCCGGATCCTGGGCCCCCGCGGCCTCCTTCCCAACCCCAAGGCGGGGACCGTGGGGTTCAACATCGGCGAGATCATCCGGGAGATCAAGGCGGGGCGGATTGAGTTCCGCAACGACAAGACCGGGGCCATCCACGCTCCCGTGGGCAAGGCGAGCTTCCCCGCCGAGAAGCTCGCGGACAACATCCGGGCCTTCCTCCGGGCCCTCGAGGCCAGCAAGCCCGAGGCGGCCCGGGGCACCTTCCTCCGCTCGGTCTACGTGACCAGCACCATGGGGCCGAGCATCCGCATCAACCCTCATTCCTAAGGGCCGTCTCCGGCTGAGGCCAGACTTATACCACCCCAGGCTGGCTTGCGCCAGCCTGGGGGCCCCGGGAAAGAAGG
>NZ_JBAMMI010000091.1:0-66913 GCF_039793865.1 Thermus sp.
GTTCCCTGCGAGCAAAGCCTCGCTTGCCCATCAGGAGGGAGATATACACCCGTCGCCCCGATCTTTGCAAGGCAAGCCCACGTAGCCTTCTGCTGGACCGGGGGGAGTCGGGGTACCGGAACCTTTTTTGCGCGGGGGCCGCATCCTCTACATGGGGGAGGGGAAGCGGGGCCACCAGGAACCCCTGGGCGGGAACCTCAGGCTCCTTCTGGCCCACCGGGAGGGCACGCCCCTCCGGATTTTCCTCAGGGAGGCCCCGGGGAGGTGGCGGGACCTAGGCTTCTACCGGGTGGAGGGTTGGCGGTACGCCCTTTTGCCGGAGGAGGGGCGGTACGTTTATGGGTTTACCCTCGCGCCAGGTGGATGCGAAGAAGCCCCTTGAGGGTGAGGTCCTCGTCCACCACGTCAAAGGAGGGGCAGATGGGCTTAAGGGTTTCGGCAAAGCCCCCGGTGGCGATGACCAGGGCCTCCCCCGCCTCCTCCTTGAAGCGGCGCACCATGCCCTCCACCAGGGCGGTGTAGCCCAGCACCAGGCCCGAGCGGAGGGCCTCGAGGGTGTTCTTCCCCACAGCCTGCTTAGGCGGTACCAGGTCTATGCGAGGGAGCTTGGCGGTGCGGGCGGCCAAGGCGTCGGCGGCGGTCTGGGGGCCGATGGTGATGGCCCCGCCCAGGTAGCGGCCCGGCGCCTCCACCAGGTCAAAGGTGGTGGCGGTGCCGAAGTCCACCACGATGTAGCGGCCCGTGGGGCTTTCGTAGGCCAGGGCCCCCACGGCGTTCACCAGGCGGTCGGCCCCGGCCTCCTTGGGGTTGTCTATGAGGACCTCGAGGCCCGTGGCCTCGGCGTCCACGATGTCGGCCTGGATGCCGAAAAGCCTTTCTATGGCCCTTTTCATCTCCCGCTCCACGGGAGGGACCACGCTGGCGAGGAGGGCGGCCTTGGGGGGCGGGAGGTCTTCCAGGGCGAAGAGGTTTTTCAGGATGACCCGGTACTCGCTTTCCATCCGCATCCTTTCGGTGTGGATGCGGAAGTGGGCCACGAGGCGCTCCCCCTCAAAGAGGCCAAGGGCGGTGGAGGTGTTGCCGATGTCCACCGCGAGGAACATTACCCTTCCCCTTCCTCCCAGGGCTCCAGGACCACCCGGGTGGTGATCTCGGCGTTGAGGTTGGCGGACGCGGAGCAGTACTTGGTGTGGGAGAGGTGGACGGCCCTCTCCAGGGCCTCGAGGGTCACGTTGGGCCCGGAGGCGATGTGGGTGACGGTGATGCGGGTGTAGCGCTTGGGGTGGGTCTCGGCCCTTTCCCCTTCCACCTCCACCCGGTAGCGGGAGAGGGGCTGCTTCTTCTTCCTCATGATGTCCACCACGTCGTAGGCCGTGCATGCCCCCAGGGCCATGAGGAGGAGCTCCATGGGACGGGGCCCGGTGGAGGGCTCGTCCCCGTCCACCATCACCTTGTCCCCCCTCTCGTTCACCCCCAGGAAGCGGTGCCCCACCAGGTTGTAGAGGACCACCTTCTTCGTCATGAGCTGGATTTTACCAAGTCCTCATCCAAGCCGCTAGAATGGGGCCTGAATGCGGTGGCTTTGGAGCCTTTGCTTCCTATGGAGCTTCGCCCTGGCCTTCCCCAGGGTGGGAGTCCACGAGGGCTTTACCCGCCTGGTCTTTGACCTGCCCTCGGCCGGGGTGGCCTACCGTCTGGACCAGGAGGGCGGCCTGCTCACCCTTTTCTTCTCCGGCCTCAGGGCCGAGGCTCGGGACCTCCTGGTGAACTCTCCCGAGGTGGCCTCGGTGCAGGTGGTGCCCGAGAAGGGGGGGGTGCGGGTCCTGGTGCGCCTCAAGGCCCTGGTGGAGGTGAAGGCCCAGCGCTACGCCGATCCCGAGCGCTTGGTGCTGGATCTGAGCCTGAAGAAGGCCAAGGATCCGCCCTCGCCTTCCTCCTCTCCGCCCGCAAGGCGCGCCCCTAAGCCCCCCAAGCCCGTGGTCCTCCTGGACCCGGGGCACGGGGGGATAGACCCCGGGATGGTGGGCTACGTGGTGGAGAAGGAGGTGGTCCTGGACGTGGCCCTCCGCCTAAAGCGCCTCCTGGAGGGAGAAGGGATAGAGGTCCGCCTCACCCGCGACCGGGACGCCCACCTCTCCCCGGATAAACGGGAGGACCTCTCCCGGAGGGCGGCCATGGCCGACAGCTCCCGGGTGAACCTTTTCATCTCCATCCACGTGAACGCCTTCCCCACCCGCACCGTCCGAGGGGTGGAGGTCTACTTCTTCGGCCGGGCCCAGGACCCGAGGGTCGTGGCCCAGGTGATCCGGGAAAACGGCGGCGGGGAGCTGGGCAAGCGCCTCACCGAGGAGACCAAGAGCGTGGCCGAGCGCATCCTTTCGGACATCGTGGCCCAGGCCAACCAGCGCTACAGCCAGCGCCTCGCCGAAACCCTGGGCCGAAAGCTCTCCCAGGCCACGGGAAGCCCCTACCGGGGGAGCTTCCCCGGGGACCTCTTCGTCCTCCGCTACGCCAAGGTGCCGGCGGTCCTGGTGGAGATCGGCTTCGGCGACCACCCGGCAGAGGGCAGGCGCCTTCGGGAGGCGAGCTATCGGGAAAAGGTGGCCCAGGGGCTTCTTTCCGGCATTCTCAGCTTTCTGGCCAACGGGGCCTTCGCCCGCTAGGGCCTGGGGCAGGGCCCCTTGCCGGGCGGGGGGACCTCCCGGAGGGAGGTTCCACCCAAAGCCGCCCCACCGCCACCTCGCCCAGGCCCGCGAAAAGGGCCGAGCCGAGGAGGATGGAGAGGAGGACACACGAAGGCATGGGCGCTAAAAGGGAAAGGCCTTTAAGGCTTCCCCCGCCGTGGAAAAGCGGGCCTCGGGCCGTTTGGCCAGGAGGCGCTCCAGGTATTCCCGCTCCTTTGGGGCCAGGTCCGTCAAGGGGGGGACGGCCCCATGCAGGTGGCCCAGGAGGACCTCCTCCGGCGTCCCCACGAAGGGGTGCTCCCCGGAAAGAATCCAATAGAGTATGACCCCGGCGGCGTAGACGTCGGCCTCCGGCCCAGGGCTTCGCCCCAGAACCTGCTCCGGGGCCAGGTAGGGCAGGGTGCCCACCCGCAAGGGCTTTTTGAAGGCCTCGAGGGCCGGACCCGAGAGGTCAAAGTCCAAAAGCCTCGCCTCGTCGGTGCCGGCCACGATGAGGTTTTCCGGCTTCACGTCCCGGTGGACCAGGCCCTTCTCGTGCATGTGGGCTAAGGCCTCGAGGAGCTGCCGGAAAACGAGGAGGGCCCGCTTCTTCCCGGGGCGGCGGAGCATCCAGCGGTCCATCTCCTCCCCCGGGGCGTAGGCCAGGAGGAGGGCGGGGCCTTCCTCCAGGTTTAAAGCCTCCAGCACCGGGTTGAGGTTGGGGTGGGAAAGCCGCTTCCCCACCCAAAGCTCCCGGTCCCGCCGGGCCTCGGTCCCCTTGGGGAAGACCTTGAGGGCGTAGGGGGTACCGAAGGGGTCAAAGGCCAGGTAGACCGTGGCCAGCGCCCCCTGGCCCAGAGGACGCACCACCCGGTAGCGCTCAAGGAGGGTCTTCCCCGCCAGGCTCACCGCCTCCACTATACCCGCCCCTCACCTCTTTCACCTGGGAGCCGTTAGGATTTTCCCGTGCGCGGTCTGGCGTTTTCCGGAGGCGGGGCCCGGGGCCTCGCCCACATCGGGGCCCTGGAGGTTTTTTTAGAAGCTGGCCTGGACTTCCAGGTGGTGGCGGGCACCAGCATGGGGGCCATCGTGGGGGCCCTCTTCGCCGCGGGGAAAAGCCCGGAGGAGATGCTGGCCTTGGCCCGGAAAACCCCCTGGCTGGGCCTTCTCGGCCTTTCCCCCAGGGAGGGGGTTTTCTCCCGCAGAAAGCTCAAGGATTTTCTGGCCGAGCACCTGCCCGAAACCTTTTCTGGGCTCAAGCGGTCCTTGGTGGTGACCGCCGTGGACGCGGTCTCGGGGAGGCTGGTCTTCCTGACCCAGGGGGAGCTGCCGAGCGCCGTGCTGGCCTCGGCCGCCTACCCCGGCCTTCTGGCCCCGGTGGAGCGGGAGGGGAGGTTTCTTTTTGACGGGGGGGTGCTGGACAACCTGCCCGTGGACGCCGCCCGCCTCCTGGGGGCGGGGGAGGTCTACGCCGTGGACGTGACCCCGGAAAGGGCGGTGGAGGAGGTGCCCCGGGGCCTTCTCGCCCTGGCCCGGCGGGCGGTGGACCTGATGCAGGTCCACCTCACCTCGGTGCGCCTCACCCTCTATGCCCCGGAGGTCTACGTCCGACCGAGCCTCCAGGGGGTGGGCATAGAGGACTTCCGCCGCCTCGAGGAGATCGTGGAGGCCGGCCGCCAGGCGGCGCGGGCGGCCCTTGCTAAAGTGGGAGGGGTATGAAGGCTTTTTGGGAGTACCTGTTCAAGGAGTGGTTCCGCCAGGTGGGGGAGGCCCTCCTGGTGGCCTTTTTGGTCACCACCTTCGTCTTCACCACCGTGGGGGTGGTGGGCCAGAGCATGTTCCCCACCTTGATAAACGGGGAGAGGGTCCTGGTGCCCAAGTGGGAGACCTGGCTGGTGCGCTTCGGCCTAACGGAGTGGCGCCGGGGAGAGATCGCCATCCTGAAGCCCCCGGAGGGCACCCCCTTCGCCACCGCCCGCTTTCCCGTCTTAGGCTTCTCCTTCCGGGCCTTCTTCATCAAGCGCATCGTGGCGGTCCCCGGGGACGAGGTCTACGTGGAGCGGGGGGTGGTGTACGTGAACGGGAAGCCCCTGGCGGAAACCCACATCACCGATCGCCTTTCCCCCTGGCCCGACTCCTTCCCCGGGGTGTGCTACAAGGAGGGGCGCATGACCCGGATCATCACCCAGCAGGGGGACTTCCCCGTGGAGCTCCTCCCCGCCTACCTCAGGCCCCTCAAGGAGATGCTCCTCCCTCCCTCCAAGGAGGTGCTGGACCGGAGCCGACTGGAGGAGTCCTGTGAGGTGGGCCGCATCAAGCTGAGGAAGGGCTACTACTTCGTCATGGGGGACAACCGCACCCTCGGGGGTTCCGAGGATTCCCGCACCTTCGGCCCCGTGCCCCAGGAGGCTATCGCCGGGCGGGCGAACTTCGTGTGGTGGCCCCTCTTCGTGCGGGGCGAGGGGGGGTTCCGCCTCAACCTCCGCCCTCTTTCTCCCCCTCCGGCCTATCTGGAGGTCCCTCCGGGCCGGTGAGCACGACCACCACGAGCCTCCCGGGTCCGTGGACCCCCTTGACCATCACCTGGCCGATGTCCGCGCTCTTGGAGGGGCCGGAGTGGAGGCCGAGGGCGGCGGGGAGGGCTTTGAGGTCCTCCAGGGCCTCGAGGAGGGTCCCGTACACCCTCCCCGCCTCCACGAAGACCAGGTGGATGGGGGGGAGGAGCTGGACCCTTCGGCCCTCCTCGCTGGAAAGGGCCACGCTCCCCGTCTCCGCCACGGCGAAGAGGGCGTAGGAGAGGCCCAGGGGGGCCTCCTCGGGGGGAAGCTCGGGAAGGGGGGGCCTGAGGTCTTCGGCAAGGGTCTTCCCGAAGGCGGCCCCGGGAAGCCCCTGGGCGAGGCTTAGGGCGAAGGCTTGGGCCTCCTCCCGGGGAAGCCTTTCGGCCTCGGCCCCGTTCTCCTTTAGGCGCCTAAGGAGGAGGTCCACGGGGTCCAGGGGGAGGGGGGTGTGGGGGTGCTCGGGGAGGAGGGCCTTGGGCCTTCCCCCCAGGGCGCGCCGCACGCGGGCGAGGATGCGGGTCCTAGCGTCCACCTTCCACCTCCTTCCAGAGCTCGTGGAAGGGCCTGGGGCTTGGCCTTAGGGGGCCCCTGCCCTCGGTCCAGGCCTTGAGGAGGGGGAGGAGGTCCTGGGGCAGGGGAAGCCCCCTCAGGCCCTTGGAGAAGAGGCGGTAGAGGGCGGGGCTTTCCATGACCTTGCGGAAGGCCCGCATGGCCGCCCCCTCCCAGGCGGGGGTGAGGCCCTCGGCCACCGCCCGGTGCCGCCAGGCGAGGAGGAGCTTGGGGATGGGGATCTTCACCGGGCAGGCCTCATAGCAGGCCCCGCAGAGGGTGGAGGCGTAGGGCAGGGGGTAGGCCTCCTCCAGGCCGAGGAGCCCGGGGTCCAAAACCGCCCCGATGGGCCCCGAGTAAACATAGCCGTAGGGGTGCCCCCCGGTCTGGCGGTAAACCGGGCAGGCGTTGAGGCAGGCCCCGCAGCGGAGGCACCGCAGGGTCTCCCAGGCCTCGGGATCCTGAAGGAGGGCGGTGCGCCCGTGGTCCACCAGGACCACGTGCACTTCCTCGGGGCCCTCCTCCCCCGCCCTGGCCGGGCCCTGGAGGAGGGAAACGTAGGTGGAAAGGCGCTGCCCCGTGGCCGCCCGGGCGGTGAGGGGGAGGAAGAGGGCGAGGTCGGCGGAGCGGGGAAGGAGCTTCTCCAGCCCCACGAAGGCCACGTGCACCCTGGGGAGGCTCGTGGAGAGCCTGATGTTCCCCTCGTTTTCCATGAGGGCCAGGGTCCCGGTCTCCGCCACCAGGAAGTTGGCCCCGCTCAGGCCGAGCTCGGCCGAGAGGAAGGCCTCCCTAAGCACCCGCCGCGCCACCTGGGCCAGGGCCTCGGGGGGGGCGTCCGGGGGGGTGCCGAAGCGCTGGTGGAAAAGCTTCTGGATCTCCTCCAGGGAGAGGTGGATGGCGGGGCCCACGATGTGGCTTGGGGGCTCGCCCAAGAGCTGGATCAGGTACTCCCCGAGGTCGGTCTCGTAGACCTCCACCCCCAAGGACTCCAGGAGGGGGTTCACCCCGAGCTCCTCGGTGAGCATGCTCTTGGCCTTCACCGCCCGCTTGACCCCGTGCCTTTGGACGATCTCCCTGAGGACCCGGTGGGCGTCCTCGGGGGTCTCGGCCCAATGCACCTGGACGCCGTTTTCCCTAAGCCGCCTTTCCGCGAGCTCCAGGTAGTGGTCCAGGTGGCTTAGGACGTGGTCCTTCACCGCCTTGGCCCTCTCCCGCCACTCCCCGATGGGGACCTCGGCGTAGGCCTTAAGGCGGTTCCTCTCAAAGTGGAGGGTGGCCCCGGTGACCGCCTCCCGCACCCCGGGCTTTTCCCGGAGGAGCCTTGCCGCCTCCTTGGGGTAGAGCCTGGCCTTAGCCCGCATACGCCTCCCAGAGCAGGGTGGCGAGGGGGGCCACCCTGAGGTTTTTGCCCTTTTTGCCCAGGCGCCCCGCGAGGTGGAGGAGGCAGCCCGCGTCCGTGGAGGTGAGGACCTCGGCCTCGGGCAAGGTGGCGAGCTTCCGGTCCGCCATGGCCAAAGAGACCTCGGGGAGCTTCACCGAGAAGAGCCCCCCGAAGCCGCAGCACTCCTCTCCGGCCTCCCAGGGAAGAAGCTCCGCCCCGGCGTTTTGGAGGAGGAGAAGGGGCTCTTCCCGCACCCCAAGCTCCCTC
Organism: Thermus sp.; assembly: GCF_039793865.1. Lineage (GTDB taxonomy): Bacteria > Deinococcota > Deinococci > Deinococcales > Thermaceae > Thermus. The sequence goes on from NZ_JBAMMI010000091.1 coordinate 7,419, forward strand.
AGGGCGTGGCAGCCGTGGTGGTAGGCCACCTTCCTCCCCTTAAGCCCCTCCCCGAGCCTCTCCACCCCGAGGACCCGCACCAGGAACTGGGAGAGCTCGTAGGTCTTCTCGGCCATCGCCAAGGCCTCCCGGTTTCCGGGAAGGAGCTCGGGGTAGTGGTTCTTCACCATGCTGGCGCAGCTTCCCGAGGGCAGGACCACGTACTCCGCCTCGGCGAAGACCCTTAGGGTGCGCTTCGCCAGGGGCCTCGCCTCCTCCCAGTACCCGGCGTTGAAGGCGGGCTGGCCGCAGCAGGTCTGGCCCTCGGGGAAGTCCACCTCCACCCCCAGGGCCCTAAGGAGCCGCACCGCCGCCACCCCGGCCTCGGCGTAGAACTGGTCCGCCAGGCAGGTGATGAAGAGGGCCACGCGCATTTGGCCCTAGCATAAGCCCTACTCCTCCTCCAAAAGGGGTAGCCGCACCCTAAAGACCGTGCGCCTGGGGCGGCTTTCCACGGAGATATCCCCGCCGTGGGCCTTGGCGATGGCCCGGGCGATGGCGAGGCCGAGCCCCGTCCCGCCCCCGGGCCCCCGGGCGAAGCGCTGGAAAAGGTGGGGGAGGAGGTCTTGGGGGATCCCGGGCCCCGAGTCCTCCACCTCCAGGAGGGCGTGGCCTTCCTCCCGGCGCACCCTTACCTGCACCCCCTCCTTCCCCGCGGCCCGCGCCCCGTTGGCGACGAGGTTGCGAAGCATCTGCAAGAGGCGGTCGGGGTCGCCCAGGACCTCGGCTTCCTCTCCCCGGAAGGCCACCCCGTGCTCCCGGGCGGCCTCTTCCGCCAGGGCCTTCAGGTCCACGATGTGGGGGCTGAAGCGGAAGCCCGCCTCGCCTTGGGCCAACGCCAAGAGGTCCTCCACCAGGCGGCGCATCCTCTCGGCGGTGGCCCGGGCGGTGCGGAGGGCCTCGAGGTCCATGGGGTTCCGCCCCAGGCGGTCCAGGTGGCCGAGGAGGACGGTGAGGGGGGTGCGGAGCTCGTGGCTGGCCTCGGCGAGGAAAGCCCGCTCCCGCTCCTTGGCCTCCTTGAGGGCGGAGAGGAGGGCGTTCACCGTCTCCACCATGCGGCCGAACTCGTCCTTTGGGAGGGTGAGGGGCACGGGTTCCAGCCGCTCGGGGCTCCGGGTGGCGATCTCGCGGGCCGCCACCTCTAGGGGCCGCGTGGCCAGGCGGGCGGTGAGGTAGACCAGGATCACCCCCAGGGGGAAGAGGAGGAAGAAGGCCTCCAGAAGGGCCCGCCTCAGGGCGGCGAGGGTGGCCTCAATGGGGGCCGCCTCGGCGGTGAGGACCAGGAGGCCCAAGGAGGTGCGCACCACCGCCGCCAGAAAACCCCGAGCCCAGAAGGCCCTGGGCTCGGGCCCCGCCTGCCGGAGGGCCTCCCGGGGCAGGCGGTGGTCGGGGCGGGTGAGGACCAGGGGCTCCCCGTCCTCGGCGTAGAGGTGGAGGTACACCCCCCCGGTAGTGAGGAGGGCTCCGGACCGACCCTTCTGGTAGGCCTCGGCCACCGTGCGGGCGTCCTTTAGGAGGGTGGCCTCGAGGTGGCCCTTGAGGGCCCCTTCCACCCCCCGCCCCGCCAGGTACAAGGCTCCCCCCAGGAAGAGGAACCAGAGGAGGCTGAAGGCCAAGAAGAGGCGGGTGCGGAAGGAGAGCACCGAAAACCCCCCTGGCCGCCCGGTCCTAGCCTTCCTCGCCCTTGCCCTGGCGCACGGCGTAGCCCAGCCCCCGCACCGTGCGCAGGTAGCCGTAGGCCCCGGCCTCCCGGAGTTTGGCCCTGAGGTTGGCCACGTGGACGTCCAGCACGTTGGAGTCTTTGCCCAGGGGTCTCCCCCAGATGCGCTCCTCGATCTCCTGGCGGGAGAAGACCCGTCCCGGGCGGCTCATGAGGAGGGAGAGGAGGTCAAACTCCTTGGGGGAAAGCCGCACCTCCCGCTCCCCGAAGAAGACCTGCCGCCTCCTGGGGTAAAGCTCCAGCCGCCCCACGGAGAAGACCTCCCCCTCTCCTTTGCGGCGGAGCTGCACCTGGATGCGGGCCAGAAGCTCGGCGGGGTGGAAGGGCTTCACCAGGTAGTCGTCCGCCCCCTCGGAGAGCAGGGAGACCTTGCGGTCCACGGCGTCTTGGGCGGTGAGGACCAGGATGGGGGTGTCGTCGGTGGCGCGGATCCTCCGGGCCACCTCGGCCCCGTCCAGGTCGGGAAGGCCCAGGTCCAGCACCACCAGGTCAGGCTTTTTCTCCCGGTGCTTCACCAGGCCCTCCATGCCGCTTGCCGCCCAGTCCACGGCGAAGCCCGCTTCCTTGAGCTCCAGCTCCACCAGCTGGGCCACCCCGGGGTCGTCCTCGATGAGGAGGATGCGCTTCATGGCCAAAGCCTTTCCGGAGGGGCGAGGCCGTAGACCTCCTTGAGGAGCCTGAGGAGGCTCACCTGCTCCTTTTCCCAGGGGAGGAAGACGTCCCCCCGCTCGGCCATCCCGGGGAAGGCCCGGGGCTTCTCCCCCGGGAGGACCAGGAGAAGCTGCACCTCCTGCCCCGCCTTGGGCGCAAGGGGTGGGGAGAGGGGAAGGAGGCGCCTGCCCTCCACTCGCCAGGCCCCGTGAAGGGTCCTGAGGTCGGCGGAGAGGAGCCTGAGCTCCGTGCCCGGGGGCAGGGTGGGGCCGAGGAGGGGGGGAACGGCCGCCAGGGCCGCGGCCAGGAGGAGGGGGAGGACGAGGAGGCACCGCATCCTTCCCCCATTCTAGGAGGGCCTTTCCGCCTTTTGTGGGAGGGAGGTTAAGGGGCCTTGGGGTTTTTCCGGGAGGAGGAAGCCCGCCGAGACCACGTACTTGAGGGCGTCCTCCACGCTGATCTCCAAGGGGATGACCTCCTCCGAGGGGACCAGGATCACCATGCCGCTGGCGGGCACGGGGCTCGTGGGCACGAGGACCGCGGTGTACCCCTCGGGTAGAGGGGGAAGGCGGTGCCCCACGGGCTGGACCACGAAGCAGAGGGTGTAAAGCCCCCGCCTCGGGTACTCGATCACCGCCGCTCGGCTGAACTTCACCTCCTTTTGCCCGAAGAGGGTGTGGGCGATCTGCTGCACCGCCTTGTAGATGTCCCGCACGATGGGCAGGAGGAGAAGGGAGCGCTCCAGGGAGAGGATAAGCCTCCTGCCCAGGTAGTTCTCGGCCAGGGCGCCCACCAGGTAGATGAGGACCGCCGCCAAGAGGAGGCCGACGAAGGGGAGGAGGGGTAGGTAGGTGGGGGGCACCTCGAGGTTCAGGAGGCGGAGAAAACCCTGGATGTAGCTCCCGGAGTAGGTGTAGACCCAGCCCAGGAAGTAGAGGGTGACCAGCAGGGGAAGAAGGGTGACCAGGCCGGTGAGGAGGCGTTGCCGGAGGCGCATGGCCTTCAGTTTATGCCAACGCCCCCCGGGTGGGGCGGGGCTTACGGGGTGGGCCTATTGTGGACCCCGCGCTTGCTCCCAAGCGAGGAGGGTTTGCACCGGGGCCCTCATCCTGGCGCGGCTACCGGCCGTCCCCCCGGGCCTGGGCCAGCTCCTTGAGGCCCCGGACGTCCTTGAGGAAGATCTTGCCGTAACCCGAGCGGATGTAGCCCTCCCGCGAGAGCTCCCCGATGACCTTGGTCACCGTCTCCCGCACGCTCCCCACGGCGGCGGCCAGCTCGTCGTGGGTGGCGTGGAGGACGATTCCACCTCCCTCTTCCTGGGCTAAGGGGGTTTCCGCCAGCTCCAAGAGGGCCGCGGCCATGCGGTTCTTGAGGCGCTGGGTGGCCAGGCGCTCAATCCTGCGGTAAGACTCAGAGAGGGCCTGGGACAGGTGCTGGGTGAGTTCCCTCAGCACCTCAGGAGGGGGCTCCTTGGGTAGGGGCTCCAGGACCACCTCCGTCACCGCCTCGGCGAAGTAGCCCCGTTCCTGGCCGAAGAGGACCTCCTCGCCGAAGAACCCCCCGGGGCGCACCAGGCGGAGGGTGAGGGCGTTGCCCTCCTCGTCCACCGCCTCGAGGCGCACCACCCCCTTGAGCACCCGGAAGGCCCGTTCCCTGGGCCCCGGCACCCCGGGGTAGAGGATGACCTCTCCGGGCTTGAAGCTTGCGGTTTCGCGGGCCTGGGTCATGGTTCCCTCCTTGCCCCCAGGGTAGCACGCCGCTGGGGATTTTGTAAACCTTCGGGTTGTAAAAATTTGGTTCCGGCTACCCTTTCCCCAAGGGGCGCCTCCGGGCCACGGGGAGGAGCCGCTCCACGGCGATCTCCGCCCTCCTCCCCTCCCTTTCCGCCTGGGCAAGCTCCAGCCTTGCCCAGAAGAGGGCCATCTCCCACACCGCCTTCAGGCGCTCCTCCAGGGGTACCTCCCGCCACTCCGCCCGGTCGTCGGGCGGGGCTTCCAGGGGGAAGCGGCGGGCCACGGACCGGATGGTTCTCATTCCAGCTCCTCCAGGTCCCTGAGGTCCACGGGTCGGCCGAAGGCCCGCTTCAGGGCCTTGAAGTCCTCGGGGTGCACCACGTAGACCCTGACGCCCGCCACCTCCCGCTCCAGGGCCCGGGCGAAGGCCGCGTCAAAGGGGGGGGCGTCCAGGATGACCAGGTCAATGCGGTTGGGGGCGTAGCCCAGCTGGACCACGCCTGGGCTTGCCAGGTCTTCCACGGCAAGGCCCAGGTCGTCCCCGCCGAAGAAAGCGCGGATGGCGGCGAGGACCCTCTCTGCCTCCTGGGCGTCCACCCACAGGTCCAGATCCTTGGTGAAGCGGGGCCTCCCCAGGAAGGCCAGGGCGTACCCGCCGATCACCAAAAACCGGGCTCCCGCCTCGTGGAGCGCCCGGAGGAAGTCCAGCATATCCGGGGTCATCCGGTGTTCTCCCTAAGCCACTCCAGGTACTCCCGGTTCCCCTCGGCCACGGGCAGGGCCAGGATCTCGGGCACGGTGTAGGGGTGGAGGGCCTTGACCCGTTCCTTGAGCTTGGGGAAGGCGTGGGTGGTGGTCTTGGCGATGAGGAGGAGCTCCCGGTCCTCCACCACCTCCCCCTGCCAGCGGTAGACCGAGGTGAGGCTGGGGACGATGTTCACGCAGGCCGCCAGGCGCTCTTCCACCAGGGCCTTGGCGAGGGTCCTCGCCACCTCCTCGCTGGGCACGGTGATGAAGACCACTTCCTCCATCTACCTCTCCTCCTCCACCACGAAGGCGCTCGCCACCTCGTCCTCCTCCGGGAGGTTCATCACCTTTACCCCGGCGGTGGCCCGGGAGTACTGGCGGATCTCCGCCACGGGGGTGCGGAGGGCGAGGCCTTTCTTGGAGAGCACCAGGAGGTCCTCCGCCCCCCGCACCTTGAGGAGGGCGGCGAGCCTTCCCACCCTGGCCGAGACGGCGTAGGTGATGACCCCCATCCCGCCCCGCCCCTGCAGGGGGTACTCGGAGAGGGGGGTGCGCTTGCCGTAGCCCCGGGTGCTCACGGAGAGGAGGTCCACCATCTCCCCGGGCTTCACCGTGACCAAGGAGACTACCCGGTCGGCGGGTTTCTTGAAGCGGATCCCGGTCACCCCTTGGGTGTCCCGGCCCGTGGCCCGCACCTCCTCCAGGGGGAAGCGGATGGCCTGGCCCTCGGCGGTGGCCAGGATGGCCTCGTCCTCGGGGTCGGAGAGGGCCACCCCCACCAGGCGGTCCCCCTCCTGGAGCCTTATGGCGATGAGGCCCGCCTGGCCCAGGTTCTGGTACTCCTTGAGGGCGGTGCGCTTGACGAGGCCCCGCTCGGTGGCGAAGACCAGGTAGCCCTCGCCCTCGAGGCCCCGCACGGAGAGGAGGGCGGCCACCTCCTCCTCCTCGGAGAGGGGAAGGAGGCTTTTCACGTGCACCCCCCGGGCCTGGCGGCCCATCTCGGGGAGCTCGTAGACCTTGAGGCGGTAGACCCGGCCGCGGTTCGTGAAGAAGAGGAGGTCGTCGTGAGCGTCGGCCACGAAGACCTGGGTGGCCTCGTCCTCCTCCTTGGTCTTGCCCGCCAAAAGGCCCTTCCCCCCCCGCCCTTGGGCCCGATAGCTCTCCAAGGGGAGGCGCTTGAGGAAGCCCTGGGCGGTGAGGGTGATGACCATGGGCTCGTCCTCAATGAGGTCCTCGGGGCTGAAGCTCTCCTCAAACTCGGCGATGAGGGTGCGACGCGCGTCCCCGTACCGCTCCTTGACCCGGAGGAGGTCCCGCTTCACCTCCCCCCAGAGGCGGGTTTCGTCCTCGAGGATGGCCTTGAGCCGCGCGATCTCCTCCATGAGCTCCCGGTACTCCTCCAAGAGCTTCTCCCGCTCCAGGGCCACCAGGCGCTGGAGGCGCATGTCCAGGATGGCCTGGGCCTGGGCCTCGCTTAGGCCAAAGCGCTCCATGAGGGCGGTGCGGGCCTTGGGGGCGTCCTCGGAGCCGCGGATCAGGGCGATGACCTCGTCAATGTGGTCCAGGGCTATTAGGAGCCCTTCCAGGATGTGGGCCCTCTCCTCCGCCTTCTTGAGGTCAAAGAGGCTCTTGCGCTTTAGGACCTCCTTGCGGTGGTCCAGGTAGTGGCGCATGAGGTCCAGGAGGGAGAGGACCTTGGGCTCCCCGTTCACGATGGCGAGGAGGTTCACCGTGAAGGAGGTCTGGAGGGCGGTGTGCTTGTAGAGCTGGTTCAGGACCACCTGGGGGTTCGCCCCCCGCTTGAGCTCAATGGCGATGCGGAGGCCCTGGCGGTCGGACTCGTCCCGGAGGGCCACGATGTCCTCAAGCTTCTTGGCCTTCACCAGGGCGGCGATCTGGGCGATGAGGCCCGCCTTGTTCACCTGGTAGGGGATCTCCGTGACCACCAGGACGGGCCTCTGGCCCTTCTCCTCCACGCGCACCTTGGCCCGCACCTTGAGGCTTCCCCGGCCCGTGGCGTAGGCCTCCCGGATGCCCTTCCGGGAGAGCTTCCCCCCGGTGGGGAAGTCGGGCCCCGGGAGGTGGCGCATGACCTCCTCGAGGGGGATCCCTGGGTTCTCGATCATGGCCACCAGGGCGTCCACCACCTCGGAGAGGTTGTGGGGCGGGAGGCTTGTGGCCATGCCCACGGCGATGCCGCTCGCCCCGTTCACCAGGAGGTTGGGGATGGCGGCGGGGAGGACCTCGGGCTCCTTGAGGGAGCCGTCGTAGTTGGGGCGGAAGTCCACCGTCTCCTTGTCTATGTCCAGGAGCATCTCCGCCCCCATGGGGGAAAGCCTCGCCTCGGTGTAGCGCTGGGCGGCGGGCGGGTCGCCGTCAATGGAGCCGAAGTTCCCCTGGCCGTCAATGAGGGGGTAGCGCAGGTTCCAGGGCTGGGCGAGGCGGGCCAGGGCGTCGTAGATGGCGGCGTCCCCGTGGGGGTGGTACTTGCCCATGACCTCGCCCACGATCTTGGCGCTCTTCACGTGCTTGCGGTTGGGGAGCACCCCCTCCTGGTAGGCCCCGAAGAGGATGCGCCGCTGGACCGGCTTGAGCCCATCCCGCACGTCGGGCAGGGCCCGGTCCACGATGACGGACATGGCGTAGTTGATGAAGCTCTGCTTGAGTTCCTCGGTGATCTCTACGGGCAGTACCTGGGACATAGCGCTCCTAAGAGGCGTTTAGACGCCAGCTTTCATTATAGCACGGGGCTTTCCCCCACCGCTCTAAGCGGGAAAGGGTCCAAAGAGGGGCCTCGAGGCTCAGCCTCCCACCTCCAGGGTCTCCGCCAGGTAGAGGAGGGCGAGCTTGTAGGAGAGGGGCCCGAAGCCGGAAATGATGCCCCGGCAGGCGGGGGCGGTGACGGAGTGGCGGCGGAAGGGCTCGCGGGCGTGGAGGTTCGTGAGGTGGACCTCCACCACGGGAAGGGGCTGGGCCCTTATGGCGTCCAGGAGGGCGTAGGAGTAGTGGGTGAGGGCCCCGGGGTTCAGGACGATGGCCAAAAACCCCTCCTGGTGGGCCTGCTGCACCCACTCAATGAGCTGGCCCTCGTAGTTGGTCTGCCGAAAGGCCACCCCAAGCCCAAGCTCCGCCCCCCAGGCCTCGCAGAGGGCCTCCAGCTCCTCCAGGGTGGTGCGGCCGTAGACCTCGGGCTCCCGGGTGCCCAGGAGGTTCAGGTTGGGGCCGTTCAGGATCAGCACCATGGGGGCTCCTCTGCCTTAGCATAAGGCCATGCGCCGCCTCCTCGCCTTCGGCCTCCTCCTGGCCCTGGCCTGGGCCCAGACCCACGTGGTGGCCCCCGGGGAGACCCTCTTCGCCATCGCCCGGCGCTACGGCACCACGGTGGAGGAGCTCGCCCGCCTCAACGGGCTTAAGGACCCTGGCCGCATCCGGCCCGGGCAGGTCCTCCGGGTGCGCCGGGCGGTGGAGGTGGCCCTCCCCCGGGGGCGGGCCCTCTACCTTGCCCCGGTGCAGGGGCGGGCCTTCGGCCTGGTGGTGGAGGGCTACCGGGAGGGCCAGGCCGAGTTTCTCGGGGCCACCTACCCCCTCTTCCCCCAAGGGGCCAGGCTCCTCGGCCTCCTCCCGGTGGGGGCCCTGGCGGAGCCCGGGGTGCACCCCTTGCGGCTCCTCTTGGACGGGGAAAGGGTGGAGGTGCCCCTGCGCGTGGCCCCGGGGGGCTACCCCCAGGAGACCCTCCGCCTCTCCCCGGCCCTCGAGGCCCTCCTCAAGGACCCAGGGCTCAAGGCGGAGCGGGAGAAGGTGGTGGCCGCCTGCCCCAAGGAGGGGGCTTTGCCCTCGGGCCTCGCTTTTCGCCTCCCCCTCTCGGGGCGGATCACCAGCCCCTTCGGGGTCCGGCGGCGCTACGGCGACCTCTTCACCTCCTACCACGAGGGCCTGGACTACGCCGCCCTCGAGGGCACCCCGGTGCGGGCGGTGGCGGGTGGGGTGGTGGTCCTCTCGGAGAGGCTGAAGGTGCGGGGCGAGGCCGTGGTGGTGGCCCACGGGGCGGGGCTTTGCACGGGGTACTGGCACCTTAAGGAGCGGAGGGTGCGCCTTGGGGAAAGGGTGCAGGCCGGGCAGGTGGTGGGGCTTTTGGGAAGCACCGGGCTTTCCACCGGCCCCCACCTGCACCTGGAGGTACGCCTCTTCGGGGTGCCGGTGGACCCCGCCCCCTTCTTCGCCGGCTTACCCCTCCCCTAGGCGGAGGAGGGAGAGGACCTCCACGTGGTGGGTGAAGGGGAAGAAATCGTAGGGCCGGGCGAAGGCCAGGCGGTAGCCTTCCCGGACCAGCTCCCCCACGTCCCGGGCCCAGGTGGCGGGGTCGCAGGCCACGTAGAGGATTTCCCGGGGGCGGGTTTCCTTGAGGTACGCCCGGACCTCCGGGGCGAGGCCCGCCCGCGGGGGGTCCAGGACCACCAGGTCAAAGGCGCCCAGGGCCCGGGCCTCCCGGGCGTCTCCCCGGTGGAAGCGGAGGTTCTCCACTCCAAGCCGCTTCCGGTCGGCCTCCCCCCGGCGCACCGCCTCCTTGCTGATCTCCACCGCCACCACCTCCCCGTAGCGGGGGGCGAGGAGGAGGGAGAGGAGGCCCGAGCCCGCGTAGAGCTCTATCGCCCTCTTCCCCCCGAGGACCAGCCCCCGGGCCTCCTCCAGGAGGAGGCCCATGGCCTCGGGGTTCACCTGGGCGAAGCTCTCCACGCTCACCGTGGTGGTGAGGGGACCGAAGGCTTCCAGGAGGGTCCTTTCCCCGTGGAGGGGGCGCACCTGCCCCCGGAAGCGCCCCTTGGGGGAGGGCTCGGCCCAGACCACCCCGGCGAAGCCCTCCTTTACCAGGGCCCGGGCGGGCCGCTTCAGGGCCTCGGGGTTTCCCCCGATGAGCCCCAGGAGGACCTTTCCCTCCTTGAGGCTTCCCCTTAGGGCCACCTCCTCCACGGGGAGGGGCCAGAGCCTCAGGACCTCCAGGGCCCAGGCCAGGGGCTCGGCCACCAGGGGGTCCTCGGCCACGGGGAAAAGGGCGCGGCTTTGGGGGAGGCGGTAGGCCAGGCCCCCCAAGGGGTGGCGGGCGTACTGGGCGGCGGTGCGGTAGGCGAGGGGTCTTGGGGAGGGCCGGATGGGGCTTAGGGGAAGGGAGAGCCCGGCGATGCGCTCCAGGGCCTCCCGCACCAGGCCCTCCTTGAGGGGAAGCTGGGCTTGATAGGCGAGGGGTAGGTCGGCGGAGGGGGGGAGGGGGTGGGGGTAGCGGTCGGGGCGGGGGGAGAGCACCTCCACCTCCTCCAGGAAGAGGGCTCCCCGGCGGCGCACGGGCCTTCCCCGCACCACCTCTCCCGGGAAGGCCCCCTTCACCAGGACTGCCCCCTCTTCCCCCCGGGCCAGGCCGTAGCCCCCGGGCACCAGCTTTTCCACGGCGAAGACCTTCACCCCTCCACCCTACCACCGGGCCTTCGGGGGAGGGCTACAATAAGGGGGTGATCCGGGTGCTTTTGGCAGACGACCACGCCCTCTTCCGCCAGGGGCTCAAAAGCCTTTTGGAGGCGGAGGGGGACTTCCGAGTGGTGGGAGAGGCCAAGGACGGCTGGGAGGCCCTAAGGCACGCCCTCGAGGCCAAGCCCGACGTGGTCCTCATGGACATCCAGATGCCGGGCCTAGACGGGGTGCAGGCCACCCAGGCCATCCTCAAGGAGTGGCCCCAGGCCAAGGTCATCATCCTCACCATGTACCGCCAGGACGCCTACGTCTTTGAGGCGGTGAAGGCGGGGGCGAGGGGGTACCTCCTCAAGGACGCCGACGCCCGGGAGCTCACCGAGGCCATCCGCCGGGTCCACGCTGGGGAGGTCCTCCTGGACGCCGAGCTCGCCGGGCGGATCATCCAGGACTTCCGGGCCAAGCGGGAGGCCCAGGTTCCCTTGCACGCCGAGCTTTCCGAGCGGGAGGTGCAGATCCTGAAGCTGGTGGCCCAGGGCTACACCAACCTGGAGATCGCCGCCGAGCTCGGCCTCTCGGAAAAGACGGTGCGCAACCGCCTTTCCGAGATCTTCCAGAAGCTCCACCTGAACAACCGCACCCAGGCCGCCCTCTACGCCATCCGCGAGGGGCTGGCCCAGCCCGAGCCGGAAGAGTAGTGGACCCGGTGCGCTTCCTCCTGGAGCTCGCCCCCCTCGCGGGGGAGGAGGCGAGGGGGGACTACGTGGCCTCGAGGCTCCCTGGGGCTCGTCGCGACGGCCTGGGTAACGTGTGGGCCGGGGAGGGGAGGGTGCTCCTCCTCGCCCACCTGGACACCGTCCTTCCCCCGGCCCTACCCCGGCGGGCGGGGGAGAGGCTCTACGGCCCCGGAGTGGGGGACAACACGGGCGGGGTGGCGGTCCTCCTCTCCTTGCCGGAAATCCCCGGGGTGGTGCGGGGCTTTACCGTGGGGGAGGAGGGCCTGGGGAACCTCAAGGGGGCGAGGGCCCTGGTGGCCGCCCTCTCTCCCCAGGTGGTGGTGGCCGTGGACGGCTACCTCCCGGGGGTGGTGGACCGGGCGGTGGGCTCGGTGCGTTTCCGGGTCCGCTTCCTGGGCCCTGGGGGGCATGCCTGGGGGGACCGGGGAAGCCCCAACCCCGTCTTCGCCCTGGCCCGGGGGCTTTCCGCCCTCCACGCCCTCTTCCTGGGGGAGAAGGCGGCAAGCCTCAACGCCAGCGGCCTCGAGGGGGGCGGGGCGGTGAACGCCATCCCCAAGGAGGCCTCGGCCCTCCTGGAGATCCGGGCCCTGGAGGCCTCGCGCCTCGCCTCCCTCTTCGCCCGGGCCCGGGAGGTCCTCGAGGCGGCGGCCCAGGAGCACCGGGTAGAGCTGGACCTCGAGGTCCTGGGGGAGAGGCCCGCGGGCCTCACGGCGAGCGAAGCCCTGCGGGAGGCGGCCAGGCGGGCCCTCGCCGCCGTGGGGGAAAAGCCCCTCTTCCAGGCAGGCTCCACCGACGCCGCCGCCGCCCTGGAGCGGGGCGTGCCCGCCCTCGCCCTAGGGGCCTACCGGGGGGGCGGGGCCCACACCGAGGAGGAGTGGGTCCTTCCCCAGAGCCTTTGGGAGGGGCGGAAAGCGCTCCTTTCCTTTCTTTGGGCTCTTGGCGTAGGATAGGGCGTATGCGCGTGGGCGTCCTTCAGGGCTTCCTCTCAAGGCGGTACCTGGGCTTCTGGGAGGCCTACCTTCGCGCCTTGGGGGTGGAGGTGGTGCGGGCCTCGGTTGACCCCGATTCCCGCCTGCCTTACTGCCTGCCCGTGCAAGGGCTTCTTTCCCAGGTGGAGGCCTTGAAGGCGAAGGGGGTGGACTACCTCCTCCTTCCCGATCTGCAGGGGGGGGTGGAATCCGAGCGGGGGGGAGGGCAGTGCCCCTGGCTTTTGGACCTCGAGGCCACCCTCCACCGCTACTACCCCGGGCTTCCCCCGGTGCTCAAGGTGCCCGCCGAGCTTTCCGAGCGGGTCTTGGGCCGGGCGGGGGAGATCGGCCAGATCCTCACCCGCAACCCCATGCGGGTAGGCCGGGCCCTGGACCAGACCAAAAGCCTCCTCAAGCCCGCCCCACCCCTCAAGACCCCGCCAGGAAGCGTGGGGGTGGTGGCCCAGCCTTACCTCCTGGAGGACGAGGCCTTCCGGAGGGAGGTGGCGGAGGCCCTGGCCCGGGTGGACCTCCTCCCCTTCTTCCCCGACCTGCCCCCGGAGAGGCTCCGCGAGGAGGGGGACCGCCTCCTCCCCATGGACCTGCCCACGGACCGGGAGCTCCTCGGCATGGTCCACTACCTCCACCGCCTGGGCCGGGTCAAGGCCCTCCTCCTCGTGGTCTCCTACGCCTGCCCGCCCATCCCCGGCCTGCTCAGGAAGGCGGCCCGGAGGCTCACCAAACCCCACCGGCTCCTCACCCTGGGGGAGGACTGGGAAGGCGAGCTTAAGGCCCTCAAGCGGGAGATGGGGGGGTAATACCACCTTGCGCCAGCATGAGGGCCCCGGGAAAGAAGGCCCACAGCGCTTAGGCGAAGGGTTCACGCCAAAAGGGTACAAGCCTGTGGCCTGGCCCCTTGAGGCTGGGGCCTTCTGGCTTAGACTCAGGACATGACCGAGCGGTCAGCCCTCCTCTACCGCCTCCTCCCGTACCTCTCTCCCTACCGGGGGCGGTATCTCCTGGGGGTCTTGGCGGGCTTGGCCTCCATCTTCTTCTTCGTCCTGGGGCCCTACTTCCTGCGCCTCGCCGTGGACGCGGTGGGCCGCGGAGGACCCTACGGGCGGTACGCCCTTTACCTCCTCCTTGCCGCCTCGGCCTCGGCCCTGCTTTCCTACGCCATGCGGCGCCTTTCGGTGGTGGCGAGCCGCCTGGTGGAGTACGACCTCAGGCGGGACCTCTTCCACCACCTCCTCCGCCTGGACCGGAGCTTCTACCAGGGTACCCGGGTGGGGAACCTGATGAACCGCCTGAATACCGACCTCTCCGCGGTGCGGGAGATGGTGGGCCCGGGGATCATGATGGGAAGCCGCCTTTCCTTCCTGGTCCTCCTGGCCTTCGGCTCCATGTACGCGGTGAACGCCCGCCTGGCCTTTTACCTCACCCTGATCCTGCCCGTCATCGCCCTCTTCGTCTTCTACCTGCTCAGGCTGGTGGACCGCCGCTACCGCGAGGCCCAGGAGGCCTTTGACCAGATCAGCACCCTGGCCCAGGAGGCCTTCAGCGGCATCCGGGTGGTGAAGGGGTATGCCCTAGAGGGCCGGATGCTTTCCCGCTTCCAAGACCTCAACCGGGTCTACGTGGAGAAGAGCCTGGCCCTGGCCCGGGTGGAGGGCCCCATGCAGGCCCTCTTGGGCTTCCTCATGGGGTTCGCCTTTCTCGCCGTTCTTTGGGTGGGGGGAGGGATGGTGGTCCGGGGGGAGATGACCGTGGGCCAGCTGGTGCAGTTCAACGCTTACCTGGCCCAGCTCACCTGGCCCATCCTGGGCCTGGGCTGGGTCATGGCCATGTACCAGCGGGGGCTCACCAGCCTGAAGCGCCTCCTGGAGATCCTGGACCAAAAGCCCCGCATCCGGGACGAGGACCCCTTGCCCGTGGGCCTAAAGGACCTCTCGGGGGAGGTGCGCCTGGAGGGGGTGGGGCTTGAGCTCGGGGGGCGCTGGGTCCTCAAGGACCTCACCCTCACCGTCCCCGAGGGCATGACCCTGGGCATCACCGGGCGCACGGGTTCGGGCAAGAGCCTCCTCGCCGCCCTCATCCCCCGCCTTCTGGACCCCACGGAGGGGCGGGTTTGGGTGGGGGGGTACGAGGCGCGGCGCCTGCCCCTCAAGGTCCTGCGCCAGGCGGTGGGGGTGGCCCCCCAGGAGCCCTTCTTGTTCAGCGAGACCATCCTGGAAAACATCGCCTTCGGCCTGGAGCGGCCGGACCCTGAGCGGGTGGAGTGGGCGGCGCGGCTCGCCGGGGTCCACGAGGAGATCCTCGCCTTCCCCAAGGGGTACGAGACCGTCCTCGGGGAGCGGGGCATCACCCTCTCCGGGGGCCAGCGCCAGCGGGTGGCCCTGGCCCGGGCCCTGGCCAAGGGGCCCAAGATCCTCATCCTGGACGACGCCCTAAGCGCCGTGGACACCGAGACCGAGGCCAGGATCCTCCAAGGCCTAAAAACGGTCTTGGGGCGGCAGACCACCTTCCTCATCTCCCACCGCACCGCCACCCTGCGCCACGCCGACTGGATCGTGGTCTTGGACGGGGGGAGGATCGTGGAGGAGGGGACCCACGAGAGCCTCCTCGAGGCCGGGGGGCTCTACGCCGAGCTGGACCGCATCCAGCGCATGGAGGAGGTGGAGGGGTGAACGAGGAGACCGCCTACACCAAGGCCTTTGACCGGGCGCTCTTCGCCCGGATTCTCCAGTACGTGAGGCCCTACCGCTTCCAGGTGGGCCTGGCCCTTCTCTTCCTCCTCCTCACCACCCTCACCGCCGCGGCCACCCCCCTCTTCTTCAAGTGGGCCATAGACGGGGCCTTGGTGCCAAAGGAGCCCAAGCCCCTCCCCGAGCGCTTCCAGCTCCTCCTTTGGGTGAGCCTGGGGTTCCTCCTGGTGCGGGGGGTGAACTTCGCCGCCACCTACGGCCAGACCTACCTCATCCAGTGGGTGGGGCAGCGGGTCCTTTTTGACCTGAGGAGCGCCCTCTTCGCCAAGTTCATGCGCCTCCACCCGGGCTTCTACGACAAAAACCCCGTGGGCCGCCTCATGACCCGCATCACCTCCGACGTGGACGCCATCAACCAGTTCATTACGGGAGGGCTCGTGGGGGTCGTCGCCGACCTCTTCACCCTCTTTGGCCTCCTCGCCTTCATGCTGACCTTAAGCCCCAGGCTCACCCTGGTGGTCCTCCTGGTGGTCCCCGTCCTCCTCTGGGTCACCGCCTGGGTGCGGCAGGGGATGCGCGCCGCCTACCGGGAGATGCGCCTTAGGCTTGCCCGCCTGAACGCCGCCCTCCAGGAAAACCTCTCCGGGGTGGAGACCATAAAGCTCTTCGTGAAGGAGAAGGAGCGGGAGGAGAAGCTGGACCGCTTAAGCCGGGACCTCCTTTGGGCCTGGGTGGAGATCGTGCGCTGGTTCGCCCTCTTCTTCCCCGTGGTGGGCTTCCTCGGCGATCTTGCCGTGGCCAGCCTCATCTACGTGGGGGGCGGCCAGGTGGTGCGGGGGGCGGCCTCCTTGGGGCTTCTGGTGGCCTTCGTGGACTACACCCGCCAGCTCTTCCAGCCCCTCCAGGACCTCTCGGACAAGTTCAACCTCTTCCAGGGGGCCATGGCCAGCGCCGAGCGCATCTTCGGCGTCTTGGACACGGAGGAGGAGCTCAAGGACCCGGAGAACCCCAAGCCCATCCTGCGCTTCCTCGGGGAGGTGGAGTTCCGGGACGTCTGGCTGGCCTACACCCCCAAGGGGGTGGAGCCCACGGAGAAGGACTGGGTCCTAAGGGGGGTTTCCTTCCGCATCCGCCCGGGGGAGAAGGTGGCCCTGGTGGGGGCCACGGGGGCGGGGAAGACCAGCGTGGTGAGCCTCATCGCCCGCTTCTACGACCCCCAGCGGGGCGAGGTGCGCATAGACGGGGAGGACGTGCGGAACTACCGCCAGGAGGACCTTCGCCGCCACATCGGCATCGTCCTCCAGGACCCCTTCCTCTTCTCCGGCACCGTCTTGGACAACCTGCGCCTCTTTGACCCCTCCATCCCCGAGGAGAAGGTGGTGGAGGTGGCGAGGTTTTTGGGGGTCCACGAGGCCATCCTGCGCCTGCCCCAGGGGTACCGCACCCTCCTTGGGGAGAGGGGGGCGGGGCTTTCCACGGGGGAGAAGCAGCTTCTCGCCCTGGTGCGGGCCCTCCTCATGAGCCCCGACATCCTCCTCATCCTGGACGAGGCCACGGCCAACGTGGACTCCGAGACCGAGGCCCGGCTGCAACAGGCCCTCTACCGGGCCATGGAGGGCAGGACCTCCATCCTCATCGCCCACCGCCTCTCCACCATCCGCCGGGTGGACCGCATCCTGGTCTTCCGCAAGGGGAGGCTTTTGGAGGAGGGGACCCACGAGGCCCTCTTGGCGAAGGGAGGGTACTACGCCACCCTCTACCGCCTGCAGTACGCGGAGTAGGCCATGACCTACCGGGAGGCCCTGGAGTGGCTCTTCGCCCAAAGGCGCACGGGGGAGCGGGGCACGGGCCGGGTGCGGGCCCTCCTCGCCCGCCTGGGCCACCCCGAGGGGGCCTTCCCGGCGGTGCACGTCCTCGGCACCAACGGCAAGGGGAGCGTGGTGGCCTACCTCGAGGCCGCCTTCCGCGCCCGGGGCCTCGCCTACGGGGCCTACACCAGCCCTCACCTCGTGGACTTCCGGGAGAGGATCCGCACCCACCTGGGCCTGGTGCCCGAGGAAAGGGTGGTGGCCTTCGTGGCGTGGGCCAAGGGGGAGGCCTGGGAGGAGCCCCCGGGTTTCTTTGACCTGGCCACTGCCCTTGCCTTCCTCCACTTCCGGGAGAGGGGGGTGGCCCTGGCCGCGGTGGAGGCCGGGGTGGGGGGGGAGAAGGACGCCACCAACGCCCTTCCCCGCGTGGTCCTCACCGTGCTCACCAACGTGGGGGAGGACCACCTGGAGGCCCTGGGGGGGAGCCTCGAGGCCGTGGCCCGGGAGAAGGCCGGGGCCTTCCGGGAAGGGGTCCCGGTGGTCACGGGGGCGAGGGGGGTGGGCCTAAAGGTGGCCCGAAGGGTGGCGGAGGAGCGGGGGGCGCCCCTTTTCGTCCTGGACCCCGAGGACCCCCTCTTCGCCCTCCCCGCCCCGCCCGGCCTCAAGGGGGCCTACCAGGAGGAAAACGCCCGCCTCGCCGCCGCCGCCCTGCGGCTTCTCGGCTTCCCCGAGGAGGCCATCGCCCGGGGGCTTTTGGAAGCGCGGCACCCGGGGCGGATGGAGCGCTTTTTGGTGGAGGGGGTGGAGGTCTACCTGGACGGGGCCCACAACCCCCCGGCGGCCGAGGCCCTGGCCCGGGAGTTTTCCGCCTACCACCTCCTCTTTGGCGCCTTTCCCCGGAAGGACGTGGGGGGTATTCTCGCCCACCTCCTTCCCAAGGCGAGGAGCGTCCGCTACGCCCGGGCGGGGGAGGGGGCCTTGGGGCCGGAGCTTGGGACCCCCTTCTTTGAGGACCCCCGGGAGGCCCTGGAGGAGGCCCTGGCGCGGGCCCGAGAGGACGGGGCCCCGGTGCTCGCCGCGGGCTCCTTGTACCTGGTGGGGCGGCTACTCGCGGTCCTCGGCCAGGACCCGGCCCGAGGGGTCGGCGAAGACCACCCGGCGGACCTTCTGTAGCTCCAGCACCACGTAGGGGCTGGTGAGGGCCTGGGTGACGATGGCCCCAGGCCTGGGAGAGGTGAGGGAGAGGACCACCCGGGCGGCCTCCCCGGCGTAGGTGACCCCGGCCACCTCGAGGCCGTACCCCCCCGTGGGCTTCAGGCCCCAGAAGAAGGCGGCCACGCTCCGGGTGCGGAAGTCCACCGCGGGGGTGGGGGGGCGGGGGAGGCGGTTGCCCGCCACGAGCCCCCAGACCTCGGCGAAGCGGCTGGGGTCGTTGGCCAGGAAGGCCCTGGGGGCCTCCTCCTGGTAGGCGGCGTTCACGCCCCGGTCCAGGACCCGGTAGAGGGGAGCAGGCGGGCTCACCAGCTCCACTTTAAGGCCGTACTGCACGAGGAGGGCCCCCGCCCGGTAGGCGTCGGGGGCGGGGTCCAGGCTGAGGGGCCGCAGGACCGGTTCGGCGAGCTCAAAGAGCACCACCTGCCTGCCCCCCCGCCGGGCCAGCACCTCCCGCAGGAGGACCCGGGTTTCGGCCTCGGTGAAGGCGTAGAGCTCGGGGGTGCGGTACTCGGCGGGCTGGGAGACCACACGCCTTTCCCCCTCCTTCATGCCCCCGGTGAGCCGCACCCAGCCCGCCCCGTCAAAGAGCCAGGTGGAGCGGAGGGCGGCCTGGGTACGCACCTCCAGGAGGCTTCCCGAGATTCCCCGCACCGCCTCGGCCGGGGGGCGGAGGGCGGGGCCCACCTCCCGGAGCACCGGGCTATCCCCTACCCAGAGGGCCCCAGGTACGGCCCAAAGGCTCTCCCCCTGGGGCCTTTCCAGCCGGAGGGTCCTCTCGGAGAGCCGCACCTCCCTGGGCTCCCCGTAGAAGTAGGTCCAGCGCTCCGTGGCCTCGGGGAAGAGGAGCTGGGCCTCGGCCACCCGGTAGCCCGAGCCTTCCAGTACCTGGCAGGCAGAAAGAAGAAGGAGGAGTGCCGCGAGAAGGCCTTTCCTCATGGCCCCATGATACCCCTTCGCCCCCCGCCTTCCGTTGAGGTTCCCTTTAAGTGTGCGCTGGCCGGACGGAGGTCGTGGGGAGGCCCGGCGTAACTTAGCGGCTCCTCGGGTCCAAGGCGTCCCGGAGGCCGTCCCCCAGGAGGTTGAAGGCCAGCACGGTGATCATGATGAAAAGCCCCGGGAAGATCATGGTCCAGGGGGCGTTCATGGCGTAGCCCCCCTTGAAGCTGTCGGCGATCATGGCCCCCCACTCGGGGGCGGGGGGCTGGGCGCCGAGGCCGAGGAAGCCCAAGGCGGCGGCCTCGAGGGTGGCCGTCCCGATGGACAGGGTGGCCTGGACCACGAGGGGAGGGAGGGTGCCCGGGAGGATGTGCTTGAAGAGGATCCGGCCGTTCCCCGCCCCCAGGGCCACGGCCGCCTGGACGAAGTCCTGCTCCCTCAAGGAGAGAACCATGGACCGGGCGAGGCGGATGTAGACAGGGATCTGCACCACGCCGATGGCGATCATGGCGTTTTGCAGGCTCGGCCCGGCCACGGCCACGATGGCGATGGCGAGGAGGGTTCCGGGAAAGGCGAG
The DNA here is from genome assembly GCF_039793865.1 of Thermus sp. GTDB lineage: Bacteria > Deinococcota > Deinococci > Deinococcales > Thermaceae > Thermus. The sequence continues at coordinate 26,712 of NZ_JBAMMI010000091.1, forward strand.
GAGAAGGTCGGCGAGCCAGCCGATGGCCACCTCCGTCCGCCCTCGGAAGAAGCCGGCGATGAGGCCCAAGAGGGTGCCCGCCACGAGGCCGATCCCCACGGAGAGGACCCCCACCTGGAGGGAGATGCGGCTTCCATGAAGGACCCGGGTGAAGATGTCCCGCCCCAGGTGGTCCGTGCCAAAGGGGTGTTCCAGGGAGGGGGGCTTGAGGCGGTTGAGGTAGTCGCGGTCCGTGGTGGGGTCGTAGGGCTTGAGCACCGGGATGAAGAGGGCGAGGAGGACCAGGGCCAGGGTGAGGGCCAGGCCCACCTTGCCCGAGGGCGACTTGAGGAACCGCTTGAGGGCTTGATGGGTAGGGCTTTCCATGGCTTACCTGTACTGGATGCGGGGGTCCAGAAGGGCGTAGGAGAGGTCCACCAGGAGGTTGATGAGGACGAAACTCGTGGCCACCACCAGTACCCCGGCCTGGACCACGGGGTAGTCCCGGTTCAGGATCCCCTCGTAGATGTAGGAGCCGATGCCGGGCCAGGAGAAGATGGTCTCGGTCAGGATGGCCCCGCCGAGGAGGGTGCCGAACTGGAGGCCCACGATGGTCACCACCGGCAGGAGGGCGTTCTTCAGGGCGTGCTTGAGGATCACCTGGCGCTCGGAGAGGCCCTTGGCCCGGGCGGTGCGCACGTAGTCCTGGGAGAGGACCTCCAGCATGGCGCTCCGGGTGATGCGGGTGATGATGGCCAGGGGGATGGTGCCCAGGGTGACGGCGGGGAGGACGAGGTGCCGCAGGGCGTCCCAGGTCACGTGGGGCTTCCCCGCGAGAAGGCCGTCCAGGAGGAGGAAGCCCGTGAGGGGGCGGAAGTTCAGGGCGAGGTCGGTGGAGAGCCGGCCTCCCGTGGGCAACCAGTGGAGGTTCACGGCGAAGAGATAGACGAGGAGGAGGCCGAGCCAGAAGACGGGCATGGACACCCCCACCAGGGAGAAGGACATGGAGAGGGTGTCCCATAGGGTGTTCCGCCGCACGGCGGCGAGGATGCCGATGGGGATTCCCAGGAGGACGGCGAGGGCGGTGGCGGCCAGGGCCAGCTCAAAGGTGGCAGGCCAGCGGCGCTTCAGCTCCTCGCCCACGGGAATGGTGGAGACGGCGCTCACCCCTAGGTCCCCGGTCAGCACGTTCCTGAGGAAGGTGAGGTACTGCACGTGGAGGGGGCGGTTTAGCCCGAGCTTTTCCCGTAGCGCCTGGAGCTGTTCCGGGCTGCCCCGCTCGCCCAGGATGGCCTGGGCGGGGTCCCCGGGAATGAGCTTGAGAAAAAGGAAGACCAGGAAGCTGATCCCGAAGAGGACCGGGACCAGTCCCAAAAGCCGTCTCAAAACGTAGCTTCCCATGTTTCCGCAAGAAGCCCGGACCCCCCCTAGGGGGGTCCGGGACCAAAGGGCCTAGCGCTTCTCCACCGTCTCAAAGGACTCGGAGCCCAGGGGGCTCGGGGTCCAGCCGGTCACGTTCTTCCGCTTGGCGAGGAGGGGCTGGGAGTGGACGATGGGGATGCGGAGGGCGAGGTTGAAGGTGAGCTCGTCGGCCTGCTGGTAAAGCCGCTTGCGCTCCTCGAGGCCTGGCGTGGTGGCCGCCTTGGCGAGGAGGTCCCCGAGCTCCTTCACACAAAGGGGCTTGCCGGCGCCGTCAAAGAGGTCGGCGATGGGGCAGGCGAAGTGGGGGTCGTAGAAGTTCTGAGGGTCGCCGTAGTCCCCGGTCCAGCCCAGCATGTAGGCCTGGAAACCGGGGGCCTTCTTCCGGTCCGCCAGGTAGCTGGCCCAGTCCTTGGTCTGGAGCTTCACCCGGATGCCGAGGGCGGAGAGGTCGGCGGCCATGGCCTCGGCGATCTCCTTGGGGGTGGGGAAGTAGGGCCGGGAGACGGGCATGTACCAGAGCTCCAGGTCAAACCCGTTCGGGTACCCCGCCTCCGCCAGGAGGGCCTTGGCCTTCTGGGGGTTGTACTCGTAGTCCGTCACCTTGGGCGACTGGAAGGCCTTCATGGAAGGGGGGGTGAAGTGGCCGTCCGTCAGGCCCAGCTTCCCCCAGAAGGCCTGGACGATGGCCTTCTTGTTGACCGCCATGGCGATGGCCTGGCGCACCCTGGGGTCGGAGAGGGGCTTGTAGGCGGGGTTTAGGGCCAGGTAGCCCACGTTGAAGGAGGGGCGGAAGACCGCCTGGAGGTTCGGGTCGGCCTCGAGGTCCTTGAGGTTGGCGGGGGGGATGTCGGTGGTGAAGTCAATGGTCCCGGCCTTGAGGGCCGCCAGGCGGGCGGCGGGGTCCTTGATGACCTTGATGACCACCCGGTCCATCTTGGGGAGGCCCGCCTTCCAGTAGGTGGGGTTCCTCTCCAGGACGATCTGCTCCCCAGGCCGCCACTCTACCAGCCGGAAGGGCCCGGTGCCCACGGCGCTTCCCGTGGGAGAGCCGTACTTGGCCCCGTCCTTCCTTATGGCGCTTGGGCTTGCGATGCCGAAGTAGCCCGAGCCGATGGCGGCGGGGAAGGCGGGGAAGGGCTGGGTGAGGACAAAGCGGATGGTGTACTTGTCTACCACCTGGATTTCCTTCAGTAAGGAGCCCTCCTCGCCCTTGAAACCGCCGAAAAGCTCGGGCCAGATCTCGTAGCGGGCGGCGGCGTCAATGCGGGTGGGGTTCTTGGGGTCCCACCAGCGCTCCACGTTGAACTTCACCGCCTCGGCGGTGAGCTCGGTGCCGTCTTGGAACTTCACCCCCTGGCGCAGGCGGAAGGTCCAGACCTTGCCGTCTTGGCTGCTGAACCAGCTGGTGGCTAGGCCGGCCGTGACCTCGGTGCTCCCCGGCTTGAAGTCCACCAGGGTGTCGTAGATCTGGCGCTGGACGTAGATGGAGATGCCGTCGGTGATGTTGCCGGGCTCGAGGCTCACCGGCTCCCCGTTGGCCCCGAAGACCAGGGTCTTCTGGGCCGCTCCGAGGCTCATCGCAACCAGGGCGCCTATGAGGAGTTTCTTCATACCCGCTCCTTTCCGGGGCGTGCCCCTTTGGGTACAGGCGAAGTATAAGGCGCCCCCGGCAGGGGGCGCAAGCGGAGGTGGGGTCTAGCCTTCCCCCAGGTAGGCCTTCTGCACCTCGGGGTTCTGGGCCAGCTCCTTGGCGGGGCCCGAGAGGGTGATCTCCCCCGTGGCGAGGACGTAGCCCCGGTGGGCGATCTGGAGGGCCAGACGGGCGTTTTGCTCCACCAGGAGGATGGTGCGCCCTTCCCGGTTGAGCTTTTGGATGATCTCAAAGATGAAGTCCACCAGCACCGGGGCGAGGCCCATGGAGGGCTCGTCCATGAGGAGGATGCGGGGGTTTTGCATCAGGGTCCGGCCGATGGCCAGCATCTGCTGCTCGCCTCCCGAGAGGGTACCCCCCTTCTGCTGGCGGCGCTCGTAGAGGCGGGGGAAGAGGCTATAGACCTCTTCCTTGCGCGCCTCCACCACCTTGCGGTCCTTCTCCAGGTAGGCCCCGATCTCCAGGTTCTCCTCCACGGTGAGGCGGGGGAAGATCTTCCGCCCCTCGGGCACGTGCCCCACCCCTAAGGCCACGATCTCGTGGGCGGGGAGGCGGTGGATAGGCTTACCCTGGAAGAGGACCTCGCCTTGTCTTGGCCTCACCAGGCCGCTGATGGTGCGCAAGGTGGTGCTTTTGCCCGCTCCGTTGGAACCGATGAGGGTGACGATCTCCCCCTCCTCTACCCGGAGGGAGATGCCCTTTAGGGCGTGGATGTGCCCGTAGTAGGTGTGGACGTCCCTGAGCTCCAAAAGGCTCATGCCGCACCCCCCGCCGCCCCCTTGCCCAGGTAGGCTTCGATGACCCGGGGGTTTCTCCGCACCTCCTCGGGGGTGCCCTCGGCGATCTTGGACCCGTACTCCAAGACGGCGATGCGGTCGGAGATGCGCATCACGAGGCGCATGTCGTGCTCAATGAGGACGATGGTGATGCCAAGCTCTTCCCGGAGCTTCTGGATAAACTCCTGGAGCGCTTCCGTCTCCTTTGGGTTCATCCCGGCGGCGGGTTCGTCCAGGAGAAGGAGCTTGGGCCTGAGCGCCAGGGCCCGGGCGATCTCCAGCTTGCGCTGCTCCCCGTAGGGGAGGTTCTTGGCCAGCTCGTCCTTCCGGTGGAGAAGCCCCACGTAGGCGAGGAGCCTTTCCGCCTCCTCCCGTGCCCGCCTCTCCTCCCTCCGGGCGAGGGCGGTGCGGAAGACCGCGTGGAAGTAGGGCACGCGGATGTGAACGTGCATCCCCACCAGGAGGTTTTCCAGGGCGGTCATGGCCCCGAAGAGGCGGATGTTCTGGAAGGTGCGTCCCACCCCCTCCTTGGCCACGCGGTCGGGGGGGAAGCCGGTGATGTCCTTGCCGAAAAAGAGGATCCGGCCTTCGTCGGGGGCGTAGATCCCGGTAAGGAGGTTGAAGAAGGTGGTCTTGCCCGCCCCGTTGGGGCCGATGACCGAGAAGATCTCCCCCTGGTTCACGGAAAGGCTCACCTGATTCACGGCCACCAGGCCGCCGAAGCGCTTGGTGACGCCATGGACCTCGAGGGCCTTCATGCTTCCTCCATCTCCGCCCGATGGCGCCTCTCAGGGATCAGCCCTTCCGGGCGGAAGATCATCATGAGCACCAGGATAAGCCCGAAGACCAGCCTCTCGTACTTGGCGGGGTCCACTTGGCTTGGGATCTGGGGGAAGCTGGTGCGCACGAACTCGCTGAAGGTCTTGAGGACGTCCAGGTTGAGGATGGTGAGGGCCGCCGCCCCCAGGATGGCTCCGGGGATGGAGCCCATCCCCCCCAGGATGACCATGGCCAGGATGGTGATGGAGGCCAAGAGGGTGAAGGACTCTGGGGAGACGAAGGTGCGCTGGGCGGCGTAGATCACCCCCATGACCCCCGAGAAGGCCGCCCCGGTCATGAAGGCCAGGAGCTTGGTGGGGAGGAGGGGAATCCCCATGGAGCGGGCGGCGGTTTCGTCCTCCCGGATGGCCACCCAGGCGCGGCCGAAGCGGGAGTTGGCGAGGTTGACGTTTACCAGGACCACCAGGCCGATCATGAGGAGGACCAGGAGGTAGAAGAAGAGCTGGTAGTCCGTGGTCTGATCCAGGCGCACGCCCAGATGGGCCATGAGGTTGCGGAACCAGCCTATAGGGGGGCGCACGACGGGGGTGATGCCTTGGGGTCCGTTGGTGAAGTTGATGGGGTGGTCCAGGTTGTTGGCCAGGATGCGCACCACTTCCCCAAGGCCCAGGGTGACGATGGCCAGGTAGTCCCCCCTTAAGCGCAGGGCGGGCAGGCCGATGAGAAGGCCGGTGAGGGCGGTGGTGACGATGGCGATCCCCATGAAGAGGTACATGTACTCCCCGGGCAGGGGGAAGTTGCCCCTCATGAAGTTCCTGGCCTGTTCCGAGCCGAAGATGGCCCAGGTGTAGGCCCCCACGGCGAAGAAGGCGGCGTAGCCCAGGTCCAGAAGCCCTGCCATCCCCACCACCACGTTGAGGCCCAGGGCCATGGCGGCGTAGATGCCGATCTGGATGCCCAGCTCAAAGACGAAGGTGTTGGCGAAACCCGCGACGGGGACAGAAAGAAGGAGGATGGCCAGGCCCAGCAGGACCCGGATCCAGGTGGGGATCCTGGGCAGGGTGGTCAGGGCCACCAGGACACCCACCAGGCCGATGAGGCCCAGGGTGTTGCCGGAGCGCTGGAGACCCAGGGTAAAGGCCAGGGTGAGGAGGGCAAGGTTTAGGGCGCGGGCGTTCGGGGTAAGGCGGGCGAAGGCGGTGTAGAGGAGGGCGCCTAGGCCGAAAAAGTTGCTCAAGGCTCCTGGGGTGAAGAAGGCGAGGGCCAGGTAGCCCAGGCTTAGGGCGAGGGCGAGGGCGTTCATACCTTCTCCTTGACCACCTGCCCCAGGAGGCCCTGGGGCCGCAAGAGGAGGATGAAGATAAGGATGAGGAAGGCCACCACGTCCTTGTACTCGGTGCCGAAGTTGCCGTTCGTCAGGATGGGCAGGTAGGTGCCGAAGAAGTTTTCCAGCTGGCCGAGCACCAAGCCCCCCAGCATGGCTCCGGGGATGTTGCCGATACCGCCCAAGACCGCGGCGGTGAAGGCCTTGATGCCCGGCAGGAAGCCCACGTAGGCGTTCACCGTGGTGTACTGCAGGGCGAAGAGCACCCCGGCCACCCCGCCCAAAGACCCGCCGATGAGGAAGGTGCGGGAGATGATGCGGTCGGGGTCAATGCCCATGAGGCTGGCGGTGGAAAGGTCCTGGGCCACGGCGCGGATAGCTACCCCGAGCTTGGTGCGGTTCACCAGGTAGGTGAGACCCACCAGCATGGCCATGGAGACCCCGATGAGGATGAGGGATTTGGTCTGGATGAAGATGGCCCCACCGAAGAGGTCAAAGGAGCCCTCGAGGTCCTCCACGGTGCGCATGCGCAGGAAGAACTCGTTGTGCCAGAGGCCCTCGATGAGGCGCACCAGGTCCTGGAGGATGAAGGAGACCCCGATGGCGGTGATGAGGGGGACCAGGCGGTTGGTGGTACCCCGCTTCCTCAAGGGGCGGTAGGCGAAGCGCTCCACCAGGATGGCCGTTCCCCCGGCCAGGGCCCCGCCCAGGAGGAGGGCGATGAGGAGGAGGAGGAAGCCGTTTGGCACCTTTGGGGCCAGGTAGCGGAAGACCTCCACCCCCACCACGGCCCCGATCATGAAGATCTCGGAGTGGGCGAAGTTGATGAGCTCCAGCACCCCGTAGACCATGGTGTACCCCAGGGCCACCATGGCGTAGACGAACCCCAGCACCAGGCCGTCGAAGATCACCTGGGGCAGGATGGAGAGGATCTGCTCTAGCAAGGGACCTCCTTTCTTCGGGCCAAGGGGGTGGCCGGGAGGCCACCCCCTCCAGGCGTCCCCTCGAGTTTACTTGGGGGCCGCCATCTCAATCACGCGGATGAGCTTGTTGTCGGCCCAGTTGCCGCTCGCGGCCACCTGCATGACGAAGTACTTGGCCTTCTTGTTGTCCCCCTTGTCGTCAAACTCGATGGTGCCAGTGAGGCCCTCCATCTTGACCTTGCGGACCTCCTGGCTCACCTGCTCCCGGGTGGGCTTCTTGCCCCCGGCGGCCTTGATGGCGTTTTCCAGGGCCATCAAGATCACGTTGGCGGAGTCGTAGGCGTAGATGCCGAAGCCCTCCATGTCCTTGCCGTACTTCCGCTTGAAGCGCTCGGCCACGGCCTTGGCCTTGGGGAAGGCGGAGACAGGGCCCGCCACCGTGGTGTAGAAGGTGCCGGCGGCGCTCTCCTTGCCCGCCAGGCGCACGAACTCGCTGGCGTCCAGGCCGTCGCCGCCCATGAGGCGGACCTTCACGCCGCGCTCGCGGAGCTGCTTCACGAAGGGCCCGATCTGGCTGTAGATGCCCCCGAAGTAGACGAGCTCGGGAACGGGCCTCGCCCCCCGGATCTGGTTGATGATGGGGGTGAAGTTGGACTGCTCCTCGGTGCCCACGAAGGCCACCGCCTTACCGCCCAGGGCCTCGAGGCGCTTCTTGAACTCCTCCGCCAGCCCCTGGCCGTAGGCGGTCTTGTCGTGGATGACGAAGACGTTCCGCACCTTGAGGTTGTTGAAGGCGTACTCCGCCCCCACGGGCCCCTGCACGTCGTCGCGCCCGCAGATGCGGTTCACGTTGGGAAGCCCGCGGTCCGTGACCCGGGGGTTGGTGTTGGCGGGGGAGACCATGACCAGCCCCACCCGGGCGTAGACCTCGCTGGAGGGGATGGCCACGCCGGAGTTCAGGTGGCCCACCACGCCCAGGATGTCGGGGTCGTTGATGATGCGGTTGGCGTTGGCCACGCCCACGTCGGGGTTGGCCTGGTCGTCGTAGGGCACCAGGACCAGGTCAAAGCCTAGGGCCTTGAACCGGGCCTTGGTCTCCTCGATGGCCAGCTCCGCCCCCAGCTTGATCTGCTCGCCCAAGGCGGCCTGGGGGCCGGAGAGGGGGGACTGGGTGGCGATCTTGATCACGTTGGCCTGCCCCAAGGCCATGCCCAAGGCAACCGCACCTGCTACCAGAAGCCCGATTTTCCTCATACCGACCTCCTTAAGCACGCGCTCGCGTTGCGGCCCTATTCTAAGGGGGGGGTAGGTGGGTTTGTCAATGCCCCGCTGTAAGTTTATTCCTGACCCAAGGGTCACCCCCCGCCCGGGGCAAGGCGGGGGGCCGGATACCCGGGGTCAGTATGTGGCCAGGTACTGGTCCAGCTCCCACTGGTGAACCGTGACCCGGTAGTCGTCCCACTCCATCTGCTTGGCCTGGAGGAAGTGGGTGTAGACGTGCTCCCCCAGGGCTTCCCGGATCACGGGGTCTTTCTTGAGGGCCTCGAGGGCCTCCCTGAGGGTCCCGGGAAGCTCCCGGATCTTGTGCTTCCGCCTTTCCCGCACGCTCATCTGGTAGATGTTCCGCTGGATGGGGGGCGGGGGGAGGAGCTTCCGCTCTATGCCGTCCAGGCCCGCGGCGGCCATGACCGCCAGGGCCAGGTAGGGGTTGGCCGAGGGGTCGGGCATCCGGAGCTCGGCCCGTGTGCCCACGCCCCGCCGCGCCGGGATGCGGATCATGGCGGAGCGGTTGGAGGCGGACCAGGCGATGTTGGTGGGGGCCTCGTAGCCGGGGGTGAGGCGCTTATAGGAGTTCACCAGGGGGTTGGTGATGGCCACCATGCCCTCGGCGTGCGCCAAGAGCCCGGCGATGAAGTGGAGGGCCGTCTGGGAGAGCTGGTACTCGGCCTTGGGGTCATAGAAGGCGTTCTCCCCGCCCTTGAAGAGGGAGAGGTGGGTGTGCATGCCGCTTCCGTTGATGCCGCGCATGGGCTTGGGCAGGAAGGTGGCGTGGAGGCCGTGGTTGAGGGCGATCCGCTTCACCACCCACTTGAAGGTGGCGATGTTGTCGGCGGTGGTGAGGGCGTCGGCGTACTTGAAGTCAATCTCGTGCTGGCCTGGGGCCACCTCGTGGTGGGCGGCCTCGATCTCAAAGCCCATGGCCACCAGGGCGTTCACCATGTCCCGGCGGGCCTCCTCGCCCTTATCGATGGGGGCCAGGTCAAAGTAGCCCGCCCGGTCGTGGGTCTCGGTGGTGGGGAGGCCCTCCGGGGTCCTGAGGAAGAGGAAGAACTCGGGTTCGGGACCGGCGTACAGGTTGTCAAACCCGAGCTTCTTCAGACGCTCTATCTGGCGCTTGAGGACGTGGCGGGGGTCCCCCTCAAAGGGGCGGCCGTCGGGGTAGTGGACGTCGCAGATGAGCCGCGCCACCCGCCCCCGGGCGGAATCCTCCACCAGGTCGGGGAGGACGACGAAGGTGTTGTAGTCCGGCCTTAGGAGCATGTCCGACTCCTCGATGCGGGTGAAGCCCTCAATGGAGGAGCCGTCAAACATGATCTCCCCGTCCAGGGCCTTCTCAAACTGGGATTCCGGCACCTCCACGTTCTTGACCACGCCCAGGATGTCGGTGATCTGGAGCCGCAAGAACTTGACCTTTTCCCCCTTGAGCGCCTTTAAGATCTCGGCCTTGGTGTGCCCCATTTTCGCCTCCTTGCGCGACCGATCGGGCTAAAGCCGAGCTTTAGCCCGGATCTTGCCGCCGAGTGTACAAGCAAAATGTGCTTAGTGTCAAGGGATAGCCACACGCCAAGCCAAATACGCCGGAACGAATAGTCATGCGGCCCTCTTGACGCCGCCCTGAAGGTCTGAGGGTAAACTGGTCGCGGAGGTGAGGCGGACATGAAACGGCGGGAGGTATTGAAGGCGGGTATGGCCCTGGGGGGTCTGGCCGGGCTCGGCCGGGCCCTGGCCCAGGGAGGCTTCACCCTGACCCTGGTCCACACCAACGACACCCACGCCCACCTGGAGCCCGTGGAGCTCACCCTCTCCGGCAAGAAGACCCCGGTGGGAGGCGTGGCCCGCCGGATCGCCCTCTTTGACCGGCTTAGGGCCTCGAGGCGGAACCTCCTCTTCCTGGACGCGGGGGACGTCTTCCAGGGCACCCTCTACTTCAACCAGTACCGGGGCCTGGCGGACCGCTACTTCATGCACCGGGCCCTCTACCGGGTCATGGCCCTGGGGAACCACGAGTTTGACCTGGGCCCAGGGCCTTTGGCGGACTTCCTCAAGGGGGCGAGGTTCAAGGTGGTCTCGGCCAACGTGGACGCAAGCCAGGAGCCTCGCCTGAAGGGCCTCTTCGCCCCCTACGCCGTGGTGGAGGTGGGCGGGGAGCGGGTCGGGGTCATCGGCCTCACCACCCCCGACACCAAGGAGATCGCCAACCCTGGGCCCACCGTGGCCTTCCTGGACCCCTATGAGAGCGCCCAGAAGGCGGTCTACGAGCTCCTCGCCAAGGGGGTGAACAAGATCGTGGTCCTCTCCCACCTGGGCTACGCCGAGGACCTGAAGCTCGCCCGGAGGCTCGTGGGGGCCCAGGTGATCGTGGGGGGCCACTCCCACACCCTCTTGGGGAGCTTCCCCCACAAAGAGCTCGCTCCCGCCGGGCCCTACCCCACGGTGGTCAAGAACCCCGAGGGGAAGGACGTCCTGGTGGTGCAGGCCTGGGAGTGGGGGAAGGTGGTGGGCCTTTTGGAGGTCACCTTCGGGGCCAAGGGGGAGCTTCTCGCCTACAAGGGGGAGGCCCTCCTCATGACCCCCGAGGCCGCTCCCGAGGACTTCTTCGCCAAGGAGGCCCTCCTGGCCTACGCCCAGCCGGTGATGGCCCTCATGAGCCAGGTGATCGCCGAGGCCAAGGTGGACCTGGTGGGGGAGCGGGCCGTGGTGCGGAGGCGGGAGAGCAACCTGGGGAACCTCATCGCCGACGGCATGCTCTGGAAGACCAAGAGCGCCGGCACCCAAATCGCCCTGCAAAACGGCGGGGGCATCCGGGCCTCCATCCCCAAGGGCCCCATCACCGTGGGCAAGGTCTACGAGGTCCTGCCCTTCGGGAACACCCTGGTGGTGATGGACCTCAAGGGCAAGGAGGTCCTGGCCGCCCTGGAGAACGGGGTCTCCCAGTGGGAGAACCAGGCGGGCCGCTTCCTCCAAGTTTCGGGCCTGCGCTACGCCTTTGACCTCGCCCGCCCTGCGGGGAGCCGGGTGGTGCGGGTGGAGGTGAGGACGGAGAAGGGGTACGTGCCCTTGGACCTCGAGGCCACCTACCGCGTGGTGGTGAACAACTTCATCGCCAACGGGGGGGACGGCTTCGCCGTCCTCAAGGAGGCCCAGGGCTACCGGGTGGACACGGGCTTCTCGGACGCCGAGAGCTTCATGGACTACCTGAAGGAGCTCAAGGCGGTGGAGGCGGGCCTGGAAGGGCGGATTGAGGTCCTGAACGAGCCCAAGGGGGAGCGCCCCGCCTACTTCGCCTACCGGGTGCCGGGGCTCGTGGGGGTGTAGCCCCAAAGGACGCCCCCCGGGGAAGCCTCCCCGGGGAGGTTTTCCCTTCTTCTTTATCCGGCTGGGGCGAGGACGAGGACCGGGTCCCCCACCCGCACCGCCCCGCCCTGAAGGACCCGGGCGTACACCCCCCGCCCCCCGTAGAGGAGCTTGGGCAGGCGGAGGTCAAACTGGGAGAGGCTCTTGCACACGGTGCAGACGTGGGAAAGCTGAAGAAGGGCCTCCCCCACCCGAAGCCTCGCCCCTGGGGGCAGGGCGTGGGGGTCCAGGTCCAGGAGGAGGTTCTCCCCCAGGGCCCCGAAGGGGAGCTCTATCCCCGCCTTCTGGGCCTTCTCGTAGGCGGGAAGCCCCGCCACCAACACCGCCCGGTCGGGGTCCTTCCCAGCGTGCCGGTCCCCTTGGGCCCCGAAGCCCGCCACGAGGATAAGCTCCTCCACCTGGGCCTTGGGTAGCCCCGGCCCCGTGCCCAGGTGGAGGGAGAGAACCCGGTTCATTCCTTGCGGGTCTCAGGCGTGAAGTGGGCCTGCAGGTAGGCGACGATCTGCTTGGCCGCGTCCTCGGGGATCTGGGCCCCGTAGGTCTTGATCATCTTGGTGACCTCGGCCTCCCAGGTGGCGGCGGGAAGGGGAGGCTGCATGGGAATGTAGGTCACGCTGTGGCACACCTGGCAGTAGGAGAGGACGAGCTCCTTGCCAGGGCCGTCGGGAAGCTCGGCGGTGTAAAGGGGCCAAGCCCCGACCCGGTAGACGCTGCCCTCGCTGGGCTGGGCCGGGGCGGGCTGGGTGATGGTGCCGAGGGTGCCGCCCGTGTAGTTCCCCTGGACCACCCCCGGGATCTGCGCCACGCCTAAGCCGAGGGCCAGCAGGGCCGTGAGGGTCAGCCAACGACGCTTCATCGCTCAACCTCCTTACTTCGCGGCCAGGACCACCACTTCCTGGCGCTCAATCTTGTTCCAAAGGTATCCGCCAGGGTTCCAAACCCCGGTGTCCGGCTGCACGTTCCCCTTCTCGTCCGTGGCCCGCACCGCCAGGACGTAGGTGCCGGGGCGCTCGGGCCGCCAGGTGAACTCGTAGGTGCGGAAGGAGTACTTGCCGTAGTCCGGGCCCAGGAAGGCCTGGTGCCACGTCTGGCCGCCGTCGGTGGAGACCTCCACCTTCACCACCTTACCGTGGCCGCTGAAGGCGATGCCCCGGATCTTGGCGGGAAGCCCGGCGATGAGGGGGTAGGAGCCGTCGGGATCAATGATGAAAGAGCGCACCGGCATCTTGAAGTGACCGATGGACACGGTCTTGACCCGGCCCGCCGCCACGTCCTCGGGGGTGGTGGAGCCGTTGGGGGTGTCGGGGACCCGGTAGGCGGAGGCCATCCAGAAGTTCTTGTCCTCCTCGGTGAGGGCCCGGATCCAGGTCACGTGCTTGAGCCAGTAGGTGGCGAACTTCCCGGGCACCACGAGCCTCAGGGGGAAGCCGTTCAGCATGGGAAGGGGCTCCCCGTTCATGAGGTAGGCCAGGATGACCTCCTCTATGACCGGGTCGTCCAGGTCCAAGGACTTCAGGAAGCGGCCCGAGCCCAGGTTTTCCGGCCCCTTGCCCCGCTCCAGCCCCTCAAACTGGATCTGCACCGTGCCCGGCTTCACCCCGGCGTAGTCCAGGAGGTCTTTGAGCCGTACCCCGGTCCAGAGGGCGTTGCCCATGGCCCCGTTGCCCCACTGGCCGCCCGGGACCCGGGGCTGGAAGCGGCTTCTGGAGTTGCCCGAGCACTGGTTCACGGCAGCGATGGAGACGGGCTTGAACTTGCGGATGAGGTCCTCCAGCGAAAGCTCCACGGGCCGCTCAAAGTTGCCCTCAAGCTTTAGGCGCCACGTGGAGAGGTCTATTTCGTTGGGGATCTCGTCCAGGTGGTAGCGCACGTAGAAGGCCTCGTTGGGGGTGAAGACGGTGCGGAAGTAGTGGCGGGGGGTTTCCAGCTGGATGGGGCGGTCCGTCATGCGGAGCAGGGGGAGCTTCTGGGGGTAGACGGCGTAGGGGTGGACCCCGTTCCAGTAGGGGTTGGCCTTGGGGCCGGTGAAGCTCGGGAGGGCCTCCTCCGCCTGGGCCGAGGTCTGGGCCAGGGCGGGCCTCGAGGCCAGGAGGGCCCCGCCTGCGCCTAGGAGCTTGAGGAGTTGCCGCCGGTTAACCGTTTTTCCCATGGTGTCCTCCCAAAGGGACATCCGTACCTTACCCAAAGGGGCTCCCCGTGTCAAAGGGGGGGTATGGGGGAGGGTTTGGGCCTGGCCAGCGCCCCTCCCCCGCGCCTGCGCCAGGGGTACTTTGGGAGCCGAGGCGGCGTATGATGAAAGGCGTGCTGAAGGGCGAGGGCCCGGGTCCCCTACCCCCCCTCCTCCAGCAGTACGTGGAGCTGAGGGACCGTTACCCCGACTACCTCCTCCTCTTCCAGGTGGGGGACTTCTACGAGTGCTTTGGGGAGGACGCGGAGCGGCTCGCCCGCGCCCTCGGCCTTGTGCTCACCCACAAGACCAGCAAGGACTTCACCACCCCCATGGCGGGGATCCCCATAAGGGCCTTTGACGCCTACGCCGAGAGGCTCCTCAAGATGGGCTTCCGCCTGGCGGTGGCGGACCAGGTGGAGCCCGCCGAGGAGGCGGAAGGCCTGGTGCGGCGGGAGGTGACCCAGCTTCTCACCCCGGGGACCCTCACCCAGGAGGCCCTCCTTCCCCGGGAGGCCAACTACCTGGCCGCCGTCGCCACGGGGGACGGGTGGGGGCTGGCCTTTTTGGACGTCTCCACCGGGGAGTTCAAGGGGACCCTCCTCAAGAGCAAAAGCGCCCTATACGAGGAGCTTTTCCGCCACCGGCCCGCCGAGGTCCTCCTCGCCCCGGAGCTTCGGGAAAACGGGGCCTTCCTGGAGGAGTTCCGCAAGCGCTTTCCCGTGATGCTCTCCGAGGCCCCCTTCGCGCCGGAAGGGGAGGGGCCCTTGGCCCTGAGGCGGGCCCAGGGGGCGCTTCTCGCCTACGCCCGGGCCACCCAGGGGGGGGCCTTGAGCGTGCGGCCCTTCCGCCTCTACGACCCCGGGGCCTTCGTGCGCCTGCCGGAGGCGAGCCTGAAGGCCCTCGAGGTCTTTGAACCCCTAAGGGGGCAGGACACCCTCTTCTCCGTGCTGGACGAGACCAGGACCGCGCCCGGCCGCAGGCTCCTCCAGGCCTGGCTCCGCCACCCCCTCTTGGAGAGGGGCCCCCTGGAGGCGAGGCTTGACCGGGTGGAGCGCTTCGTGCGGGAGGGGGCCCTGAGGGAGGGGGTGCGGCGGCTCCTCTTCCGCCTCGCGGATTTGGAGCGCCTGGCCACCCGGCTTGAGCTCGGCCGGGCGAGCCCCAAAGACCTCGCCGCTCTCCGCCGGAGCCTGGAGATCCTCCCCGAGCTTGGGGGCCTCCTTGGGGAGGAGGTGGGGCTTCCCGACCTCTCCGGCCTTCGGGAGGAGCTCAAGGCGGCCCTGGTGGAGGACCCCCCCCTCAAGGTCTCCGAGGGGGGGCTCATCCGGGAGGGGTACGACCCCGACCTGGACGCCCTGAGGCGGGCCCACGCCGAGGGGGTAGCCTACTTTCTGGACCTCGAGGCCCGGGAGAAGGAGAGGACGGGCATCCCCACCCTCAAGGTGGGGTACAACGCCGTCTTCGGCTACTACCTGGAGGTGACCCGCCCCTACTACGAAGAGGTGCCCAAGGAGTACCGCCCCGTCCAGACCCTCAAGGACCGGCAGCGCTACACCCTGCCGGAGATGAAGGAGCGGGAGCGGGAGCTCTACCGCCTCGAGGCCCTGATCAAGAGGCGGGAGGAGGAGGTCTTCCTGGCCCTCAGGGAGAGGGCGAGGAAGGAGGCGGAGGCCTTGAGGGAGGCGGCGAGGATCCTCGCCGAGCTGGACGTCTTTGCCGCCCTCGCCGAGGTGGCGGTGCGCTACGGCTACACCCGGCCCCGCTTCGGGGAGAGGCTTCGCATAAGGGCGGGCCGCCACCCGGTGGTGGAGCGCCGCGCGGAGTTCGTCCCCAACGACCTGGAGATGGCCCACGAGCTCGTCCTCGTCACCGGGCCCAACATGGCGGGGAAGAGCACCTTCCTGCGCCAGACCGCCCTCATCGCCCTCCTCGCCCAGATCGGGAGCTTCGTGCCCGCGGAGGAGGCCCATCTTCCCCTCTTTGACGGCATCTACACGAGGATCGGGGCTTCCGACGACCTCGCCGGGGGGAAGAGCACCTTCATGGTGGAGATGGAGGAGGTGGCCCTCATCCTCAAGGAGGCCACGGAGAGGAGCCTGGTCCTCCTAGACGAGGTGGGCCGGGGCACGAGCAGCCTGGACGGGGTGGCCATCGCCACCGCCTTGGCCGAGGCCCTGCACGAGCGGCGGTGCTACGCCCTCTTCGCCACCCACTACTTTGAGCTCACCGCCCTCGCCCTGCCCCGGCTCAAGAACCTGCACGTGGCCGCCAAAGAGGAGGCGGGGGGGCTCGTCTTCTACCACCAGGTCCTCCCGGGCCCCGCCTCCAAGAGCTACGGGGTGGAGGTGGCGGCCCTGGCGGGCCTGCCGGAGGGGGTGGTGGCCCGGGCCAAGGCCCTCCTCCAGGCCATGGCCGCGAGGCGGGAGGGCGCCCTGGAAGAGGTCTTGGAGCGCCTCCTCGCCCTAGACCCCGACCGCCTCACCCCCCTCGAGGCCCTGAGGCTCCTCCACGAGCTACGGGCCTTGGCCCTCGGCGCCCCCTTGGGTAGCATGAAGGGGTGATCCGCCCCCTGCCCCCGGAGCTTCGGGGCCTTCTCGCTCGGGGAGAGGTCCTCCTTTCCGTGCGGGACGCCGTGCGGGAGCTTCTGGAAAACGCCCTGGACGCGGGGGCCAGGAGGGTGCGGGTGGAGCTATGGGGCGGAGGGCTGGAAAGGCTCGTGGTGGAGGACGACGGGGAGGGGATTCCCCTGGAAGACCTCCCCCTCGCCGTGGAGCCCTTCTCCACCAGCAAGCTCCAGGACCCCGGGAGGATCCGCACCCTGGGCTTCCGGGGCCAGGCCCTCTACGCCCTGAGGCAGGCGGCCACGCTCAAGATCCGCTCCCGGCCCCGGAAGCAGCTCGGCGGCGGCCTCCTTTGGGTGAAGGGGGAGCGGGTGGAGGTGAAGGAGGGCCCCGCCCCCCCAGGTACCCGGGTGGAGGTCCTGGGCCTCTTCGGGGGCGAGGGGCGGGACCCCAAAGGGGAGGTCCGGGGGGTTTTGGAGCTCCTCAGGCGCTACCTCCTCCACCACCCCTACCTCTCCCTGGCCCTTTTCGTGGAGGGGGAGGCGAGGCTCCTCTTCCCGGGGGCGGGGCTTCTAGAGGCGGCCCGGCTTGCCTTCGGTAGGGTCTTGGCCGAGAGGCTTTTCCCCGTGGAGGCCGAGGCGGGGGAGTGGGCCCTGGTGGGGCTCCTTTCCGGCCCCCAGGTTTCCCGCGCCCGGGAAGACGCCCTCTTCCTTTCGGTGAACGTCCGCCCCGTGGCCTTTCCTCCAGGGCTTCTCAAGGCCGTGCGCCGGGCCTACCGGGAGCTCCTCCCCGAGGGGCATTTCCCCGTAGGGGTCCTAAACCTCAGGCTTCCCCCTTCCGCCTACCGGCTCCGCTTGGATGCCCGCAAGGAGGAGGTTTCCCTGGAGCCCGAGGCGGAGGCCTTCGTGGAGGAAGCCCTTAGGGAGGCCCTGGGCCGGAAAAACCTGGCCCGCCTCCTCCCCGACCCCAAGCCCCTTCTTCCCCTCCCCCCGCCCACCCCTTCCGGCCTTCCCCGGCTCCGCTTCCTCGCCCAGTTCCGGGAGAGCTACCTCCTGGCGGAGGGGGAGGGCACCCTCTACATCGTGGACCAGCACGCCGCCCACGAGCGGGTGCTCTTTGAGGAGCTCAGGCGGCGCCTTCAGGCCGAGGGCCTGGCCCCTCTCCCGTACCCGGTTTTGGTGGAGCTCTCTCCCGGAGAGGCGGAGCGCCTGGGCCAGGGGATGGAGGGGCGGCTCTTCGCCTACGAGCCCTTCGGGCCCCTGAGGGTCCGCCTTCTGGAGGCGCCTCCTTTTCTCCACCCCTACCCCCTTCTGCTTCCCGAGGTCTTCAAGGAGGCCCTGCGGGGCGAGGGAGGGAGCCTTCGGGGGCTTCTCGCCCGGCTCGCCTGCCTGCCCGCCCTCAAGGCGGGTCACCCCTTGGGGCAGGCCCAGGGCCAGGCCCTGCTGGACGCCCTCCTCGCCTGCGAGACCCCCTGGGTCTGCCCCCATGGGAGGCCGGTGCTCTTGGCCCTCACCGAGGAGGACCTCATCCGCCGCTTTGGGCGCCGCTCGGGGGCCCGGGGAGGAGAAGAATCCCGTCCTCGTCGGCTAGGAGAAAGCTTCCCGGAAGCACCCGCGCCCCGAGAACCGTAAGGGGCGCGTCCACCTCTCCCTTGCCCTCCTTGGCGCTTTTTTTGGGGGTGGCGGCCAGGGCCAGGATGCCGATGGGGACCTCCCTGAGTTCCTCCGTGTCCCGCACCGCCCCGTGGACCACCACCCCGGCCCACCCCTTTTCCCAGGCCAGGCGGGCCAGGTTGCCCCCGAGGAGGGCCGTGCGCAAAGAGCCTTTTCCGTCTACGAAGAGGACCTGGCCTTCTCCTCCCTCCTCCAGGACCTTGCGCACCAAGGCGTTGTCCTCAAAGACCTTAAGGGTCCTGACCCGCCCCGCGAAACGGGCCCTGCCGCCAAAGTTTTTGAAGACCATGGGGAGGGCTTCCCCTTCCGGGTAGAGGTCCGAGAGGTCCGTGGTCCTGGTCTCCATGGGGATATAGTAGCCCCCATGGAGGAGGCGCGGCTTCTCGTCACCTGCCCCGACCGCCCCGGTATCGTGGCCGCCGTGAGCGGCTTCCTCTACGCCCACGGGGCCAACATCACCGACCTCCAACAGCACTCCACCGACCCCGAGGGGGGGACCTTCTTCATGCGGGTGGCCTTCACCGCCTCCCACCTGGACCTGGCCCGCCCCGCCCTGGAAAGGGCCTTCCAGGAGGTGGTGGCGGGCCGCTTCCAAATGCGGTGGCGCCTGGCTTACGCCTCCGAGAGGAAGCGCACCGCCATCCTGGTCTCCAAGCCGGCCCACCCCCTCTTGGAGCTCCTTTGGCGCTACCGGGTGGGGGAGCTTCCCATGGAGCTACGCCTCGTGGTCTCCAACCACCCCGACCACGAGGAGGAGGTGGAGCGCTTCGGCGTCCCCTACCACCACGTGCCCGTGGAGAAGGGGCGCAAAGAGGAGGCGGAGGAGAGGATCCTCGCCCTTTTGGAGGAGGAGCAAGTGGAGCTCGTGGTCCTCGCCCGCTACATGCAGGTCCTCTCTCCCGGCTTCGTGGAGCGCTACCCCATGCGCATCCTCAACATCCACCACTCCTTCCTCCCCGCCTTCGCCGGGGCCGACCCCTACCGCCAGGCCTACGAGCGGGGGGTGAAGCTCATCGGGGCCACGGCCCACTACGTCACCGAGGAGCTGGACCAGGGGCCCATCATTGAGCAGGACGTGGTGCGGGTCTCCCACCGGCACTCGGTGCGGGAGATGAAGAGGCTGGGCCAGGAGCTTGAGCGCACCGTGTTGGCCCGGGCGGTGCGCTGGCACCTCGAGGACCGGATCCTCGTCCACGAGAACCGCACCGTGGTCTTCGTCTAATCGCCGCCTAACGGGGCTGGGGTAAGGTAGGGCCAGGAGGTGGCGCATGAACCTAGGCCGTTCCTTCGTGGGGTTTTTGGTGCTCTCGGTGATGGCCGGGGCGGTGCTCTGGTGGGGCCTCTCCCAGGGCCAGACCCCCCGTCCCCAGACCGCCCCGCCCCCTTCGGACGGGGGTCTTCTGGAGTACGAGCGGAACACCGTGGAGATCGTGGAGCGTTATGGGGACGGGGTGGTCTACGTCTCCGTGGTCACCCGGCCGCAAAGCGTCCCGCTCCCTCCAGGGTTTGAGTTCTTCGCCCCCTTCCTGCAGGCCCCTCCCCAGCAAGGCACGGGCTCGGGCTTCGTCATTGACAAGGAAGGGTATATCCTCACCAACTACCACGTGGTGGAGGGGGCGAGCCAGATCACGGTAAAGTTCCACAACGACCCCAAGGAGTACCGGGCCCGCCTGGTGGGCGCGGCTCCTCCCCTGGACGTGGCCCTCCTCAAGGTGGACGCCCCGAAGGAGCGGCTCGTCCCCCTGGTCCTGGGGGACTCGGACCGGATCCGCGTGGGCCAGAAGGCCATCGCCATGGGGAACCCCTTCGGCCTGGAGTTCACCGTGACCCAGGGGATCGTCTCCGCCATCCGGGAGAACCCCGGGGCTATCGGGGACGAGTCGGGCCTGGTGCCCCAGGTGATCCAGACGGACGCCGCCATCAACCCCGGCAACTCCGGGGGGCCCCTCCTCAACTCCCGGGGCGAGGTCATTGGCATCAACACCGCCATCTTCACCCCCACGGGCCAGTTCGGGGCCGCCCAGTTCGCCGGGGTGGGGTTCGCCCTCCCCATCAACCTGGTGAAGCAGTACCTGCCCGCGCTCAAGGCGGGGAAGACCCTGACGGCGGAGGAGATCGCCAAAAGCCGCCCGCGCCTGGGCGTGGCCCTGATCCCCCTCTCCGCCTACCCCGAGCGCCTTCGGGCCCAGTACGGCCTGCCGCAGGACGGCCTTGCCGTGCAGGGGGTGGAGAAGGGAAGCCCGGCCGAACGGGCAGGCCTCAAGCCCCCGAGCCGCTTCGCCTACATCCAGCTTCCCACGGGGGAGGCCCTGCAGGTGGGGGTGGACGGGGACGTCCTCTTGGAGGCGGACGGGGTGCCCCTCACCTCCATCGCCCAGCTCCGGCAGGTCCTCTACGCCAAGAAGCCGGGAGAGGCGGTGGCCCTCAAGGTCTGGCGCCAGGGGAAGACCCTCACCCTCCGGGTCGTGCCCCAGGTGTTGCGCTAGGGGGGAAAGAGCAGGCGGAGGCGCAGGCACCCCTCCTGGGCCCGGAACCAGCGCCCTCCGAGCCTTAGGGCCAGGCCCAGCTCGGAGCAGTAGGCGAGCTCCCGCCTCCGCTCCCCGGCCAGGGCCTGGTTCCAGGGGTAGACCCCGCCGGTGTAGTAGGCTTCGGTCTCGGGATCGGTGTGGGCCCGGAAGTCCTGGAAGCGGAAGAGGGGGCGGAACTCTAGGAGGACGGGCCTTCCCGTCACCGAGTTCACGAACTCCACCCGGGCCTCCTCCCAGGGGAAGAGGGCCAGGAAGGCCCTCTGGCCTCCGCCCTCCACCTCCACCACCCGCACCAGGGAGAGGGCGAGGAGGAGCCAAAGGGCCCAGCGCCTAAGGCGCCGGGCCGAGAGGGTCTTCCCCGGGGTGGCCGCCTTTCCCTCCGGCATCCTTGGCCCGGGGCGGGGCTACTTCAGGGCCCCCACCTCGCGGAAGTAGCGCAGCGCCCCCTCGTGGTAAGGGAGGGCGCCGCCCACGAAGCGCACGGCGTTCTCCAGGGTGGTGTCCTTGGCGGCGGCCACCGCTTGGCGCAGGGCCTGGAGGTTCTCAAAGGTGGCCTTGGTGAGGGCGTAGGCGGCCTCCTCGGGAAGGCTCGCGGGGCAGACGAAGAGGTTCCAGAAGGTGAGGGTGGGGGTGTCGGCGCGGGTCCCGTAGACCGCCTTGGGGATGACCCCGGGCCCGGCGAGCCCGGGGAAGCGCTTCTGGAAGGTCTGGGCCACGGTGCTTTTGGGGTCAATGGGCACCAGGTAGATCCGCTGCCCCTTGCGGGCCAGGGAGGCGGAGAGCTCGGTGACGGCCCCCGTGGGCAGGCCGCCCGACCAGAAGAAGGCGTCCAGGTTGCCCTCGGCGAGGGCGTTGGCGCTCTCCTGGGCCCCCAGGCGCTCCTGCTTGGCGAAGTCCTTGGGGGAAAGCCCCGCCGCCTGGAGGACGAGGAGGGCCTCCACCTCGGTGCCCGAGCCCGGGGCTCCGGTGGAGACCCGCTTGCCCTTGAGGTCCTGCACCACGCGGATCCCTGCGCCCTCCCGGGTGACGAGGTGGAGGTAGTTGGGGTACATGGCGAAGAGGATGCGCACGCTCTTGGCGGGCTTTTCCCGGAAGCGCTCGTGGGCGCCCGTGTAGGCCAGGTAGGCGGAGTCGGGCAGGACGGTGGCGCAGTAGTAGGTGCCGCCCCCGGTGCGGTTTTCCAGGAGGAGGAGGTTGTCAATGGAGGCGGCGGTCTGGATGGCCTGGGCCTCGGCCACCCCCGCCTTGGTCAGGATCTCCGCCAGGGCGGTGCCGTAGTAGAAGTAGACCCCGCCCACCCCGCCCGTGGCGATGACCACCTTGGGCTTTTGGGCGAGGGCGGGGGCCAAGAGGGCCAGGGCCAGGAGAAGGGCTCGCTTCATGTTTCCCCCCTTTTCAGGGCCACCTTAAGCCTTCCGGGTCCTTCCCGTCAACCTCCGGGTGAAGAAGGCCAGGCCCAGGAGGAAGGAGAAGAGGTTCAGAAGGAGGTGGGGGGTGAGGAGGCCGAGGCCCAAAAGCCCCAAAGCCCAGGCCTCCCAGCGCCTAAGGGGCCTCCGCGTGTACCCCACCCCGGAGGCGGAGAAGTAGACGATGCCCGCGGCCACCGCCAGGACGCGCCAGAGGATGAGGGCCCAGGCCTCCCCGGGAGGGGAGTGCTCCAGGACCGGCACCACCAGGAGGGCGGTGCCCGCGTAGGTGAGGAGAAAGAAGAAGCCGATGAGGTACTTGGTCAGGGCCACCCGGGCGGCGTAGACGCCCGTCCTCAAGGGGTCGGTGCCGAAGACGCTGGCCGCCGCGTAGGCCGAGAGGGCCACGGGCGGGGTCACGTCGGCCAGGGTGGCGTAGTAGAAGAGGAACATGTGGGTGGCGAGGACGGCCGCGGACTCGGGGATGCCGTTCTTCTGGGCCAGGGCGATGATGGCCGGGGCGGTGAGGGCCGAGGTGATGACGTAGGTGGCCGTGGGGGGCACCCCCATCCCCAGGATGAGGCTGAAGACGGCGGTGAGGAGGGTGGCGAAGAGGAGGCTCTCCCCCGAGACCTGTTGCAGGAGCTGGCTGAACTTGGAGGTGAGGCCGGAGATGACCAGCATGGCGAAGATGAGGTTGGCCGCGGTCACCGCGATCCCTATGGGCAAGAGGGTGCGGAAGCCCTCCTCGAGGCCCCGCAGGATGGGGGCGAACCCCTTGGGCCTTAAGGTAGGGTCCAGGTAGGCGAGGAGGATGAAGACGAGAAGGGCCAGGCTCGCGGCGGTGCGCACCTCGTAGCCCAGGTAGAGGAGGAGGATGATGAGGAGGATGGGGAGGAAGATGAAGCTGTAGCGCAGGAGGTAGGCCCCCCGGCCCATGCCGAGCGGAGTCTCCACGGGAGGAAGCCCCGCCTTGCGGGCGTAGAACTCGTTGAAGGAAAGCACCGCCGTGAGGTAGAGGAAGGCGGGGACCACGGCCATGGCCGCCACCTTGAGGTAGGGGATCTGAAGGATCTCGGCCATGATGAAGGCGATGCTCCCCAGGACGGGCGGGGTGACGATGGCGATGGTCCCGGCGGTGGCCACGATCCCGGCGGCGATCAGGCGGTCGTAGCCCGCCCGCTCGTAGAGGGGCTTGGTCAGGGCGGCCACGAACTGGGTGTCGGCGGCCCCCGAGCCGGAGAACATCCCCATGAAGACCCCCGCAAGCCCCGTGACCCGCCCCGGGGTGGCGGGGCTTTTGCCCACCAGGGCCAGGGCCAGGTTGGCCACCACCTTGCCCAGGCCCAGGGCGCCGATCATGCCGGAAAGCAGGGTGAAGTAGACCAGGTACTTGGCGGAGACCCCGGTGATGAGGCCGTAGATCCCGGCCTCCGTCTCGTTGAAGGTCTTGCCCAGGAGGAGGTCTATGCCCTGCCTGGTCCCCCTTAAGGCCCCGGGAAAGAGGTCGGCGTAGAGGTTGTAGGTGAAGAAGAGGAGGACCAGCACCGGCATCACCGGCCCCAGGAGGCGGTAGACGAGCCCCAGGACCAGCATGATGAGGCCGAAGGACATGGCCATGTCCCAGGGCTCGGGCAGCACGGCCCGGTAGACTAGCTCCTCAAAGTAGCGGAGCTGGTAGAGGGTGGGGAAGAGGGCGAGGAGGGCGGCGAGGAGGTCGGCGTAGCGCCTGAGCCGGGGCAGGAGGGCGGGGAGGACCGCCACGCCCCAGTAGAGGAGCCCGGTGAGCTTGGCCTCCGGGGGCAGGCTCACCCCGGGGACTTGGGGAAAGAGGAAGTTGTAGAGGGGCACGAGGCTGAAGAGGGCGAAGAGCCAAGCCCCAAAGGTGCGGCGGGCCGGGAGGTAGAGGGCCACCAGGTAGCCGCCCACGAGGAGGAAGAGCACGTGGGTGCTCCGCTGGAGCTGGACGATGTCCAAAAGAGGGATCTCCGCCTTGGCCAAGGGGGTGAAGGGGTGGAGGACGAGGTAGAGGCTGTAGAGGGCCCCCAGAATGAGAACCCAGCGGGCGATCCGGGCGAGGGGGGTCTCGGGAAGGGAGGGGGTTTCCAGGTCCATGGCCGCTCCATAGGGCGGCCGGGGCGCGGCGGTTCCCGGCCCCGGCCGCAGGGCCGTGCTACTTGATGAGCCCCTTCTCCTTGAGGTAGCGCTCCGCCCCGGGGTGGAAGGGGATGGGGAGCTTGCCGTAGAGGCGGGCGGTGGCCTCGAGGCTCGTGTCCTTGGCCGCGGCCACGGCGGTCCTCAGGGTCTGGAGGTTGTCAAACACCGCCTTCACCATGGTGTAGGCCGCCTCCTCGGGGAGGCTTTCCGGGCAGACCACGATGTTGCCCGTGGCCAGGCCGGGCACGTCGGTCCGGGTGTTGTAGACGCTCTTGGGCACCTTGTAGGTGTCCACCAGGCCGGGGAAGCGCTTCAGGACCACCTGGGCCGTGGTGCTCTTGGGGTCTATGGGCACCAGGTAGATCCGGTCCCCCTTGCGGGCCAGGGTCTGGGAGAGCTCCACGATGGAGCTGGTGGGTAGACCCCCCACCCAGAAGAAGGCGTCCAGGGTGCCCTCGGCTAGGGCCTTGGCCCCCTCGGCCACGGGCAGGCGCTCCCGCTTGGCGAAGCTCTCGGGCTTGATCCCCGCCCCCTGAAGGACGAGGAGGGCCAGGTTCTCGGTGCTGGAGCCGGGCTGACCCGTGGAGACCCGTTTGCCCTTTAGGTCCTGCACCAGCTTGATGCCCGTCTTCTCCGAGGTCACCAGGTGGATGAAGGAGGGGTACATGTAGAAGAGCACCCGCTGGCTCTTGGCGGGCTTTTCCTTGAAGCGGGGGTCTTCCCCGGTGTAGGCCACGTAGGCGGAGTCCGTGGTGGTGAGGGCGCAGTAGAAGGTGTTCCCCTGGGGGTTGGTGCGGTCGCGGAGGAGGAGGAGGTTGTCGTAGGACCCCCCGGTCTGCACGGGCTGGGCCTCCACCGCTCCAGCCTTGTTGAGGATGTCGGCCATGGCGGTGCCGTAGTAGAAGAAGACCCCGCCGGTGCTTCCGGTGCCGATGACCACCTTGGGCTTCTGGCCTAGGGCCAGGGCCGTGAGGGACAAGGCCAGCAGGATAAGGCTTTTCCGCATCGCGTTCACCTCCCGCATACTTTTGCGCTTATACCCTACCCTGGTCCTGGGGGCCTGTCAAGGCGGGGGGTGGCCCGGGGCATGACTGAGCGGTCAGTCGTACCATGGGAGGGTGCTGGCCCTGGCCCTCCTTCGGGACCCCCGCTACCGCGCCTACTGGTTGGCCCTCTTCACCTCCCAGATGGGTACCTGGATGCAGTCCGCGGCCCAGGGGTGGTTGGTCCTCCTCCTCACGGGGAGCGCCGAGCGGCTCGGCCTGGTGGTGGCCCTCCAGTTCCTCCCCTCCCTCCTCTTCTCCCTCCCCGCCGGGGTTCTGGCGGACCGCTACCCCAAGCGGAACCTTCTCCTCTTCACCCAGGGGGGGATGATGCTCCTCGCCCTCCTCATGGCCCTCCTCACCCTCACGGGGTGGGTGCGCTACGGGCACGTCCTCCTCTTCGCCTTCCTCTACGGGGCCCTGAACGCCATGGACCAGCCCGTGCGCCAGAGCTTCACCGTGGAACTGGCGGGCCGGGAGCGCTACCCCGGGGCCATCGCCCTGAACTCCTTCGGCTTCAACACGAGCCGCCTCCTGGGACCCGCCCTATCGGGCTTCCTCATCGCCTTCTACGGCGTGGGGGCCGCTTACCTCGCCAACGCCTTTTCCTTCCTTCCCCTCCTCCTCGTCCTCCGCCGCCTCGCCCCGGGGCCTCGAGGGGAGGAGGGGGATGGGCGCTGGTGGCGGGAGGCCCTGGAGGGGGTGGGGTTCGTCCTGGGCCACCCCCTGGTGCGCCGGGTGGTGGGGCTCGTCCTCTTCGCGAGCCTCCTCGGCATGAACTTCCAGACCCTGGTCCCCGCCTACGCCCGGCTCGTCCTCGGGCTTTCCGCCACGGGCTATGGCTTCCTCCTCTCCAGCGTGGGCGTGGGGGCGATCCTCGCCGCCCTGATCATGGCCTTCACCGGGAGGCCGAGGCCCCTAAGGCTCCTCCTCGGGGTCTTCGCCCTGGCCCTGGCCCACCTGGGTCTCTTCTTCGCCCCGGCCCCCGTCGTGCCCCTTTTCCTGGCCCTGGGGGGCTTCGGGATGATCTCCGTTCTCATCAACGCCAACACCCTGGTCCAGCTTGCCGTGCCCGACCGTTTGCGGGGCCGGGTCATGGCGGTCTACAGCCTGGTGATGCTGGGCACGGGACCCTTGGGCGCCTACCTCACCGGTCTCCTCTTTGAGCTCTTTGGTGGGCGGCTTGCCGCCTTCGCCCTGGGGGGCTTGGTCCTCCTGGTGGGCCTTTACCAGCTCAGGCCCTGGCCTACGGACGCCAGTCCTCGGGCCTAGGCTCGAGGCCAAGCCGCCAGGCCACCCCCCTCGCCACCCTCTGCCCCGCCTTCCCGTCCCCGTAGGGGTTCTTGGCCCGCCGCATGCGCTCAAGCTCCTCCGGGTTTTCCAAAAGCCCCTTCACCACCCGGTAGACCCCTTCGGGGTCCGTGCCCGCCAGCTTGAGGATCCCGGCTTTTAGGCCCTCGGGCCTCTCCGTGACGTTCCTCAACACCACCACGGGCACCCCTAAGGCGGCCCCTTCCTCCTGGAGGCCCCCGGAGTCGGTGACGAGGAGGAGGCTTTCCCGCATGAGGGCGGCCATGGGGCCGTACTCCAGGGGGTCCAGAAGGACGAAGTTCCTCACCCCCTTAAGCACCGGGAAGACCGCCTCCCGCACCACGGGGTTCAGGTGCACGGGGTAGACGAAGGTGAGGTGGGGGAAGGCCTCGGCCACCCGCTTGAGGGCCCGGGCGAGCTCGGGGAGAAGGGGCCAGTTCTCCCGGCGGTGCATGGTCACGGTGACGTAGGGCCCTTCGGGAAGCCCCTCGGGAAGCCGCCCGAGCTTGGCGGCGAGGAGCACGGCGTCCACCCCGGTCTGGCCCGTGACCAGGATCCCCTCCTCCCGCTTCCCCTCCTTAAGGAGGTTCTCCTTGGCGAGGGGGGTGGGGGCGAAGTCCAGGTCGGTGAGGACGTCGGTGAGGCGGCGGTTGGCCTCCTCGGGGAAGGGCTCCTTGAGGTTGCCGCTCCTTAGGCCCGCCTCCACGTGGCCCACGGGGATCCCCTCCAGAAAGGCGGCCCAGGCCACGGCGAAGGTGGTGAGGGTGTCCCCGTGGACCAAGACGTAGTCCGCCCCCATCTCCTTGAGGGCCCTGGCCGCCTGGGGGAGGATGCGGGCCGCGAGGTCGGGAAGGGCCTGGCGCTCCTGCATCACGTCCAGGTTCCGGTCCTCCTGGATGCCGAAGAGGGAGAGGGCCTGCCGGAGTTGCTCCCGGTGCTGGCCCGTGAGGAGGACGAGGGGCTTGATGTAGGGCATGGCCTTCAGGGCCAGGTAGACGGGGGCCATCTTGGTGGCCTCGGGCCGGGTGCCGAAGGCGAGGACCACGCGCTTCATTCGCCCCTCCAAAGGGCCCGAAGCCTCCGGTAGGTGACCCAGGCGAGGCCCAGGGAGGTGGCGAGAAGGCTCGCCAGGATGGCCTCCCAGGGCACCCTGAGGTAGACCATGGCGAGGAGGTTGAAGAGGAGGGCCGCCCCCCAGAGGAGGAAGGCCACCCGCCTCTGGGAAAGCCCCCGGGCCAGGAGGCGGTGGTGGATGTGGTCCTTGCCGGGGGTGGCGAGGGGGTTCTGGCCCCTAAGGAGCCTCCGCACCACCACCTGGGTGGTGTCCAGGATGGGGAGGAGGAGGAAGAGGGCCGGGGGGAGGAGGCCCAGGAAGGTGGTGAGCTTGAGGTTGCCGAGGAGGGCGGTGGCGGCCAGGGTGTAGCCCAGGAAGTAGGCCCCGGCGTCCCCCAGGATGATGCGGCTTGGGTGGAGGTTGTGCCGCAGGAAGCCCAAGGAGGCCCCCGCCAGGGCGGAAAGCACCAGGGTGCCCGCCGCCCAAAAGGGGAACTGGGCGGAGACGAAGAGGAGGCTCATGGCGCTGATGAAGGCGATGCCCCCGGCGAGGCCGTCCAGGCCGTCCATGAGGTTTAGGGCGTTGGTGATTCCCACCACCCAGAGCCAGGTGAGGAAAAGCCCCAAGGCCGGGTCCAAGGGGGTGCCGAAGGCGGCCTCAAAGCGCACCCCCACGGCCACGAGGAGGAGGGCGGAGAGGGTCTGGACGAAGAGGCGGAAGAGGGGCGGCAGGCCGAACTGGTCGTCAATGAAGCCCACCAGCACGAGCCAGGCCCCCCCGAGGAGGATGGCCAGGATCTGGATGAGGACCTTCTCCACCAGGATGGGCCTTAGGAAGGCCGCCACCACCAGGGCCAAGACCACCCCGGCGTAGAGGGCAAGCCCCCCGGCGTTGGGGAGGGGCTCCCGGTTGAGGCGCCGTTCGTTGGGCAGGTCGGCCCAGCCCACCTTCAGGGCGAAGCGGCGCACCTGGGGAAGGAAGCGCCAGGTGAAGAAGAGGGCCAGGAGGAAGGCGAAGGCCACGGTGAGCCATCCGGGCCCTAGAGGGTCGGCGATGCCTAGGCGCTTGAGGAGCTCCATCATTTGGTCCCGTAGATCCGGTCCCCGGCGTCGCCAAGCCCGGGGACGATGTAGCCGTGGTCATTGAGGCGCTCGTCTATGGCCGCCACCACCACCTCGGTGTCCGGGTGGTCCTTGGCGATGCGCTCCAGGCCCTCGGGGGCGGCGAGGATGGCCATGAGCTTGACGCCCGTGGCTCCCTTCTCCTTGAGGAGGGAAAGGGCGCGGCTCGCGCTTCCCCCGGTGGCCAGCATGGGGTCCAGGAGGAAGACCCTCCTTTCGGCGATGTCCGGGGGGAGCTTGGCGTAGTACTGCACGGGGCTTAGGGACTCGGGGTCCCGGTAGAGGCCGATGTGCCCCACCCGGGCGTGGGGGACGAGCTTCAGGATGCCCTCCACCATC
Organism: Thermus sp.; assembly: GCF_039793865.1. Classification (GTDB taxonomy): domain Bacteria; phylum Deinococcota; class Deinococci; order Deinococcales; family Thermaceae; genus Thermus. Next base: position 55,562 of record NZ_JBAMMI010000091.1, read on the forward strand.
ACGAGTCCCGCCCGGAGGATGGCCACCAGGGCGAGCTTTTTCCCGGAGAGCACCTTGACCCGGGCGGGGGCGATGGGGGTCTCCACCGTGGTTTCGGTGAGCTCCAGGTCCCGCATGGCCTCGTAGGCCATGAGCATGGCGATCTCCTCGGCGAGCTCCCGGAAGTCCTTGGGGCCCGTGCGCTTGTCCCGGAGGTGGGCCAGCTTGTGCTGGACCAGGGGGTGGTCCACCAGGGTGATCCTCATCGGCAAGAGCCTACCACGCTCCCCTTCGGGGGAAGAAGTCCCGGAAGAAGGCGAGGGCCTTGGGGAGCTTTTCCTCCAGGGCCTGGGCAAAGCCCCGGGGTTCCTTGGTGCGGAACCAGTGGAGGTCGTGGAGGTAGGTGAGGGGGACGTAGAAGGCGAGGCGCTCCCGGACCTCCCTGGGGTAGAGGCGGGCCAGGCGGAAGAGGACTTCCCGGGCCCTTTCCTCACCCAGAAGGTCCAGGCTTCCCGTCTTCAGGAGGGCGAGGTCCCTCGCCGGGTCGTCCCCTCCCGCGCGCACCCAGTCCACCAGCAACACCTCCGGGCCTTCCTCCCCCGGGGTCTTCACCAGGAGGTTGCCCGCCCAGGCGTCCCGGTGGCAGAAGCGGCGTTCCGCCCCCACGGCCAGGGCCACCTCCCGCCTTAGGGCCTGGATCAGCCCCAGGGCCTCGGGCTCATCCCGCAGGCTTTCGGCGAAGGTTTCCAGCCGGGCGAGGAGCTCTTCCTCGGAGACGCGTCCCGGCTCCGGCAGGCGGTGGAGGGCGAGGAAGAGGTGGGAGAGGGCGGCGAGGGTTTTGGGGGTGAAGGCCTCGGGGGCGAAGGGCCTCCCGGGGAAGCGGCGGGTGACGAGGACGCCCCCCTCCTCTCCCTGGATCACGGCCAGGACCAGGCCCCCAAAGCCCGCCCGGGCCATACGGCGGGCCTCGAGGCCCGCCAGGTGGGCCTCCTCCTTCCCGTAGACCTTGTAGACCCGTTCCCCGTCGGTGTAGACCCGGGCTTCAAACCCTCCCAGAGGGGTCAGGCGGGCGAAGCCTTCGGGGGGAAGGAGGCCCTTTAGGGCGGCCACGGCCACGGGGCTTATTCTAGCCCTATGGAGCTCCTCCGGCCCGAGGCCACGGTCCTCTCCCTGGGGGACCGGGTGCTTTCCTTTGACCGGGAGGGGAGGCTCTACCACTACTTCCGCGAGGGGGAGACCTTCAAGCGCGCCCTGGATGGGAGCCTCCACCTCCGCTACCGGGAAGGGGAGCGGAGGCGGAAAAGGCTTGCCCCCGAGGAGGCCCTTGGGGTCTACCGGGAGGTCCTGGCCCTGGCCGAGGCCCATCTGCGGGACGAAAGGAGGCGGGAGGAGGTGCTCCGCTGGACCCCGGAAGGCCTCCTGGACCCCACGCCCTACCGCAGGGCCTACGCCTGGCCCATAAGCATCCTTCCCCCCGACGCCTACCTCTCCGTGGTCCTCCAGGCCACCACGGGGTGCACCTGGAACCGTTGCGCCTTCTGCAGCTTCTACCAGGACCGCCCCTTCCAGAAGCGAGGCCCAGAGGCCTTCCGGGAGCACATCCAGGCCGTCTTGGCCCTGCTTGGGCGGGGCAGGCTTCTCCGGCGCGGGGTCTTCCTCGCGGACGGGAACGCCCTCGCCCTCTCCGAGCCCCTTCTTCCCTTCCTGGAGCTCGTGCGGGCCCACTTCCCCGGGGAGCCCGTGATGGGGTTTTTGGACCTCTTCACCGGCCTGAAGAAAGCCCCTTCCTGGTGGGAAAGGCTTGGGGATCTGGGCTTGGGGCGGGTCTACCTCGGTCTGGAGACGGGGCACGCCCCCCTCCTCGCCCTCCTCCAGAAGCCCGGCCATCCCAAGGAGGCCCTTCCTTTGGTGCGGACCTTGAAGAGAGCCGGGCTTTCCGTGGGGGTGATCCTTATGGTGGGTGTGGGGGGGAGGCCCTTCCGAGAGGCCCACTTCCGGGAAAGCCTCGCCCTTCTCTCCGAGCTTCCCTTGGGGCCGGAGGACCTGGTCTACCTTTCCCCCTTCCAGGAAGACCCCCACACCCCTTACGCCCGCCTGGGCCTTCCGCCCTTGGAGGACCTCGAGGAGGAGCTTAAGGCCTGGGTGCGGGCCCTCCGGGCCCTGGGTCTGAAGGCGGGCCGGTACGACATCCGGGAGTTCCTTTACTGAGCGCCTCGCCGCCCCAGTGGGGTATACTCAGGCCATGAGCGCGTCTTCCGAGCGCGAACTCTACGAGGCCTGGGTGGAGCTCCTCTCCTGGATGCGGGAGTACGCCCAAGCGAAGGGCGTGCGCTTTGAGAAGGAGGCGGACTTCCCCGACTTCATCTACCGGATGAGGCGCCCCTACGACCTCCCCACCACCATCATGACCGCCTCCCTCTCCGACGGGCTCGGGGAGCCCTTCCTCCTCGCCGACGTCTCCCCGAGGCACGCCAAGCTCAAGCGGATCGGCCTCCGCCTTCCTAGGGCCCACATCCACCTCCACGCCCACTACGAGCCGGGAAAGGGCCTGGTGACGGGGAGGATCCCCCTCACCAAGGAGCGCTTCTTCGCCCTGGCGGACCGGGCGCGGGAGGCCTTGGCCTTCGCCTAGCCCTCCAGGGCCTCCCAAAGCGCCAGGACCACCCGGTGGAGGAGGGGAAAGGCCTTGGGGGTGGGTTTGAGGCGCTTTCCCTCCACCGCGAGGAGCCCTTCCGCCGCAAGCTCCCGGACCTTTTCCTGAAGGAGAGGCCAGAGGGAAAGCCCCGTTTTCGCCTCCAGCCCGGCCACGTCCACCCCTTCCCGGAGCCTTAGGCCCAGCATGAGGGCCTCCTTGGCGTGCTCCAGGGGGGAGAGGGCCTCCTCCTTGGGGGGCTCGCCCAGGAGCCAGCGGGGAAGGGGCGGGCTCGTGCGCCTCAGGGCGTAGAAGGCCCCTCTCCCCGGGTACTGCCCGGTGGCCGCGGGGCCCAGGGCGAGCCAGAAACCCGCCCGCCAGTAGACCAGGTTGTGCCGGGCCTCTTCCCCTTCCCGGGCGAAGTTGGAGACCTCGTAGCGGAAAAGCCCCGCCTCTCCCAGAAGCGCCTCCGCCCGCTCCATGGCCCAGGCCTCCCGCTCGGGGTCCTCCTTTAAGCCCAGGAGGGCGAAGGGGGTACCCTTTTCCACCTGCAGGGTGTAGGCGGAAACGTGGCCCACGCCCAAGGAGGCCGCCTCCTTCAGGTCCCGTTCCACGTCCTGCATGGGGAGGCCCAGGATGAGGTCAAGGGAAACGCGAAAGCCCGTCTCCAGGGTCATCTCCACCGCCCTCAGCGCCCCCTTCCTCCCGTGGGCCCGCCCGAGAAACTTCAGGACCGGCTCCTGGAAGCTCTGCACCCCCAGGGAGAGGCGGTTCACCCCGAGGTCCTTGAGGAGCCGGAGGCGGCCTGGGGAGAGGGTTCCGGGGTTGGCCTCGAGGGTCACCTCCGCCCCCTCGGCGAGCCGCCAGGGGAGGCTCTGGAAGAGGGCCACGAGCTCCCGGTCCCTTAGGTAGCTCGGGGTCCCCCCGCCCAGGTAGAGGGTGTCTAGGGCTTCGGGGAAGCGCGCGTGGAGGGCCTGGGCCTCTTCCCCAAGGCGCCTTAAGTAGGCCTCCACCCACCCCGGCCCCCGCCGGACCACGTGGAAGTCGCAGTAGGGGCACAGGGTGGGGCAGAAGGGGACGTGGACGTAGAGGCTAGCCAACCCTTTCAGTCTACAAAGAGGAGGCGGAAATCGTTGAGGTTGGTCCCCGTGGGGCCAGTGATGAGGAGGGTTCCCGCCTCCTGGAAGAAGCCGAGGCTGTCGTTTTCTTCCAGGAAGGGCCTGGGGTCCAGGCCCTTTTCCCACACCGCCGGGGTGAGGAGGGCGCCCGCGGCCCCGCTAGGGCCGTCCAGGCCGTCGGAGTCGGCGGCGAGGGCGTGGAGGGGGGCCTGGAGGTGGGCGTAGAGGGCGAGCAAAAACTCCAGGTTCCTGCCCCCCTTTCCCCGCCCCACCACCCGCACCTGGGCCTCCCCCCCGGAGAGGAGGAAGAGGGGCTTTCTGAAGGGCATCCCGTGGGTCCGGATGGCCTCTAGGAGTTCGGCGTGGAAGCGGGCGAGGGCTCTTGCCTCCCCCCCGAAGCGGTCGGAAAGGATGGCCGCCCGGAAGCCTTGGACCCGCAAGAACCTTTGCGCCGCCCGCAGGAGGTGGAGGTTCGTCCCCACGAGGCGCCAGGCGAGGCGCCTTAAGGCGGGGTCTTGGGGCTTCAGGGTCTCGGGGAGGCGGCCTTCCGCCCCTTCCCTGAGGACGGCCCGGGCCTCGGGGAAGGCGAGGCCAAAGCGGTCCAGCACGGCCAGGGCCCCGGCGTAGGTGGTGGGGTCCGGGTGGAAGGGCCCCGAGGCGATGACCGAGGGGTCGTCCCCCGGCACGTCGGAGAGGAGGAGGACGTGGACCTTCGCCCTCGTGGCGAGGAGGGCCCTACCTCCCTTGATGCGGGAGAGGTGCTTGCGCACGGCGTTCACCTCGTGGATGCTCGCCCCGCTCTTGAGGAGGGCCTCGGTGAGGGCCCGCTTCTTCTCTAGGGGAATCCCCAGGGGGGCGCACCAGAGGGCGCTTCCCCCGCCCGAGAGGAGGGCGAGGACCCTCGCCCTCGAGGAAAGCCCTTGCAGAAGGGCGAGGACCTCCTCGGCCGCCCTTAGGCTTTCCCCGTCGGGAAGGGGGTGGCCCGCAAAGCGGGCCCTTAGGCCTGGGGCCTTTTGCCCCCTGGGCAGGGTGAGGTGGTAGGCCACCTCCCCGTAGCGCTCCAGGGCGGCCCGGAGCATGGGGTAGGCGGCCTTCCCCACCGCCAGAACGAGGTCGGGCCGCCAAGGGGGGAGGTGCCTTGCCGTGAGGCGGTAGGGGTCCGTGGCCTTCAGGGCCTCGAGGAAGGCTTCCCTCAGGAGGGCTTCCACGCCAGGTCCGTCCGGTCAAAGTCCTGGCCCTTGTAGAGGAGGGGTTCCCCCTCTACCCGGGCTAAGGCGTAGCTCAGGCAGTCCCCAAGGTTTAGGCGGGCAGGATGACGGTAGCGGGCGTAGGCTCATAGGGTTTGCCGGTGGTGCATGCATGTCAAGCCAAAGGGTCCTTCCCCTCGTAGAGGAGGGCGAGGAGCTCCACCGTGTGCAGGACGGGGAGGTCCAGGTAGGCCTGGATCTGGGTGAGGCAGCCGATGTTCCCCGTGGCCACCAGGTCCGCCCCCGTGGCCTCGAGGTTCTCCGCCTTCCTCCTCCCCAAGGCCTCGGCGATCTCCGGCTGGAAGAGGTTGTAGGTGCCCGCGCTCCCGCAGCAGAGCTCCCACTCCCTGGGCTCTAGGACCTCGAGGCCCGCCGCCCTTAGAAGCCGCCTCGGGGCCTCCCTCACCCCCTGGGCGTGGGCCAGGTGGCAGGCGTCGTGGTAGGCCACCCGCAAGGGGCGCTTAGGGGGCGGGGGCGGGGCAAAGCCCACCTCCTCCAGGAGAAGGGCCACGTCCTTCACCTTGGCGGCGAGGGCCCGGGCCTCCTCCTCCTCGGGCTCCCCCAGGAAGAGGAGGGGGTACTCCTTCATCCCCGAGCCGCACCCGGCGGCGTTGGTGACCACGTAGTCCACCTCCCGGAAGACCTTCAGGTTCTTCCGGGCGAGGGCCCTCGCCCCCTCCTTGTCCCCGGCGTGGAGGTTTAGGGCGCCGCAGCAGGCCTGCTCCGGCGCCACCACCACCTCCACCCCGTTTTCCTGGAGGACCTGGATGGTGGCCTGGTTGATGGAGGGCCTCAAGACCCTCTGGGCGCACCCCAAAAGGAGCCCCACCCGGGCCTTTCTCTTCCCTTTGGCGGGGTAGACCTCCCCGTAGGGGGCCTCCTCGGGGAGGCGGTCCGGGAGGAGGCGGAGGGGGGCTTTTAGGGCCTTGGGGAGGGGAAGGGGCTTGAGGAAAGGCTTCAGGCGCGCGCCGAGGGCCGCCAGGGGCCGGAAGCGCCCGGGGTAGGGGAGGGTGCGGAGGAGGCCCAGGCGGTAGGCGGCCTCCAGGGGAAAACGGCGCCGCCTTGGCTCGCTCCAAAGCCGGAAGGTGGCGATGAGCTCGCCGTAGGGCACCCCGCTTGGGCAGGCGGTGACGCAGGCCTGGCAGGCGAGGCAGCGGTCCAGGTAGGGGAGGGCTTCCTCCAGCTCCAGGTTCCCCTCCAGCACCTCCTTCATGAGGAAGATCCGGCCCCTCGGGGAGTCCATCTCCTCCTGGAGGACGGCGTAGGTGGGGCAGGTGGGGAGGCAGAAGCCGCAGTGGACGCAGGCCTCTATGGCGTGGGCCATCACCTCCCCTTCCTTGCCCAGGTTTTCCACGGGGATTTGGTGCTGCATGCTCTCACCCTAAGGGAAAGCGGCCCTTGGGGTCTAGGGCCTCCTTGACCTTGGCGAAGAAGGCCGAAAGGGGCGGGGGATGGAGGGGCTCCTGGGCTCCTTGGAGGACCAGGTGGGGAAGCCCCCTCTCCCTTAGCGCCTTTAGGCCCTCCTCCGCGGTCCCGGCGTAGACCACCTCCCCCCCGTCCAGGTAGCGCCTTGGGCCCAGGGGAAGCCCCTCCAGCTCGGGGATGAGGTGGGGCTTCGTGGGAACCTTGACCCAGACGGGGCTTCCCTCCAAGAAGGCGAGGTCCCGCACCCCCTGCCAATGGGGGGCGTCCTCCTCCAGGACCTCCCCCTCCCCAAGGAGGCCCAAGAGGCGCCCTAGGCGGGCCTCCACGCTTTCCCTAAACCCCCCCAGGCGAAGCTCGAGGGTGGCGGGGGGAACGAGGTCCAGGGCGAGGAGGTCCAAGGGGAGAAGCCTCAGCCTTTCCAGGTCGGCGAGGGCTTCCCTTAGGGTTTCCCGCCGCACCCGGAGGGTCCGGGTGGCCCGGGGCCTGGGGAAGACCTTGAAGGAGAGCTCCACCATCACCCCGAAGGCCCCCAGGGAGCCCACCATGAGGCGGTGGAAGGGGAAGCCCGCGGCGTTCTTCACCACCTTGCCCCCGCCCCGCACCACCCTCCCTTCCCCGTCCACGAACCGCACCCCGAGGAGGAAGTCCCTAAGGCCCCCATAGCGGTGGCGCAGGGGGCCGGAAAGCCCCGCGGCCACCGTCCCGCCCAGGGTGGCCCCTCTCCCCGCGAGGGGCGGGTCAAAGGGGAGGTACTGGCCGTGGGCTTTAAGGGCCTCCTCCACCTCGGCGATGGGGGTTCCGGCGAGGGCGGTGAAGACGAACTCCTCGGGCTCGTACTCCAAAAGGCCCCGGAGGCGGGAGAGGTCCAAGAGGGCCTCCCCCTCCTTTGGGGTGGAGAGGGCGGGCTTGGTCCCCCCGGCCCGGACCCGGAGGTGGGGGTGGGCGAGGACCGCCTCCCGCACCTCCTCGAGGCCTTCCGGCCTCAGGGTCACCGGGCCACCTCCATCCGGGGGTCAAAGACCTTGCCCCGGTTGGCGAGGCCCTTGGGGTCCAGGCGGGCCTTCACCCGCTCCATGGCCTCCACGTCGGCCTCGGAGAACATCTCCCGGAGGTAGGCCTTCTTCTCCACCCCCACCCCGTGCTCCCCGGTGATGGAGCCCCCAAGCCGCACGCAAAGCCTCAGAATCTCCCCGGCCAGGGCCTCGGCCCTTTCCAGCTCTCCCGGTTTTTTCCCGTCGTAGAGGACCAGGGGGTGGAGGTTCCCGTCCCCGGCGTGGAAGACGTTGGCCACCCTCAGGCCGTACTCCCGGGAGAGGCGCCCGATCTCCCTCAGGGCCTCCCCGAGCCGGGAGCGGGGCACCACCCCGTCTTGGACCAGGTAGTCGGGGGAAAGCCTCCCCACGGCGCTGAAGGCCGCCTTCCTGCCCTTCCAGATGGCCTGACGCTCGACCTCGCCCCGCGCCACCCGCACCTCCAGGGCCCCGCTTTCCTCGAGGACCCGGTGGAGCACCTCGGCCTCGGCCGCCACCTCCTCCCTGGGGCCCTCCAGCTCCACGATGAGGAGCCCCTCCACCGGGGGGTAGCCCGCCTTTACCGCCTTCTCCGCGGCCTCTATGCTCAGGCGGTCCATGATCTCCATGGCCCCGGGAAGAAGCCCCGCCCGGATCACCCGGCTCACCGCCTCCCCCGCCGCCTCGAGGCTCGGGTAGGCGGCGAGGACGGTGTGGTAGGCCTCGGGCTTGGGGAGAAGCCGCAAGGTGATCTCCACCGCCACCCCCAAAAGCCCCTCGGTGCCCACGAAGAAGCCGTGGAGGTCCGGCCCCACCCCCTCCAGGCTCTCCCCCCCGAGGCGCACCACCTCCCCCTTAGGGGTGACGAGCTCCAGGCCCAGGACGTGGTTCGCCGTCATCCCGTACTTCAGGCAGTGGGCCCCCCCGGAGTTGAAGGCCACGTTTCCCCCGAGGGTGCTTACGGGCTGGCTGGAGGGGTCGGGGGCGTAGTAGAGGCCAAAGGGAGCGGCCTGGCGGGAGACCTCGAGGTTCACCACCCCGGGCTCCACCACGGCGATCCGGGCCTTGGGGTCCAGCTTTAGGATCCGGTTCATCCGGTTCAGGGCGAGGACGATCCCGCCCTCCACGGGGAGGGAGCCTCCCGAGAGGCTCGTGCCGCTTCCCCGGGCCACGAAGGGGACGCCGTAGTGGTGGCAGAGGCGCACCACCTCCACCACCTCCTCCTTCCTCTCCGGCAGGGCCACGGCGAGGGGGCGCTTGCGGTAGGCGGTGAGGGCGTCGGACTCGTAGGGGGCGAGCTCCGCCTCCCTTGTGAGGACCCTTCCGGGTAAAAGGGCCTTGAGTTCCTCCAAGAAGCCCACCCTTGCCCTCCTTTCCCCTCCACTTTAGGGCAGGAAGCCCCCACCCTCCGCGCCTTCGGCCTAGTCAATGTAGTCGTAGGCCACCAGGGTCAGGAACTCCACGAACTCCTCCGAGAGGACGAGCTTGTCCAGGATCTCCTCCGCTTCCCGGTAGCGGCCGGTTTCCCTCCCGCCCAGCTTCTGAAGCTCCTCCTCCTTGACCTTTTGGTAGAGCTCCGGGGTGACGGGGCGGCCGTCCTCCAGCCTGGCCTCCCGGTGGACCCACTGCCAGAGCTGGGCCCGGCTGATCTCGGCGGTGGCGGCGTCCTCCATGAGGTTGAAGATGGCGGCGGCCCCGTTGCCAAGAAGCCACTGGTTCAGGTACTGGAGGGCCACGGAGACGTTGTTGCGAAGCCCCGCCTCCGTCACCTTGCCCTCGGGGACGTGGAAGTTCAGGAGGTCCGCCGCGCTCACCTGGACGTCCTCCCGCTTCACGTGCTTCTGGTGGGGCCTATCCCCCAGGTAGCGGTCAAAGACCTCCATGGCCACGGGCACGAGGTCCGGGTGGGCCACCCAGGTGCCGTCAAAGCCCTGGGAGGCTTCCCTTTCCTTGTCCGCCCGGACCTGCTGGAAGGCCCGTTCGTTCACCTCGGGGTCCTTGCGGCTCGGGATGAAGGCGGCCATGCCCCCGATGGCGTGGGCCTCGTGGGCGTGGCAGGACTTGACCAAAAGCTCGGTGTAGGCCTTCATGAAGGGCACGGTCATGGTCACCTGGGCCCGGTCGGGGAAGATGGGGGCGGTGGTGGCGAACTTCTTGATGCAGCTGAAGATGTAGTCCCACCGGCCCGCGTTGAGCCCGGCGGCGTGCTCCTTGAGCTCAAAGAGGATCTCCTCCATCTCAAAGGCCGCCAGGATGGTCTCAATGAGGACCGTGGCCCGGATGGTGCCCCGGGGGATCTTCAGGTAGTCCTGGGCGAAGTTGAAGACCTCGTTCCAGAGGCGGGCCTCGAGGTGGCTCTCAAGCTTCGGCAGGTAAAAGTAGGGCCCGCTTCCCCGCCTTAAGAGCTCGTGGGCGTTGTGGAAGAAGTAGAGGCCGAAGTCAAAGAGGCTCGCCGAGATGGGCTCCCCGTCCACCAGGACGTGCTTTTCCACAAGGTGCCAGCCCCTTGGGCGCACCACCAGGGTGGCGGTCTTCTCCTTTAGCTTGTATTCCTTGCCCTCGGGGGAGACGAAGTCTATCTGGCGGCGCACGGCGTCGTAGAGGTTCTTCTGCCCCCGGATGACGTTGTCCCAGGTGGGGGAGAGGGCGTCCTCAAAGTCCGCCATGAAGACCTTGGCCCCGGAGTTTAAGGCGTTCACGATCATCTTCCGGTCCACGGGGCCCGTGATCTCCACCCGGCGGTCCAGGAGGTCAGGCGGGGCTTCGGCCACCTTCCAGTCCCCGCCCCGGACGAAGCGGGTCTCCTCCAGGAAGTCCGGCCTCTCTCCCGCCTTGTACCGCTCCCAAAGGGCCTTGCGCCGCTCCAGGAGGGCTTTGCGCACGGGGTTGAACTCCCGCTGGAGGGCCACCACGAACCTAAGGGCCTCTTCCGTGAGCACTTCCCCGAGGAGGGGATGGTCCTTGGTGATCTCCACGCCCTTCATGGTGGTTTGAGCCTAAGGGAGGGGCGGGGATTTGTCAAGAAGCAAAACGATTTTTTGTCTATTGAAAAATAGGGTCCGCCCTGGTATCCTCGGGGGCATGCCGAGGCCCAGGGAAAAGGGAGCCCGGGAGGTCAGGACCCTGGAGCGGGGCCTCCTGGTCCTCGAGGCCCTGGCGGAGCTGGGGGCCGGGGGGCTTGGGGAGGTCGCGGGGCGCACCGGGCTTTCCAAGAGCACCCTCTACCGCCTCCTCCAGGCCCTGGCCCGCCGGGGGTTCGTGGAGGAGACGGGAGGGGTCTACCGGGTGGGGCCCATGGCCTACCGGGTAGGCCAGGTCTACCCGCAAAAGAGCCTCCTGCAGGCGGTGCGGCCGGAGATGGAGGCGTTGGCGGCGGAGCTTGGGGAGAGCGTGAACCTGGCGGTGCCCGCGGGCAAGGAGGCCCTTTACCTGGACCAGGTGGAGGGCACGCGCCTGGTGCGCCTTTTCACCGCTCCCGGAAGCCCCGCCCCCCTCCACGCCACCGGGGTGGGTAAGGTGCTTTTGGCCTACCGGGGGGTGCCCGAGGGGCTTGCCCTGCCCCCCTACACCCCCCACACCCTCACCCGCCTCCCTGAGCTTCTGGCCGAGCTTCGCGCGGTGCGGGAGCGGGGCTACGCCCTGGACAACGAGGAGAAGGAGCTCGGGGTGCGGTGCGTGGCCGCTCCGGTCTTTGGCCCCTCGGGGGAGGTGGTGGCGGCCCTCTCCCTTTCCGCCCCCGCAAGCCGCCTTTCCCTGGAGGAGGCCCACCGCCTGGCCCCCCGGGTGGTGGAGGCGGCGAGGAGAGCTTCCTTGCGCTTAGGCTTTACAGGGCCCGTATAATGAAAAGGGTGAGGACGCCTTAGCGGGAGGGGCTGAAGGCCATGGACAAGGACCGTCCGGTCTACGTGATCTCGGTGGCGGCGGAGCTGGTGGAGATGCAC
>NZ_JBAMMI010000091.1:67013-75002 GCF_039793865.1 Thermus sp.
CGGGCGGAGCTCGAGGCCCTGCAGGCCCGGTTTGAGGCCGAGGTGGCCCGGCTCAAGGCCGAGATCGGGGAGCGCTTCCAGGAGCTTGAGCGCAAGGCCCTTCCTGCCCCCGGGGAGGCGGCCAAGCCTTCCCCCAAGGACCGTCCGGTCTACGTGATCTCGGTGGCGGCGGAGCTGGTGGAGATGCACCCGCAGACCCTGAGGCTTTACGAGCGGAAGGGTTTGATCAAGCCGAAGCGGTCTTCTGGGAAGACGCGGCTTTACTCGGAGCGGGACATCGAGAAGCTCCGGGAGATCCGCCGCCTGACGCAGGAGCTTGGGGTGAACCTGGCGGGGGTGGAGGAGATCATGCGGCTTCGGGCGGAGCTCGAGGCCCTGCAGGCCCGGTTTGAGGCCGAGGTGGCCCGGCTCAGGCTCCTCCTCCTGGAGGAGGGCAAGGGCCTCTTCCAAGGGAGTAGTATGGGCGCGTGAACGCCTTGGCGCCCCTTTTGGAGTTCCTTTCCATCCCTTCGGTCTCCACCGACCCCGCCCGCAAGGAGGACGTCCGCCGGGCGGCCCTTTGGCTTCAGGAGAGGCTTAAGGCCCTGGGGTTCCGGGCCGAGCTCCACGAAACCCCCCTCCACCCCATCCTCTACGCCGAACGCCTTGTGGACGAGAAGGCTCCCACCGTGCTCGTCTACGGCCACTACGACGTCCAGCCCCCGGACCCCCTGGAGCTCTGGGAGACCCCGCCCTTCTCCCCGGTGGTAAAGGAGGGCCGGGTCTACGCCCGGGGGGCCTCGGACGACAAGGGCCAGCTCTTCGCCCACGTCCTCGCGGCGGAAGGGGCCCCGGTCAACCTGAAGTTCCTGGTGGAAGGGGAGGAGGAGATCGGAAGCCCCCACCTTTCCCCCTTCGTGCAGGCCCACCAAAAGAAGCTTCGGGCGGACGTGGTGGTGGTCTCCGACGGGGCCATGTTCGCCCCCTACACCCCGACCCTCACCTACGGCCTTAGGGGGCTTTGCTACCTCGAGGTGCGCCTTAGAGGGGCGAGGCGGGACCTCCACTCGGGGGCCTTCGGGGGCGTGGCCCCGAACCCCATCCAGGCCCTGGGGTGGCTCCTCGCCCGGCTGAAGGACGAGCGGACGGGGAGGATCCTGATCCCGGGCTTCTACGAGAGGGTCCGCCCCCTTTCCGAGGAGGAAAAGGCCCTCTGGCCCTCCCTGGACGAGGAGGCCCTGAAGCGGGAGCTCGGGGTGGAGGTCCTCCCGGGGGAGGAGGGCTACTCGGTCCTGGAAAGGCTTTGGGCCCGGCCCACCCTGGACCCGAACGGCGTCTGGGGCGGCTACCAGGGAGAGGGCTCCAAGACGGTGATCCCCGCCGAGGCGGGGATGAAGCTCTCCATGCGCCTGGTGCCGGACCAGGACCCGGAGGAGGTGGCGGACCAGGTCGAAGCCTACCTGAAGGCGGTCTGCCCCCCCGGCTACGCCCTGGAGGTCCTTAGGCTCCACGGGGGCAGGCCCGTCCTCACCGACCCCTTCAGCCCCCCCATGCGCCTCATGGCCCGGGCTTTGGAGGAGGTCTGGGGGCGGCCCCCCGTCTACACCCGGGAGGGCGGGACGATCCCCGTGGTGGCCGAGCTCAAGGAGACCCTGGGGGCGCCCATCGTCCTTTTGGGCCTCGGCCTCCCCGACGACAACCTCCACGCCCCCAACGAGAAGCTGGACCTGGTGAACCTGGAGAAGGGCGTGGCGGTTATCCGGCGTTTCCACGAGCTCCTGGTGGAGGGGGGGCTTTAAGTACCCCAAAAGAGCTTTCCCAAAGCCCAAGCTCCGGCATCCCGTGTTGCAAAGCCAAGGTGCGGGCGCTTAGCATGGGGCCATGCACCGCCTCCTCTTGGCCCTGGAACCTGAGGCCGCCCACGGCCTCGCCCTGGGCCTCCTCGCCTGGTGGTCGGAGCGGGGGCCCCTTTTGCGGGTTCCCGCGGCGCTCCTTCGGGTGGAGGACCCCCGCCTCCGGGTGGAGGCCTTTGGGGTGGCCTTCCCCAACCCCCTGGGCCTCGCCGCGGGGATGGACAAGGATGCCCGGGCCCTAGGGGCCTGGTGGGCCCTGGGCTTCGGCTTCGCCGAGGTGGGGACCCTCACCCCGAGGCCCCAGGAGGGAAACCCCAGGCCGAGGCTTTTCCGCCTCCCCGAGGACCGGGCCCTCATCAACCGCATGGGCTTCAACAACCGGGGGGCCTTGGAGGCGGCGGAGAGGCTAAAGCGCTTCCGCCAGAGGGGGCTTCCCCTGCCCGTGGGGGTCAACCTGGGGAAGAACCGGGACACGCCCCTGGAGCGGGCGGCGGAGGACTACCTCGAGGCCCTCCGCATCCTAGAGCCCTTCGGGGACTACTTCGTCTTGAACGTCAGCTCTCCCAACACCCCAGGCCTTCGCGCGCTCCAGGAGGGGCCCTTTCTGGACGAGCTCCTCGCCCGCCTCCGCCCGGCCACCCCAAAGCCCCTCCTCCTCAAGGTGGCCCCGGACCTCTCCTGGCCCGCCTTGGACCAGGTGGTGGACCTGGCGCGGAAGCACCGCCTCCAGGGCCTGGTGGCGGTGAACACCACCCTCGCCCGGGAGGGCCTGAAAAGCCCCTGGGCCCAGGAGGCCGGGGGGCTTTCGGGAAGGCCCTTGAAGAAGAGGGCCCTGGAGGTTCTCCGCCACCTGGCGGAGGGCGCGGAGGGGCTTGCCCTGGTGAGCGTGGGGGGTGTGGAGACCCCTTGGGACCTCTGGGAGAGGCTCAAGGCCGGGGCGAGCCTGGTCCAGGTCTACACGGGCTTCGTCTACGGGGGGCCCCTCTTTCCCAGGAGGCTCCTCCTGGGGCTCCTCCGCCTCATGGAGGCGGAGGGCGTTTCCTCCTTGAGGGAGCTTCGCCGCCCTTAAGCCCGGGGGAGGGGAGTTTAAACGGTGAGGAGACAGCCCGCCTTAAGCTCCAGCTCCACAGGGGAAACGTGGCGGAAAGCCCCGTCCCGGCGCAGGTGGAGGACGAGAAGGGTGTAGGGGTCAAAGACCACCACGTCCTTCACCCCCTGGGAGAGGTAGAAGCGGGGGCCGATTTCCAGGTCCTTGGCCTCGTAGCCCCGGCTCACCACCTCCACCACCGCCTCGGGGAGAAGGGTGATGGCCTCGTCCAGCTCCTCGGGCTCCCGGCAGAAGACGGCGATGTCGGGCCTTTTCTAGGAGCCATCGGGGAAGCGCACGTAGACGCTGGCCACGTGGACGCAAGCGCAGGGGGCGCCCCCCTTAGGCCGGAGGCTTTGCCGGATCCGGTCCACCGCCTTCTGGTGCCGGTAGGTGGGCTGGGCCTCCCAGAGGGGAAGCCCCCCCACCCACTCCAGCCTGAGGCCGATGGCGTCCGCCTCCAAAAGCTTCTTGAGCACGCCCCTATTCTAGCGCTTCGTGGACGATCCGGCCCGCCACCAGGGTGAGGACGGGCCAGCCCCCGAGGACCCACCCCGCCCAAGGGGAGTAGCGGGCCTTGGAGGCGAAGGCGCTGGGGTCCACGGGGCGCTCCTTGGGGGAGAGGAGAACCAGGCTCGCCTCGGCCCCTTCCTCCAGGTGAAGGGGGGGGAGGCCCAGGACCCGCCTGGGGCCATCGGTGAAAAGCTCCACGAGCCTTGGGAGGGGAAAGCCCCGCTTGAGGTGGAGCTCGGTGTAGAGGAGGGGGAAGGCCACCTCGAGGCTCGGGATGCCGAAGGGGGCCCGGAGGAGGTCCATCTCCTTTTCCGCCAGGGTGTGGGGGGCGTGGTCGGTGGCGACGGCGTCTAGGGTTCCATCTAGGAGCCCTTCTAGGAGGGCTTCCCGGTCCTCCTCCCCCCTGAGGGGCGGGGCCACCTTGAAGAGGGGGTCAAAGCCCCTCAGGGCCTCCTCGGTGAGGGTGAGGTGGTGGGGGGTGGCCTCGGCGGTCACGGGAAGGCCCGCCTTCTTCGCCTCCCGGATGAGCTCCAGGCCCCGCCGGGTGGAGAGGTGCTGGACGTGGAGCCTGGGGGTGGCCTGGCTTCGCCTTCTGGCGTAGCGCAGGACCTCGAGGTCCCGGGCGATCCTTGTGGCCTCGGCCTCCGGGGGGTTTCCGGGAAGGCCCAGGAGGTCCGCCAGGGCCCCGTCGTTCATCACCCCCCCTCGCCTGAGGCTCGCGTCCTCGGCGTGCACCGCCACGGGAAGGCCTAAGGCCGCGGCCTGGAGGAGCCCCGCCGCCAGGACCCCGGCGTCTTCATTGGTGTGGCCGTCGTCGGTGAGGAGGAGGGCCCCCGCCTCCTTTAAAAGCCCCGCCGGGGCGAGGTGCTTCCCCTCCTGCCCCAGGGTGAGGGCGGCCGCGGGGTGGAGCCTCGCGAGGCCCAGGGCCCTGGCCTTCTCCTTCAGGGCCCGCACCGCCTCCGGGGTGTCCACGGGGGGCTTGGTGTTGGGCATGGCGACGAGGTCGGTGTACCCGCCCCGCGCCGCGGCCAGAAGCCCCGAGAAAAGGTCCTCCTTCACCTCCTCTCCCGGCTCCCTAAGGTGGGCGTGGAGGTCCAAAAACCCCGGGGCGAGGAAGCACCCCTTGCCGTCCACCACCTCTTCGGCCTCCCCCCCTTCCAGGGAGAGGATCCTTCCCTCGCCGATGAGGACGTCCAGGGGGCCCCGTTCCCCCATAGCGTCCACGAGCCGCACGTTTCGGATCAGGATCATGCTTCCTCCAGTTCGGGCACCGGGTAGGTGGGCACCAGGGCCTTGGCTACCCGGTATTGCCTGCGGTCCAGGGTCAAGAACACCCCCGCAACCTGGCGAAAAAGGGCCATGGCCGCCGCCAGGTGGACGGCGTCCGCTCCCCGCAGGGGATGCTCGCGGGCAAGGAGGCTTGCCGCCTGCATCAGGGCCAGGCCGCTTTCCACGAGGTAGAGGCTCGGCAGAAGCTCTTCTAAAGACCGCACCGCCTTCCGAAAGCCCCTCGGGCTCAGGTGGCCCCCGTCCCGGCGCCCCCTTAGGGCGGCCACGGCTTCCGGGAGGAAGAGGTCGCAGGCCGCCAGGGGGGCCTCCCGGAGGAGGCCCCGAACCCAGGCGAAGGGCTCGCCAGGGTGGTCCACCACGAGGTAGAGGAGAGCGCTGGTGTCGGCGAAGAAGACCTTAGCGCCGTTCCTGGGTGAGGAGTTCATGGAGAGGGGGCGTTTCTCCCTTGAGGAGCACCGGCTTAGGGCGCCTCCTGCGGGCCTTTTGCGGGGGGCGGACCCGCACCCGCTGGAGAAGCTCCGCCAGGGCTTCTTCGGCCTTCACCATGGCCTCATGGTACCGCACGTCACCTCCCTTTTCCCACCAAAAGGTGGTAGAGCACCGCCATGCGCACCGCCACCCCGTTTTGCACCTGGCGGTTCACCAGGCTTCTTTCCGAGTCGGCCAAGGCCCCCGCGAGCTCCACGTCCCGGTTCATGGGGCCGGGGTGGAGGAGGGGGGCCTGGGGCTTGGCCAGGGCGAGCCTCCTCTCGGTCACCTGGTAGCGGGCGATGTAGTCCTCCAGGTGGACAAGCCCCGCCTCCATGCGCTCTTTCTGGAGCCTGAGCACCATGACGGCGTCCGCCTCCTCCAGGGCCTCCTCCAGATGGGGGGTAAGGTGGACCCCTGGAAGGCTTTTGGGCAGGAGGCTTGGGGGGCCCGCCAGGAAGACCCGGGCCCCGAGGAGGGGAAGGAGCTCGGCGTTTGAGCGGGCCACCCGGGAGTGGAGGATGTCCCCCACGATGGCGACCTTCTTCCCCTCTAGGGTCCCCAGGGCCTCGAGGAGGGTGTAGGCGTCCAGGAGGGCCTGGGTGGGGTGGGCGCGGCGGCCGTCCCCGCCGTTGATCACCGCCCCCTTGACCCAGCGGGTGGCCTGGTGGGGCACCCCGGCGGCATCGGCCCGGATCACGTAGGCGTCCACCCCCATGGCCTCGAGGGTGAGGAGGGTGTCCTTGTAGCTTTCCCCCTTCTGCAGGCTGCTGGTGGCCGCGGCGAAGGAGACCACGTCCGCCGACATGCGCCTTGCGGCGAGCTCAAAGGAGATCCGCGTCCTCGTGGAGGGCTCAAAGAAGACCGTGGCCACGGTGAAGCCCTGGAGGGCGGGGACCTTCTTGATGGGCCGCTCCAGGACCTCCCGCATCACCCGGGCTGTGTCCAGGAGGCCCTCCACCTCGGCCCTGTTCCAGCCCTGGAAGTCCAGGAGGTGCCTCATGCCCCCTCCCTTTCCCAAAGCTCCACCCGGTCCTCCCCGTCCACCTCCACCACCTTCACCTTCACCACCTCGTTCCGGGAGGTGGGGACGTTCTTCCCCACGAAGTCCGCCCGGATGGGAAGCTCCCTATGCCCCCGGTCCACCAGGACCGCGAGATAAATGCGCCTGGGCCTTCCCAGGTCTATGAGGGCGTCCAGGGCGGCCCGGGCGGTGCGGCCCGTGTAGAGGACGTCGTCCACCAGGACGATGGCCTTTCCCGTGAGGTCAAAGGGGATCCGGGTCTCCCGCACCTCGGGCCTAAAGCCGATCTCCGTGAGGTCGTCCCGGTAGAGGGTGATGTCCAAGACCCCCACGGGCACCTCCTTCCCCTCAAACTCCCCGATGAAGCGGGCGATGCGCCCGGCGAGGGGGATGCCCCGGGTGTGGATCCCCACCAGGGCCAGGCCCTCCGTCCCCTTGTTGGCCTCCACCACCTCGTGGGCGATGCGGTAGAGGGCCCGCCGCATCTCCTCGGCGTTCATGAGCTCCGCCTTATAGCGCACGCCCCACCCCCAAAAAAGGGCGGAGGCCGAAGCCTCCGCCGCCGTGCCTGGCCTTGGTCCTCTCCCTTGTTTCTCGCATCGTTCCCCCTTTCCGGCCTCGCGGGACCGGTTTAAAGGCCACCCCCACCTTACACCCCCTGCCCCTTCCGGGCAAGGGGAACCCCGCCCGAGGACGATGACCGCGTTCCAGGTGGCGCTAAAGGCTTTTATGGACGGGCGTACCGCCACCCCGTCCAGACGAGCACGGCGGCGAAGACGAGCCTCAGGGCGCCTTCCGGGAGGACGTGGGCCAGCTCCCCTCCGAGGAAGGTGCCCGCCAGGACCCCGGGCACGAGGCCTAGCGCGAGGTCCCGGTCCACGTTCCCCAGGCGCAGGTGGGTGTAGGCCCCCACCAGGCTCGCCGGGACCATGGCGAGGAGGCTTGTCCCCTGGGCGGTGTGCTGGGGCATCCCCAGGAGGAGGACCATGGCCGGGACCATGATCGTCCCGCCGCCCACCCCCATCATCCCCGAGAGGAAGCCGGTGAAGGCCCCGGCGAGGAGGAGGGCGAGGTCCTCTAGGAACTCGCCCCGCACCAGGCCCACGGGAGCGAGGTAGGGCCTGAGGAGGAGGAGCAAGCTCACGGCGATGAGGAACCCGCCGAAGGCCCGCTTGAGGTTCTTCTCGGAGAGGCCGTGGGCGTAGCGCGCGCCGAAACGGGCGGTGAAGATGGCGGTGAGGGCCAGGAAAAGCGCGGCCTTCGGGTTCAAGGAGCCTTGCAGGCCGTAGGTCAAGGCCCCCACAAGCCCCGTGAAGAAGACGGCCACCAGGCTCGTGCCGTGGGCCCGGTGCTGGGAAAGCTTGAGAAGCCCCACCATCAAGGGGATCATCACCGTGCCGCCGCCCAGGCCCACGAGGCCCCCGAAGACCCCGCCGAGGAAGCCGATGAGAAGGCCCATGGGGCTCATACTATCGGTAGACCCGCAAGCGCCCTTCCGGCAAGCCTACATAGCCGGACTCCTCGCCCCAGGCCCCAAGTCCCTCCGCAAGGTGTTAGTACCCCACCGCGGCAAAAGCCGCAGTGGGGGCCCTCAAAAAGCTTTCCCACAGCCAAAGCTTGGGCATCCCCCTCGCCCCTCACCACGCAAGCCGCCCCCTCGTGGACCTGGTGCGGGTGTGACGGGCCCGGGGGGAGGCGTGGGAGGGATGGGTCCTGGTGAGCACCGGGTGCTCAAGGTCGCTAGCCCATGCCTATAACTTCTGGTGGTATAGGAG
>NZ_JBAMMI010000092.1:0-15107 GCF_039793865.1 Thermus sp.
GGGCCCTTCCCTTGAGGGGAAGTGCGGCCACCAGGGCCTGGTGCCTGCCGTCTTCCGCGAAGGTCCAGTCCACCCTTACTTACCCCCCTCTTCTCTTCCCTTGTCAAGGCCCAGCCCTCAAAGTGATGAGAGCTCAGGGAAAGACCCTCTTGCAAGCGCTTTCATCCCGTGCTACACTCTGGGCAAAGATGCCGGAAGCGCGTCCTACCATCAACGAGGTGGCCCGCCGCGCGGGCGTTTCCCCGGCCACGGTCTCCCGTGTCCTCAACGGCACCGCCCGGGTCTCCCAAGAGAAGGTGCGGGCGGTGCTCCAGGCGGTGGAGGAGCTGGGCTACGCCCCGAGCCCCCTGGCCCAGGGACTCGCCACGGGGCGCTCTTACGCCATTGGCATCCTGATTTGTGACTTCGCGAGCCCCTTTTTCGGCCCCATCCTCGAGGCCCTCACCCTGGAGCTGGAAGCCACCCCCTACCGCCCCATCGCCGTTCCCGGCCACTGGAGCCTGGTGCGGGAGCTGGAGGCCCTGGAGTTCCTCAAAGCCCACCGGGTGGAGGCCCTGGTCCTGCTCGGCACCGCCTTGGGCGGGGAAGCCCTTGCGGATCTTGGCATCCCGATCCTGGCCTTTGGCCAGCGGCTGGAGGGGCCGAAGGCCTGGTCCCTTTACCTGGACAACCAGAAGGCGGCCTACGAGGCCACCCGCTACCTCCTTGACCGGGGGCACGCCCGCATCCTCCACATCTCCAGCCACCGCGGGGGGATGGACGTTCGGGACAGGCTTCTCGGCTACCGCAAGGCCATGCGGGAGGCGGGCCTCGAGGCCCGGGTGGTCTACGGCGACCTGGAGGAGGAGGGGGGCTACCTGGCCGCGGCGGAGGCTCTCCGCCGCTACCCCGACACCACCGCCATCTTCGCCGCCAACGACCAGACGGCCTTCGGCGCCCGGCTTTACCTCTACGAGCGGGGGCTTCGCGTGCCGGAGGACGTCTCCCTGGTGGGCTTTGACGACATCGCCATCAGCGCCTACCAGATCCCTCCCCTCACCACCGTGCGCCAGCCCGTTCGGGACATCGGGGTGGCCCTGGGCCGCGCGCTCCGGGCGGTCCTCGAGGGGGAGGTCCCCGCCCTGCCCCGTCTGGAGCTGGCCTTGGTGGAGAGGGCCTCGGTAAGGGAGGTGGGAGCCTGAGAAAAAGGGCGGCCCTTAGGCCTTAGGCCCCTGGCCCACCCCGAAAGGGGGTGGGGGTTGAACGGAGGTAGCCCATGCTTAGGAAAGCGCTTTCAAGCCTTCTCGTCCTCGCTTCCCTCGGCTTTGCCCAGAAGACCCTCGAGGTCTGGATCATGCCCAACAGCGCCCAGCCCGCCGAGGACTTCAAGGCCCTGGTGGCCCCCTTTGAAAAAGCCCATGGCGTGGAGGTCAAGGTCACCGTCTTGGACTGGGGCGTGGCCTGGACCAAGATCACCACCGCCGCCACCAGCGGCGTGGGCCCCGACCTCACCCAGCTCGGCACCACCTGGGTGGGGGCCATCAGCGCCATGGGCGCCCTGGAGCCCGTGGACGACGTGCTGCAGGCCCTGGGCGGGGTGAAGGCCTATCTTCCCGCCGTGTGGCGGACCGCCCGGCTTGAGGGTTCCCGTCAGGCCACGGCCGTGCCCTGGTTCTCGGAGCTTCGGGCCTTTTACTACCGCGCCGACGCCCTGAAGGCCGCCGGGGTGGACCCCGCTCAGATGTTCCGGAGCTGGCAGGACTTTGAGGCGGGCCTCGCGCGCCTGGCCCAGTCCAAGTTCACCGACCCGGAGACGAAGAAGCCCCTGGCTCCCCTCTGCACCCCGGGGAAGAACACCTGGGACGTGCTCCACAACGCCGCTCCCTGGATCTGGGGTGCGGGCGGGGAGATCGTGCGCCAGTCGGGTGGGCGGTGGCAGAGCGCCTTGAATAGCCCCGAGAGCCTCGAGGGGCTTTACTTCTTCCTCAGCCTGGCCCAGAGGGGCTACGTCCCGGCGGAAAGCCTGGAGAAGAACACCGCCCAGATCGAGGCCGATTTCCAGGCCGGCAAGTGCGCCGTCTTCGCCAGCGGCCCCTGGATGGTCCAGCGGGCCCAGGTCCCCGAGGCCAAGGGCGGCTTCGCCGAGCGCCCCGCCGCCAAGAACCTGGGCGTGGCGCCCTACCCCGCCGGGCCCAAGGGGCGGTACACCTTCTTCGGCGGCTCCAACCTCGCCCTCTTCAACTTCTCTAAGAACAAGCCCCTGGCCAAGGAACTCCTCAAGTACCTAGGCGGTCTCGAGGCCCAGCGCGCCTACGCGCAGGCGACCGGGATGCTCCCCGCCCTACGCAGCGCCTGGAACATCCCCGAGATCCAGAACAACCCCTTGATGCGCACCTTCGTCCGGGCCGCCCAGTTCGGCCGCACCTATCCCTCCTTGGCGGGCTGGGGCGGGGTGGAGAACCTGGCGGTGCAGCACATCGGCATGGCCTGGGACCTGGTGGCCCAGGGGAAGCTCAGCCGTGAGGCCCTGAAGGATCTCATGGACAAGGCTTCCGTGGCCATCAACCAGGCCCTGCGGTAGAGGGATGGGGGGGCCCTGCCCCCCCTTTTTCCCGTCATGAAGGCTTTCTGGCGCAAGTACGGCCTCGCCTACCTCTTTATCGCCCCGGCCTTCCTGGGGATGCTCCTCGTGCACTACGGCCCCATGCTCCAGGGGATCTACATGGGCTTCCTGGACCTGAGGCTCCAGACCCTCAGGCTCTACCTCCATGCGCCCTTCGTGGGCCTGGAGAACTTCCGGGAGATCCTCTTCAACCCCGAGTCCACCTTCCGCACCGGGTTCCTTTACGCCGTGCGCACCACCCTGCTCTACGCACTGGCGGTGAACGCCCTAAGCCTTTCCCTGGGCCTCTTGGTGGCCCACCTCCTGAACCGGCCCCTCTTCCTCCGAGGGCTTTGGCGGAGCCTCTTCCTCCTCCCCTGGGTGGTGCCGAGCTACGTGGTGGGGCTTCTTTGGGGGTTCATGTGGCTCAAGGAGGGCGTCATCAACCACCTGCTCGTGGATGTCCTCGGCCTCCTTCCGGAGAAACCCCACTGGCTCATCGGCCCCCTTACCTTCGTGGCCATCGTGGTGCCCACGGTGTGGCGGGGCTGGCCCTTCGTGATGGTGACCTACTTGGCCGCCCTCCAGACCGTGCCCCAGGAGCTTTACGAGGCGGCCAAGGTGGACGGGGCCAGCCCCTGGCAGCGTTTCCGCCACGTGACCTGGCCCATGCTCCGCCCGGTGACGGCGGTGCTCCTGCTCTACGGGCTTCTGGGCACCCTTTACAGCTTCAACATCGTCTACATGATGTTCGGCCACGGGGCGGGCTACCCCGGGGAGTGGGGGGACCTGCTCATGACCAACCTCTTCCGCAACACCTTCGGCATGTGGAACTTCGGCCTGGGAGCAGCGGCGAGCACCCTTTACATGCTCCTTTCCCTGGGGCTCATCCTCTTCTGGTACCGCGTCTTCCGGGAGGACTTGCGCGCGAGGTGAGCCATGTACGAGGAGCGCTGGCTCAGGTGGGGCGCGGGCTTGGCCCTGTTCCTCATCCTCGTGTTCCACCTTTTCCCCGTGTTTTGGATGGTGAACACCTCCCTCATGACCCAGCTGGAGGCGGCCACGGGAAGCCTTTTCCCGCGGGTGCCCCAGTGGGGCAACTACCTGGACATCTGGCGGGTCCTGCCCTTCTTCCACTACCTGAAGAACTCCTTTCTGGTCTCTTCCCTGACCACGGCCTTCGCCCTGGCGGTGGCCACCTTCGCCGGGTACGCCCTCGCCCGGTTCCGCTTTCCCGGGGCGGAGCTCTTTGGGGGAAGCGTCCTGGTGACCCAGGTGATCCCCGGGATCCTCTTTCTCATCCCCATCTACATCATGTACATCTACGTGCAGAACTGGGTCCGCTCCGCCTTGGGCCTCGAGGTGCGCCTGGTGGGGAGCTACGGGGGGCTGGTCTTCACCTACACCGCCTTCTTCGTCCCCTTGAGCATCTGGATCCTCCGGGGCTTCTTCGCCTCCATCCCCAAGGAGCTGGAGGAGGCGGCCCAGGTGGACGGGGCCACCCCCTTCCAGGCGTTTTACCGGGTGATCCTGCCCCTGGCCCTTCCCGGCCTCGCCGCCACCGCCGTCTACATCTTCCTCACCGCCTGGGACGAGCTCCTCTTCGCCCAGGTGCTCACCACCGAGGCCACGGCCACGATTCCCGTGGGCATCCGCAACTTCGTGGGCAACTACCAGAACCGCTACGACCTGGTCATGGCCGCCGCCACGGTGGCCACGCTGCCGGTGCTCGTTCTCTTCTTCTTCGTGCAGCGCCAGCTCATCCAGGGCCTCACCGCCGGGGCGGTGAAGGGCTAGGCCTTTGGAGGGGAAACGCATGGACATGGCCGCCGAAAACTTCCTGTGGGGCGTGGCCACCAGCGCCTACCAGATCGAGGGGGCCACGGAGGAGGACGGGCGGGGGCCTTCCATCTGGGACGCCTTCGCCCGGCGCCCCGGGGCCATCCTGGACGGCAGCTCCGGGGAGCCCGCCTGCGACCACTACCACCGCTACGAGGAGGACATCGCCCTGATGAAGGACCTCGGGGTACGGGCCTACCGCTTCTCCGTGGCCTGGCCCCGGGTCCTCCCCGAGGGCCGGGGGCGGATCAACCCCAAGGGGCTCGCCTTCTACGACCGCCTGGTGGACCGGCTTCTGGAAGCGGGGATCACCCCCTTCCTCACCCTCTACCACTGGGACCTGCCCCTGGCCCTGGAGGAGCGGGGGGGCTGGCGGAGCCGGGAGACCGCCTTCGCCTTTGCCGAGTACGCCGGGGTGGTGGCCCGGGCCCTCGCCGACCGGGTGCCCTTCTTCGCCACCCTCAACGAGCCCTGGTGCTCGGCCTTCCTGGGGCACTGGACGGGGGAACACGCCCCCGGTCTCAGGAACCTGGAGGCGGCCCTCCGCGCCGCCCACCACCTCCTCCTGGGCCACGGCCTGGCGGTGGAGGCCCTCAGGGCAGGGGGGGCGAGGCGGGTGGGGATCGTCCTCAACTTCGCCCCGGCCTACGGCGAGGACCCGGAGGCGGTGGACGCGGCGGACCGCTACCATAACCGCTATTTCCTGGACCCCATCCTGGGCAAGGGGTACCCCGAAAGCCCCTTCCAGGACGCCCCTCCCGCCCCCGTCCTTCCCCGCGACCTGGAGCTCATCGCGAGGCCCCTGGACTTCCTGGGGGTGAACTACTACGCCCCCGTCCGCGTGGCCCGGGGGACGGGGCCCTTGCCCGTGCGCTACCTTCCCCCGGAGGGGCCGGTCACGGCCATGGGGTGGGAGGTGTACCCCGAGGGGCTCTACGGGCTCCTAAAGCGCCTGGGCCGGGAGGTGCCCTGGCCCCTCTACGTCACGGAAAACGGGGCGGCCTATCCCGACTCTTGGCGGGGGGAGGCCGTGGTGGAGGACCCCGAGCGGGTGGCCTACCTCGAGGGCCACATAGAGGCCGCCCTTCGGGCCCGGGAAGAGGGGGTGGACCTCAGGGGCTACTTCGTCTGGAGCCTCATGGACAACTTCGAGTGGGCCTTCGGCTACACCCGGCGCTTCGGCCTCTACTACGTGGACTTCCCCACGCAAAGGCGCATCCCTAAGCGGAGCGCTCTCTGGTACCGGGAGAGAGTTCGGGCTTTTCCCTGAGGATGCCTCCGAGGGGTGGCGCGGCTCCCCTTAGGCTGTTTTAGACCGGGGGCTTGTCCTTTTGGGTGGCCGCAAGGTGAGGACTCCCTGAACTTGCGCGGCCTCCACCTGCACCGGTAACAGAGGCCGTAGGGAAACATTTTGGGGCGGAGATCTTCAGCGCCGCGTAAGTTTAGGTCGCCGGGGACCAGAGCCCATCCTCCTTTATTCTCCAGCACCTTCCTTCTTTCAACTCGGAACCGGGTGCCCAGCCGAGAGAGAGCGACCAGGGCTTTTCCCCCTGCCATCCCGCGATCTGCTCCAGGGCTCCACTCATGCTTGCGGGGGGGGTCTTTGCGGCGGGGAGATGGGCCAGAAGGAACTGGGTACAGACCTCGAGGTCCTCCCCTTCCAGGTGCACTTCTGAGAAAAAGCCTCCCCCCCTCTTCGTCTCCTCCAGGTTTACCCTCCGGACCCTCCCCAGGCCGTACCGGGTCTCGCCCCCCAGGAAAAGCTCTTTCACCTGGAAGGCGCCCCCGTCTTCCCCCCGCACGAAGACGTAGCCCAAGAGGAAGACGGGCTCCGGGGTAGACCCCTCTCCCCAACGGGACCAGGGCTGCACCACCTCGTGCTCCCTGAGGGAGCCCTCGAGGGCGCTGTCGCTAAAGGGGTCTATGGCCGTGCCCGCCCGGGTGGTGAGGAGCCAACTGCGGAACTCCCGGTCGGCAACCGGCCCCCGGCCGTCCTCCCGTCGCCACACGAGCCCCTTCCCCTCCTCGTGCCGGGGGAGCCAGGCCAGCCACTTCCCCTCTTTCCTTTGGGCGGGGAAGAGGTAGGTGAGGCGGGTTGCGCGGCCGAGCTTCCTGGCCACCTCCTCGTAGTCGTTCGGGGACAGAGGCCCCTTGGCCTGCACCCGCGTGAGCTCAGCGGTAAGGGCACCCAGGAGGGTCCGGGCCGGCGCGTAAAGCCGCGTTCGGTTGAGCAGGCCCGCTGGGGGCATCCCGAGGTGGAGGGGCGCCTCCACCTGCCATACCCATCGGTACATCCTCCAGCCCATGGCGATCAGTCTTTCCCGGCCTTGAGGTGGTAGCGGGCGTAGGACAGGGCGGTGCGCAGGAGGTCCCGGGCGAACAGGAGGCGGTCCAGGTCGGTTGCCAATTCCTTGATTGCCTCCAAGATATCGCCCTTTTTTGACAATCCGAAGATTGAACTTAAGAAATCCAAACTTTTTTCGCTGATGGGTCCAGCCTCCTCTTTATGGCGCGCTTTGAGGTAAAGGAACATGGCATAGGGACCCTGCTCCTCCAAAATGGACAGGGCTTCGTTGAACACCTTCTCGTCCTTGACCCTTTCAGACAGCTTGCGCCCAAGCTCGGCGCACCGGATTTCCAGGTTGGTCGGAGCTTCCATCACGGTTGGTTCTCCCCTTGGCCGCTGGATTGGGCGGGGCCTACCGCCTGGGGGCTTTGGGTGGAAGCCGCGTGAAGGACCCTTACCCTGCCCATTCCCCGGGTGCCCATCCCCCCGATGCCCAGGTGCTCCAGGTAGGGATGGGCTTTTTGGACCACTTCCCAGACTTGGCCGGGGCCCTGCGCTCCTTGGCTTTTCCCGCCCCTTAGCTCAATCTTTTTGTCGCCAATCGTGAAGAACATGGGGTTCTTGGCGATGACTTCCCACACCAGCACGGTCCCCCTGGGCAGGGCTTCGTAGGAGAAGAGGGCCTTCTCCTGGGCGGCCCCCGTGGCCGGGTCTATGGAAACGGAGGTGCGGACCTCGAGGTTGCTGTTGACGATGTGCTGGAAGAGGCGGTCATCTACCAGGGCCAGGCGATCCCGGATGTAGCCCGGTAGCCCCCGCTCCGGCTTTTTAAGCTCCTCAAAAGCTTTTTTCTGGTCCCCGGAGACCACCTTGATTGGCAACAGCAGCCATCCCAGGTTGAGGAAGTCTCCCCCTTCTTCCAGGTAGACGGCCTGTTCGCTCGGTCCCTCCACGTCCAGGCCAAGGGCCCGCAAAGCCATGGGGGAGGTAACCCAACGGGGCCCTCGCCTCGTGGGGACGGGGAAGAGGAGCACATGGGCGTCGGTGAAGGCGGCCAGGCCAGCGAAACCGCCCTCTTGCCCTGCGCCCCGGGCGAAGCCGAAGACGGTGCAGACGGGGCAATCGGGCCGGCGGCAGTGCCCGCGCTCTTGGTCGAGCCCCAAACCGGCACAGTCGGGGTAGTAGGGCTTGGGTTTCCCATCAACCTGTCTATCTGGGTTCGCCTCCTGTTCCGCCATGGCCACATAAGTCCGGTACACCCCGGCCAGGCTGGAGCCCGGGATCTTGGGCACCCGGGTCGCCGGGTCCCGGACGATGGTGAGGTCCACCCGGCCGATCCGCCCTCCCCCCGCTCCCACGTGCACGGGGTCCAGGGCCAAGGCGGTCACGATCCACTTCCCGTAACTCTTTCCCACATTCCCCTCCTTATACGCTTTCCTTCAGAGCCGTCATATGCCAGTCCAGGGCCCACTGAAGCGTCCCGTCCAAGGCGGCCTCTATGAGGGCCGCCAGGGTGTTGCCCTTCACCTCGAGGTGGGTGGCGATCAGGGCCTCCAGGTACGCGCGCCAAGCCTCCTGGCGGGCGGCCGGATCCCCATCGGGAGCGCTCCAAGCCGCCTCGGCCCGCGCGAGCTCGCTGCGCAGGTGCTGCAAGGCGGTCTGGCTGGGGGCCACCCGCTGGAGGAGGGCCCAAACCTCCCGCATCCGGGTCCAGTCCTCCAGGTAGCGGGAGGTCGGCAGGTCAAACCGCTCCGCGGTGCTTCCCATGAAAAGGGTCGCCAGCCGCGCGGGGGCCACCCGGATGCGGTCGCCAAAGCGAAGGTCGGCCACGTGGCGGTAAACCTGCCCCCCGGGGTGGCGGAAGTCCCGCGGATACCGGATTTGGTCGTTTACCGCCGCGTAGGGGTAGAACACGTCCTCGCGCCCGTCCGGGAGGAAGGTGGGCACCACCCTCAGAGATCGGCCTTCCTTCCTCTTCAGAAGGAGGGAAACGGCCCCTGGGCCTGGGCGGGCCTCCTCAACGGTCCACTCCTCCTCCTCGCTCCGCTGGAGGGCGTCCTCGAGGTTCCTCACCCCTTCCAGGACCCCCTGGAAGGCCACGGGCCGCGGGAAGGCCACCACGCCCACCCTGAGGGGCAGGCGGTCCCAGACCCGGGCGAACCTCTCCCGCCACTGGTTTACGGCGAGGTCCACGCAGGCAGAGGCGGCCTCCAGGGGCACCAGGAGGCGGAAGCGGAGCGGGGAAAGCTCCAGGGGAATCACGGGGCAGTAGACCCCTAAGCGGTCCTTGGGTTCAGAAACCTCGTCGACTTCCACGGAGTGGCGCTCCTGGGAGTCCTCCACCCAAAGCTCCATCTGTTGATCCTTGAGGGCATCCTTTTTGTCTTCGGGCTGGAGGAGGCGGGCCAGGTTGGAAACCGTGAGGAAACCTTCCGAGCCAGGAAGACGGAGCAGGCTAATGGGCTTCCCACGCCAGCGCCCGTTGTAGAGGACCGGATCGGTACTCCCCCCTTGCCCGGGAGGGTTTCCCTTAAGCTTCACGACGAGCCGCCGTACCCGCCAGGGGTTAGGGCTTCGGGCGGCAAGCTGGCGGAACTCCCGGAGCAGGTCCTGGAAGAATTCCTCCGCCTCCCGCCAGAAGCGGTAGACCCGCCCGGGGGAGGGCAGTTTGCGGAAGAGCTGATGGGTCAGCCAGGCCGCTCGCTGGTCGTCGTTTAAGGCGTCCCATGCCGGTGCGTCAGCGCGATCCTCGACGATCTCTTCGTAGAAGATGCGCCAAAGATGTTCATCGTTCTTGACCTGGGGATTCAAGTCGCGAACATGCCGAAAGCCTTCTTGAAGATTTACCAGAAACAGAAACACATCTCTTTTTTGCGGCGGGAATTTCCAGTTGCCATCTGAATCACGAAATCCCTGCTTGATTTCTTTTACAACACGACAGAATAACTTAGATACCGAGTCAGATACTGCTACTGGGTTGGCCAACTTCTGACGCCTTGATTCATCCCGTTGCCAATATTCCTCAAGTACAGGATTAAACCTCACCCACTCCGGAATGGCCTGCGCGCGCAGGCTGTCCACCCGTTCACCATTCAGCCAGTCTTCCAGGTCCAGCGAGAAAGTGAGTAGAGCAAGACGGTCGTTCTGGTCGGCCACTTCCTCGAACCAGATGGTGTCATCACCGAGTTGCCCATCAAGCCAGGCATTGCGGCGGTGGTGACGGCGTTCGCCGCATACCTTACAGGGCTTACTCTTATCGGTGGGGTCACCGTTGAAGCGCACCTGGCAAACGGGGCAGACGTGGCCGCGAGCGTCGGAAGGGTTCAGCCGGCGAATGTCCCATGGTCTATGAACCGGGATGGCGATCCTATTTCGCGCCTCCCGGATCTCCCGTACCATGGGAACGAGTGAGCGCGTGGGGTCGCTTAGATGGATGTAAGGCGGGGTCTCCAAGTCAAGGTCTTGGGCAATGGTGTCTACACGCTCCAGAAGCCATTGCTCCCAATCATTTAACCAGCTGGCCGGAGTGGCTTCATTAGACTCCCCCGGGAAGGAGAAGACGGCTACCGAGCTGTCGCGGTAGAGCAAGGACCCAACGGCCAGATCCACCTCAATGAGTTCCGCCACACGTTGGAAGAACGCGTCAATAGCTCCCTGGGCGCCTGTCCAGTCGCCGATCTTCACCGCCCGGGCCTCGTAGTGCTCCGTGCCGAGGGCTACGGTAAGCAGGCGCCAGCGGGTCTTTTGCTTAACACCTTTGTCGTCCCAAAGGAAGCCGCTATTCAGCAACGCGCCCGCCACCGCGCTCTTGAAAAGCGCCGCGGCCACGTAAGACTGGTCCCAGAGGGTCACGTCGTTATTGGGCAGGCGAGTTTCCGCAAGGGTGGAGAGGAAGGCCCTCCGGACGAAGGATCCCTCGCCGATGGCCCTCTCCCGCCAGCTTCTCCAGGAGGCCAGATCCTGCTCATGGAGAATCCCCAGGTCTTTCAGTTCCTCCAGCACCCGGCGGATTTCCTCCACCAGTCGGCGCCACCCTTGAGGTGAGAGGATCTCCGGCGGATCGGCCAGCAGGTTGCGTTTGGGATGCCCCCAGGGCGAAGAAAGCCACGTGTGGAGGTTGGTCTGGCGGAGATATCCCGACGTGGCTCTCGGTAAGTTTTTTTCAATACCGGAGACAACCCCATGCCCGGCCTGGAGAAGCCCGAGCAACCCCGGATCGCGCCCGGCATGTTTTTCGGTAAACACAGCAAAGCTCCCTGGCCAGGCTTCGTCGGGGATTCTGCTCCTATACGACCCTTGTACCCAATTCAGCAGGCTATCCCAAGGGAAAGGTGGGGTTTCCTGTTGATGCCATTCTTTGTAATCATAGCTATTGTTTTCATCCCCGTGTTGGCGTAGGAACTCGGCCTTGGCCTTGCCGGCCATATGGAACCACCCTATGGCCTCCATGGCCAGGAGCAGGGGGCGGTTCTGGCGCAGGGTTTCTGCCGGGGGAAAGGTACCGCTCATGGCGTGCCTCCTGCGGAAAGCCAGGTCTGGACTTCTTGCCAAATGCCCTCGCGGGTGTCCATTTCTGCCTTGCCCCAGGTCTTGTGAAAGGCTCGCCACCGCATGATTCTCGCGGTGCCCCAGCCCACGGTGCGCTTAGCGGAGATGCCGTAGATGGTAAGCAAGTCCTCAAGGGCTTTCAAGAGTTTGGGAAGCGCTTCTTTGGGGTCGGCGCTGAACTCCATCCCGGGCCAGGGGGCGTAGAGCAGGGAAAGGGTACCTTTCCCCCCTTCCGCATATTCACCAGGATTTTTCTTCGGGCGCCTTCCAGGCACCACCTCGTAGTAGATGGGCTTAGTACCGGCCCGGCGCTCCCGGCTGTGGGGGTTGATGACCTCAAAGCCGATCCGGTCAAACCAGGTGGGGTAGAAGACCAGGGCGCCTCGGCTGAACTCCTCGTCCTCTCCTTTTTCGTTGCCAAAGAGGTGCAGTATCCAGTCCGGGTCGCGCCAGCCGTCCATTGTTTTGTGCTTTTGCAGGTGCTCCCGTAGCCCAGCCTGCATACGGCAAGCCCAACGGAGCAACCCCTTCCAGGACGAGGCGGCCATGAAGGGCACGCCGAAGACCCGGTCCTTGCGCACGGGGTTGTCCAGCAGGTGGAAGACCCGGTCGTCTTTGGAGTACCATGCGGTCAGGAGTTCAAAGTCCACTTGAAGGGCGATCTGATGCGAGGAGGGCAGTTTGCTAAATTCAGGACGAAAATCCAGATCGTTACACACTTTAATTGTATAAGTCACATCTTGTGCGAGAGGCATATATACCTCAGTACGCGCATCCTCCTTACGTGGTAATTCCTTCAACCACCAAATTGTGACACCATCAACGACCCGCACAATTCTTGTATCGCCTTCAATACCTTGCGTCCAAATTCTTCGAAGATTTTGCTTCACTTGCTTAATCTGGTCCTGGATTTTACGGGTTTTTTCTTTATCTTTCTGAGATTCCTTGAGTTGTTTTTCCAAGATGGAGAGCTTTTGGTCGTAGCTTCTAACCTCGCCCTCAACCCATTCCACGATACTTAGAAGATAATCAAAGTAATCCCCATTCATACTCATCCCTCTCGTTCAGTGCAACGAAACAGTTGCTCTAAAATTTTCTCGCCCTTTAGAAACCCCCGTTCTGGATCATCCGGATCAAAGGATCGCCATACCGGGTCGGATGGCCTGTTGTTTCCGCCACCATTTTTCAAAGTTAGCAGTCTATGGAGAATCGACGAAAACTCTTGCTGATTTCGCACGAAGCCGAAAGTTCGGCGCGCGCTCTCAGGCTCCTTGAAACTGAACACCTTTTTGCTTTCGGGCTCCTGGGGATTAGGCTGGCCTCGTGCGCGACGCCCGGCAAGCCACGAGTCGCCCTGTGAAGATTGACTTTTCGGCTCTGGGCGGCCAATAACAAAATTGTAGGAGCTTGTATGATCGTCTTTCCTCGCCAGATACCGCTCCTTCACACACCAAAAGTTTGTCAGCGAGGCCCAGGAGAAGGACTCATCCATAAAATCCCTTCGCCATCGCGAGTCGTGTATATAGGTTTTTAGATGTTCTCTCGTACAGCGAGGTTGGTCAGGACGCCCTTCAATGCGCACCAGCCCGAAATCTTGGTGGTGAAATTTATCTTTACGATAAGGTTGATCCGAAGGTTTGAACACCGTTTTGCCACCGATGGCGCCACAGTTGGCAATCAGGCACAGGGTGGCGTCCAGTAGGCACCACTCTTCGGGCGCGATGGGCCGCAGGGGGATGAAGCGGAGGATGAAGGTTTGTCCGGCTTTAATCTGGCCATGAATGATCTGGCCATTCTCGTTGACAACCATTAGCCGGAACTTGCGCGCCCAACCGGTGCAGCCGAAGAGCTCGCAAACAACGCAGTGGTGGCCGGGATCAGGGGGGTTTTTGTTTGCGTCCGGGCACCGCACGCCGTCCAATGTAGGGTCGCACGCCTTTCCCCCCAGGCCGCGCACCAAGACCTCAAACCACCAACGGAGGGAGCCCATAAGCCCTGTGGGTACAAGCCGGTCCCCCCTTCTTTCTTCGTCCCCCGTCCATATATCCGTTAGGGCCTTGAGCTTCCACTCCTTGTGCTCCATAAACCCTTTGCGATCCTCCCAGTCCTCCCCAACAGAACTGCGACGGCAGGGTGACTTAGTCGGAAGGATAACCTTAAATCCCCGTTCGCGCAAGTCCCCCTTCGGGAAAGGGGCAGATGCCTGTGCGCTGAACCCTGCGCTTCAAGGGTGGGAGCTGTGGCGGGCCTACTACGGGTAGGATGAAAGCGTGGCTTTGCCCGAGGAGATGGAAAGAGCCCTAGAGCGCTTCAAAAAGGCCTACGGCCCGGGTTGGGAAAAGAAGTTGATGCGCCTCATGGAGGAAGAGGTCAGGCGCAAGAGGGCTAAGAAAAAGCTCGCCGCCTTTCTGGCAAAAGTGAGTGGCCGTGCCAAGGTGAGCGAAGAGGAGATCTTCCGAAGGCTTGAAGGCCGTTCTTGACACCAAGGTTCTTGTGGCTTCCCCCTGGTCATGGTCAACCGCAAGCGGGAGTTCGCCGAGCGGGGCTTCACGGCGGGGTAGAGTGGGGACCCCTGGCCCGCCCTGAAGAGGTGCCGGAGGGTCCACCGCAACTATAAAGCCAGTTTCAAACCCTTATAGGTATGGTCAGAACGGGCACGTCTATACCGAGCAGGACATCTGGATTGAGTCGTTTCAAACCCTCATAGGTACGGTCAGAAGAGCCGAAACTGGCTCAGGCACGAGAGTGGCTCATGAAGCTCTAATCCAGGCTTTCAAGAACCTCTGCAACCCAAGGCGATTAGGTGGGCTACCTGAGCGTAGGGTAGCAGACCGGGGGGTGTGGCGTCAACCCCCCAGGGTTTTTGCGGGATTGGAGGTTGGCGCCAACTTGTACTTGGTCAAAGATCAGCGCAGGCGGTAGGGGGTGTAGGGTTGCTCCCCGATGAGGTGCTTTTCAAGCTTGTAAAGCTCTAGGCGCAAGGTGGTTCTGGCGTGCCCCATGAGCCACGCCTCCCGGGGGCAGACCCCGAAGTACCAGAAGAGGGTTCCCGTTAGAGGAACTGCTCCATCTCCCACAAAAATCCCACCTCCTCGTCGTAGAAGTTCCCCACCGCCTCGCGGGGCACGTGCCTCCAGTCCTCCCGGCCCAGGAGGGGCGGGGGCAGGTTCTCCAGGGCCCGCCTCAGCAGGGGGCTCACGGTGTAGGCCTGGAGCCTGGGGAGGAGGAGGCGGAGGGCCTTCCGCCGCTCCTTGGGGTCCTTTTGGGCGAGGGCCTCCTCCAGCCGCCCCAGGAGGCGGGTGGCCTCCTCGTCCCACTCCACGAAGATGGGCAGGGAGGGAGCCTCCTCCAGGAGGCGAAAGAAAGCCCTCTAGGCGGCCGTAGTTCAGGGCGGAAAGGGCCTTAAGGGCCTCCTGGCCCCTCGCTTGGCTGATGCCCTCCTCCACCAGGCGGTAGTACTCGGACAAGAGGGGGTAGGCCTCGCGGTCCTCGAGGCCCTCCTTCAAAAGGTCGCCCAAAAGGCGCCGCGTGCGGTCCAGGAGGACCGCCCCGTAGACCCTCTTCCCGCTTTCCCCCTCCAGGTCCAAAACCCAAAGCCGCCCCTCGCCGCGGGCGTTCCGGTTCACGCGGCCCGCGGTCTGCAGGAGGCTTTCCAGGGGGGCCAAGGCCCGGTAGCCCTCCTGGAAGTCCAGGAGGTGCTCCGCCAGGTCCTCGAGGGTGCGCGCCTCCCCCCAGAGAAGCCGCACCCGGGCCGGGTAGCCGGGAAGCGGGGGGCGATCTCCTCCCCCTCCACAAGCCGGGGCTGGGTGGCGGTCATGCTCACCACGGTCACCCTTCCGGGAAGCTCCCGGA
>NZ_JBAMMI010000092.1:15207-16753 GCF_039793865.1 Thermus sp.
CGGGGCTGGGTGGCGGTCATGCTCACCACGGTCACCCTTCCGGGAAGCTCCCGGAGGAGCGCCCGGAGGAGGGGCCAAAGCTCGGCGGGAAGGGTTTGCACCTCGTCCAGGATGAGGATGGCCCCCTCCGCCAGGGCGTGGAGGGGCCTGAGCCCGCTTCCCGGCCCCACCAGGGCGGGGAAGACTGGTCACCACCACGTCCCGGTCCCAGGTCTCCTGGAGGGCGAGAGCCTCCTCCACCGCCTCCTCCTCCCGTAGGCGGGCCAGGGCCAGGTGGTGGTGGACGAGGAGGTGGGTTTCCGGGTCAAGCCCTGCCCGGGCCAGAACGCCCCGGGCCTCCTCCTCCACCTGGTCGGCGATGGCGATGTAGGGGAGGGCGTACACCACCTTGGGAAGGAGGCCGGACTCCTCCCGGACCCGTTCCCTCAACCCCAGGGCGAAGCGGAGGGCGGCCAGGGTCTTCCCGGCCCCCGTGGGGGCGGTGAGGGTGAGGTGGGCGGGGAAGAGGCGCTCTAGAGGGGCTTCCAGGGCCCGGGCCACCCCCCGGAAAAGGGCCTCCCGGTGGGGGCCCAAGGGGCCGGAAGGCCCTTTGGCGGCGAGGTGGGTCTCCACGGCCCGGGGCGGGATGGGCCTAGGTGCAAGGGGGAGGGCCTGGCCCGCAAGCCTTCGGTCGGCGTCCAGGAGGGCGGAGTAGTCCAGGAAGGGCCCGGGGTCCGGCAGGCCCAAGGAGGCCGCGAGGGCGCGGAAGGCCCCGGTGTCCAGGGCCTTTAGCTGCTCAGGGAGGACGCTCCACGCCCCCTCCTTGGGGCGCCTGCCCTCGGCCAGGCCCGGGGGGAGCCTTTCCCAGGGGGAGGAGAGGCTTCCGTGGTGCTCCAAGACGGCGAGGAAGAGGAAGAGGGCGTCCCCCTCGAGGCCCCTCCTCCTGGCGGTCTAGGCGGCGAAGAGGGCCCCCAAAAGGGCGTGCCAGGTGAGGGGGTCCCCTTTCCGCCGCTTCCCCTAGAGCATCTCCTGGAAGTAGGGGGTGGCCTTGCCCAGGTCGTGGCATAGGCCCGCAAGCCTCCTTTGGGGGCCGAGGCCTAAAGGGGCGAGGAACCTCTCCGAAAGCCGCCCCACCCCAAGGAGGTGCTCGGCCAGGGGTTCCTCGGGGTTCACGCGGGCGAGGAGGGTCATGCTTAGAACCAGCTTAGGGGATGCGGTATGCT
This sequence comes from Thermus sp., assembly GCF_039793865.1. Classification (GTDB taxonomy): domain Bacteria; phylum Deinococcota; class Deinococci; order Deinococcales; family Thermaceae; genus Thermus. Next base: position 16,410 of record NZ_JBAMMI010000092.1, read on the forward strand.
GGGGGCAATATGGGTCCAATCACGGGGGGAAGGCTTAGGCTGCGCTTCCACGCCGAGGGGCGCCTGCCCGTGACCTACCGGGAAGGCCTCCAGGCGGCCCTTTACCGCGCCCTTCCCAGCCCCCTCGGGGAGGCGCTCCACGACCGCGGCCTGGTCCCGGGAGGGCGCCCCTTGAAGCTCTTCGTCTTCAGCCGCCTCCTGGGCCTGAGGTACCTGCCCGAGGCCAAGGTCTTCGCCGCCGAGGGGGAGCTCACCCTCTACTTCGCCTCCGCCCTGGGGGAGGTGCTTTGCGGGTCTTGGCGGCCCTCCGGGCCTTTCTGGTCTCCCTGCTCCACCGCCGGGGG
>NZ_JBAMMI010000093.1:0-30824 GCF_039793865.1 Thermus sp.
AAGCCGCGGTGGGGGCCCCAAAAGAGCTTTCCCACAGCCCAAGCACGGGCATCCCATGTGGCAAAGCCAAGGCGCGAGCACTTAGCGCCCAAGCTCATAAAAGCCCCGGGCGTTGTGGAGGAAGTGGGCCAAAACCCCAGGGAGAAGGCTTCCCGTGAGGAGGTAGGCGAGGCCCAAGAGAAGGCCCGCCGCCCCGGTGTAAAGGGTGTAGGCCAGGGCTCCCCTGGGGGCGGGGTGCAGGAGGGCGAAGAGGAAGGCCTGGAGGAGCACCGCCCAGGGGCCCAGCTTTAAGGCGAGAAGGCTTTGCAGAAAGCCCCGGAAGAAGACCTCCTCGGCCAGGCCCGAGAGAAAGGCCAAGAGGAGGAGAAAAGGAGGGGTCGCCCCCGCCTGGCGCAGGGCCAGGCCCAGCTCCCGGTGAAGGCGCTCCGCCTCGTGAAAGGAATGGGGGAAGAGGCGGCGGAAGAGGGCCTCGAGGCCCGCCAAGCCCAGGAGGAGCCCAAGCCCAAGAAGGCTTTCCGCAAAGGGGTGCCTCCCCAGCATGGGAAAGCCCCCAAGGAGCATCCCCCCTCCCCCCAGGAGGAGGAGCCCCCCCTGCAGGAGAAGGAGAAAGCGGAAGGGCTTGGGCACTACTCCTGCCCTAGGGAGAAGCCCTGGTCCAGGAGCTTCCTGGGATAGGCCCGGAAGGCCAGGAGGGTTTCCGTGCGCTCCACCCCTTCCAGGCCCAGGATCCCTTGGGTTACGGCCTCGTCCAGCTCCTCGAGGTCCTTGAGCCGGAGGAGGGCCACCAGGTCATAAGGCCCGGTAACGGAGTAAACTTCCGCCACCTGAGGCAGCTCAGCGATGGCTTCCCCCAAGGGGGCGATGCGGTCGCCCCGGGTGCGGATGAGGACGAAGGCGGTGATCACTCCTCCATCATAAGGGCCTTCACGAAGGCGAGGCGGCTCATCTCCCCTCCCGAGAGGTAGGCCGGGGGGCTCTCCCCGCCGAAAAGGCGCTTGAGGGCTTCCTCGGGGGTGAGGCCCTGGGCCCGGAGCCTCTGGGCCTCCTCCCGCTTGGCTTCCAGGAAGTCCCGCTTGGCTTGGAGGGCCTTTAAGGGAGCCTCCACGGGCCCGGCGTGGGCGCAGTAGAAGGCTCGAGGCCTGAGAGCGAGCACCCTCTGGAGGCTTTCCAGGAGGGCGGGGAGGTCAAACCCTGGGGTGGCCAGGCTGGCCTTCACCCCCAGGAAGAGGTCCCCCCCGAAGAGGAGGCCGGCCTCGGGGTCGTAGAGGGCCACGTGGTCGGGGGCGTGGCCTGGGGTGGGAAGAAAGTAAAGGGGGCCGATCTGCTTGGCCACCTCCACCCGCAGGGGGCGGGGGCTTCCCCAGACCAGGCGGCGGTAGAGGCGGAGGGGCTTGGGGGCGGCGACCAGAGCGGCCGTCAGGGCGCTCCCGTAGACGGGAAGGCCAAGCCGAAAGGCTCCCCCGGCGTGGTCCTCGTGGGCGTGGGTGAGGAGGGCGGCCTCGGCCTCGGGGGCGAAGGGGCGGGCCTTAGGGGGGCCTGTGTCCACCAGGAGGCCCCGGTACCGGTAGACATAAACCCCATACCCCACCCACCGCCCCACGGGGGTGGTGAGGTAAAGGGCCTCCACGCCATCCCCTATGGGCCCCCAAACCATGTACCGAGTATATCCTTAGTCGGCTTCCAACACCAGCTTGGGCCGGAAGCGGAGGGCATCGGCCGCCACCAGGTGGAGGGGGATGCCCCGGTAGCTCTGGGGAAGCCTGGCGGGGTCGGCCCCGTGCAGGTGGCCGTAGACGATGGCCGCGGGGCCGGCCTGGGCGGCCAGCTCCAGCAAGGGGGTGGCCTCCCCGCCGGGTCCGAAGGGGGGAAAGTGGAAGGCCACCAGGAGGTGGCGGTAGGGCCTCCCTTCCAGGGCCCTCAGGGAAAGCCCGAGCCTTTCCACCTCCCGGGCCAGGATCTTCTCGTCCTCGGGGGTTTCAGGAGGGTACTGCCAACCCCGGGTGCCCGCCACCGCCACCCCGTCCAGGACCAGGGCATCGTTTTGCAGGGCGTACATGCCTTCGGGAAGGGCGGCGCGGAGCCGGGAGATGGAGGGCCACCAGTAGTCGTGGTTGCCCTTAAGGAGCACCTTCTTCCCCGGGAGCGCCGCCAGGTCCAGGAGGTCGGGGATGGCCTCGGGGAGGCGCATGGCCCAGGAGATGTCCCCGGCCACGATCACCAGGTCCGAGGGCCCCACCACCTCCCGCCAGCCGCGGAAAAAGGCCTCGGGATGGCCTTGCCAGCCGGGGCCGAAGATGGTCATGGGCTTGGGGTGGACGCGGGAGAGGTGGGGGTCGGCGATGGCGAAGACCCGCATGGGCCATAGCGTACCCTAAACCTATGGACAAGGCCTTCGCCTACGCCCTGCGCCTCCTCGCCGCTCGGGCCATGAGCCAGGCCCGCCTTAGGGAGAAGCTCCTGGCCCGCTTTCCCGAGGCCGAGGTGGCCCAGGCCCTGGAGCGCCTCCGGGCCTTGGGTTACCTGGACGACCGGGCCTTCGCCGAGACCTTCGTGGCCGTCCGGCGCAAGTACGGCCCCCTGAAGCTCCGCCACCTCCTTAGGGCCCAAGGGGTGGGGGAGGAGGTGGTGGAGGCGGTTCTCGGGGAGCTTGGGGAGGAGGAGGCCCTCGAGGCCGCCCTTAGGGCCCTGCGCCGCTACCCCAGGCGCCAGGACAAGGCCAAGGCGGTGCGGTTTTTGGTGGGGCGTGGCTTTCCCCTCTCGGTGGCCTTGCGGGCTTACGAGCTTGTCAGCGGGGAGGAAAAAGAGTAAAAAGAGCCCATGCCTGAGGTACGTGCCGAGCGCTATATCCCTGCCCCCCCGGAGAAGGTCTACGCGCTGGCCAAGGACCTGGAGGGCCTGAAGCCCTACCTCAAGGAGGTGGAAAGCCTCAGGGTGCTTTCCCGCGAGGGCAACCGTACCCGGAGCGAGTGGGTGGCGGTGGCCATGGGCAAGAAGGTCCGCTGGTTGGAGGAGGAGGAGTGGGACGACCAAAACCTCAGGAACCGCTTCTTCTCCCCGGAGGGGGATTTTGACCGTTACGAGGGCACCTGGGTGTTTCAGCCCGAGGGCGAAGGCACCCGGGTGGTCCTCACCCTGGTCTACGAGCTCACCATCCCCATCTTTGGGGGGCTTTTGCAAAAGCTGGTGCAGAAGCTCATGCAGGAGAACGTGGAAAGCCTCCTGAAGGGCTTGGAGGAAAGGGTCTTGGCCGGCTAGTTGCCAAAGGGCCCCGCTTGCTCTAGGATGGGCTTTGAGCCGCCCATGTCTTCCCCGAGCGGGTGGCCCAAGGGTTTTCAGGAGGTCAGAGTGGAAACGTTGCGCGTCTCTTCCAAGTCCCGCCCCAACTCCGTGGCCGGCGCCATCGCGGCGCTTCTGCGCACCAAGGGGGAGGTGGAGGTGCAGGCCATCGGGCCCCAGGCTGTGAACCAGGCGGTGAAGGCCATCGCCATCGCCCGCGGCTACATCGCCCCCGACAACCTGGACCTGGTGGTCAAGCCCGCCTTCGTCAAGCTGGACCTGGAGAACGAGGAGCGGACCGCCTTGAAGTTCAGCATCAAGGCCCATCCCCTGGAGTCTTGAGGCCCGACACCCCGAGGGGCCTGGCCCTGGCCGTCCTCCTCCAGGTGGAGGAAGGGGGCCGGGCCCAGCACTTTTTGGATCAGGTCCTGGACCGGGTGGACTGGCCCGAGCGGGACAAGGCCTACGCCACCCACCTGGTCTACGGAGCCCTCCGCCGCCTGAGGCTTCTGGACTTCATCCTGGAGCCTAGCCTTAAGGCCCCGGAGAGGCTTCCCAGGGAAGTGCGCTGGGCCCTGCGCCTTGGGGCCTTTGAATGGCTTGTGGGGAAGCCCGACCACGCCCGGGTGAGCCCCTGGGTGGAGGAGACGAAACGCCGGTACCCGGGGCTCGCGGGGCTGGTGAACGCCGTGCTTCGCCGCCTGCGCCCGAGGGAGGCCCCGGAGTGCGTGGGCCTTTCCCTCCCCGACTGGCTCTGCGGGGCTTGGCGGGGCTTCTTCGGGGAGGTGGGCTTCGCCGAGGCCTTTAACGAGCCCGCCCCCCTCTTCGTCACCGCCTACCGGGAGGTGGACCTAAAGCCTGGCCCCCTGCCGGAGAGCTACGTCTGGGAGGGGCCTAAGACGGACTTCCCCGCCTTGGGCCTCCAGCCGCAAAACCCGGCTTCCCTCTTCGCCGCCCAGCTTCTGGACCCCAAACCTGGGGAGAAGGTGCTGGACCTTTGCGGCGGGGCCGGGCTCAAGGCTTTTTACCTGGCGGCCAAGGGGGCGGAGGTGGTCTCCTACGACCTAAACGCCAAGCGCCAGAAGGCGGGGGCGAAAACGGCCCGGCGCCTCGGCCTAAAGGTGGCCTACCGCACCCAGGACCTGCGGGAACCCCTTTCCGAAAGGGCTAAAAAGGTTCTCCTGGACGCTCCTTGCACCGGCACGGGCACCTTCCGCGCCCACCCCGAGCTCCGCTACCGCCTGGAGGAAGGGGACCCGGCCCGGATGGCGGCCCTTCAGCTTCAGCTTCTGGAAACCGCCGCCCAGGCCACGGAGGAGGGGGGGATTTTGGTCTACGCCGTCTGCTCCCTCACCGAGGAGGAGGGGGAAGGGGTGGCCCGGGCCTTCTTGGAGAGGCACCCCGAGTTCCGCCCGGAGCCCTTCTCCTCTCCCTTGCCCGTGCTTCGGCAGGGGCTTGGGGTTTACGTGTCCCCCGAGGGGGGCCTGGACGGGTTTTATTACCTCCGCCTCCGCAAGGTAGACTCAAGGGCATGAAGCTCGCCTTCCTGGGCCTTGGCAAGATGGGCCGGAGCATCCTCAAAGGGGCTTTGGAGCGGGGTTTTTTGCGCCGGGAGGAGGTGGGGGTGGTGGGGCGCACCCCGGAGCGGGCCCGGGCCCTGGCCGAGCCCTTTGGCGTCCGCCCCCTTACCCTGAAGGACCTGGCCGAGGCCGAGCGCGTGTTGCTCGCCGTTCAGCCGCGGGACTTCCCCCAGCTGGCCCCGGAGGTTCCCCGGGCCGGGGTGGGTTTCCTCTCCATCATGGCCGGGGTTTCCACGGCCGTCTTGGCCCGCAGGTTGGATACCCGCCGGGTGGTGCGGGCCATGCCCAACCTGGCGGCCATGATCGGGGAGAGCTCCACCGCCCTCACCTCTCTAAGGGAGGCCCAGGAGGCGGGGGACCTGGACTTCGCCCGGGCCCTTTTCGCCACGGTGGGGGACGTGTACGAGATCCCCGAGCGGCTCTTTGACCCCTTCACCGCCATGTCAGCCTCGGCCCCCGCTTACCTGGCGGTGGTGGCCGAGGCCCTGGCCGACGCCGGGGTGAAGATGGGCATGCCTCGAGCCCTGGCCCTGCGCCTGGCGGCGGACGCCCTGGCGGCTACGGGGGAACTCCTCAAGACCCGCCACCCCGCCCAGCTCAAGGACGAGGTGGCGAGCCCCGGGGGCACCACCATTCACGGCCTCCACGCCCTCGAGGCCCGGGCCCTCCGGGCCGCCTTCTACGAGGCGGTGGAGGCCGCCACCCGCCGGGGGCACGAGCTGGGGGAGGTGGAGTGATGCCGAGGTCCTGGGCCCTGGTTCTTTTCCTGGCCCTGGCCCTGGCCCAGGTCTTCCCCAAGGAGGGGGGGCGCTACGCCTACTCCGACGGCACCCTCCAGGAGCTGAGGCCCACCTCCGAGGGCTTCCGCCTGCGCTACAGCAAGGAGGGCAAGGTCCTTCGGGAGGACCGCCTGCGGGCCTCGCCCGAAGGGCTTTACCTTTTGGGGGTGGGGCTCCCGGAGGGCTACTTTTCCTTTGAGCCCCCCCTCCTCCTCTACCCGGCCCGCCTGGAGCTGGGAGCGGCCTGGGGGGGAAGCGCCCGCTTCCTGGGCCAGCGGGTGGCCCTTTCCGCCCGGGTGGAGGGGTGGGAGGGGGTGAGGGTGAGGGCCGGGGCCTTCAACGCCTACCGGGTGCGGGTGGCCTACACCACGGAAAAGGGAGGCACCGACCTCAAGGAGCTCTACCTGGTGCCGGGCCTGGGGGTGGTGGCCTACCGGGCGGGGGAGGGCTGGGTGGAGCTTTTCCGCTACCAGCCTCTAAGCCGGTAGCGGAGAAGCTCCCCGTACATGCGGAGCCGGTGGAGGAAGCCGGGGAGGAGGCCCCGCTTTTCCTCCTTCATCACCTGGCTCACCCCGGGGAGGGGGAGGTAGCGCACCCGCCAGCCCCTGGCCTTGGCGTGGCGGGTGAGGAGAAGTTCCAGGTCGTAGCGGGCCTTTTCCAGGCCGGGCACCCCCTTGAGGGCCTCCGTGGCCACGGCCCTTTGCCCCGAGAGGAAGGGGGTGAGGCGCATGGCCAGGTCCGTGGAAAGCCGCCCTCCCCGGAAAAGCCCCACGGTCATCTCCGCCTCGCCCCGGGCTACCGGCTCCAAGAGGGCGTGGAGGTGCTCGAGTTTCAGGCCCAAAAGGTCGGCGTCCAGGAGGAGGACGAAGGGGGTCCGCACCGCCTTAAGCCCTTCGGCGATGGCCCCGCCCTTCCCCCGGTTCTCCCCTAGCCGCACCACCTCGGCCCCGGCCTCCTCGGCCCTTCGGGCGGTTTCGTCCTTGGAGCCGTCGTCCGCCACCACCACGGGAAACCCCGCTTCCCGGGCCACCCGCACCACCTGGGCGATGGTGGCCTCCTCGTTGAAGGCGGGGATCAGGACCGTGGCCTCCGCCACCTCACCCTCCGAGAAGCCGCCTCAGGTCCTGGAAGGTGACCAGGAGGAGGAGAAGGAGAAGGAAGAGGAAGCCCAGGTAGTGGACGGTGGCCTCCTGCTCGGGCCGGAGGCGGAGGAAGCGGCCGAGGAAGAGGAGGAGGATGCGGCCGCCGTCTAAGGCGGGGATGGGGAGAAGGTTGAAGAGGGCGAGGGAGAGGTTGATGGCGGCGGCGAGTTCCACCAGGCGGAAAAGCCCCTCCTGGGCCGCCCGCCCCGTCTCCACCAGGATGCCCACGGGGCCCAGGACGCCGCTATCGGGGTTCCCCGCGAGGACGCCGAGAAGCCCCCCCACCAGGGCCCGGACGAGGGCGGGCCCGAAGGCCAGGGTCCGCCCTGCGGCGAGGCCGAGCCCCTCCAGGAAGCCCACCTTGCGGTAGGCTACCTCCGGCTGGTAGACCACGCCCAAGCGTTCCATCCCCTCTTTCCAGGTGAGGGAGAGGGCCACCTCCTTGCCCTCGCGGAGCACGGCCAGGGTGTGGGCGCCTGGGGTCTTGAGCCCTTCAATCTCCTGGGGCCTTTCCAGGGGCTTTCCGTCCACGGCGAGGAGGATGTCCCCCGGCTTGAGCCCCGCCTCCTCGGCCACGCTCCCCGGCAGGACCTCGAGGATCACCGCCCTGCCCGTGGCCTCGGGCACCCCCTGGGCGCTGAAGAGGTAGGCGAAGAGGCCCCAGGCGAGGAGGAGGTTCATGGCCACCCCCGCCACCAGGACGAACAGCTTCCCCAGGAAGGGAAGGGCGTCGTACCCCCTTCCCTTTTCCTCGGGGAGGAGGCCCTCTATATCGGCGTACCCCCCGAGGGGGATGGCGGAAAGCCGCCACTCGGTGCCCCAGGCCTCCTTGCGCCAAAGGACCGGGCCGAAGCCGACGCTGAAGGCCTTGACCCGCACCCCTTGAAGCCTCGCCGCCAGGTAGTGCCCAAGCTCGTGGACGAAGACGCTTACGCCGATGATGACCAGAAACCAGAACAGGCTCATGCCCACCTCTTGGCCTCCTCCCGGGCCCAGGCGTCCGCGGCGAAGAGGCTCTCCCATGTTAGGGGTTCCGTGGGGGTGGCTTCCAGCACCCGGGACAGAATCTCGGGGATGCGGGGGAAGGGAATTTTCCCTTGGAGGAAGGCCTCCACCGCCACCTCGTCGGCGGCGGAGACGGCTACCTGGGCCAAGCCTCCCCGCCTTCCCGCCTCGTAGGCCACGGCCAGGGCGGGAAAGCGCTTGAGGTCGGGTTCCAGAAACTCCAGCACCCCGGGGATGGGGAGGTCCTTCAAGGGGGTTTCCGCCCGCTCGGGGTAGGTGAGGGCGTACTGGATGAAAAGCCGCATGTCCGTGGGGCCGAGCTGGGCCTTGAGGCTCCCGTCCAGGAAGCGCACCAGGCCGTGGACGTAGGCCTGGGGGTGGATGAGGACCTTGATCTTCTCCAGGGGGAAGCGGAAGAGCTCCTTGGCCTCGAGGACCTCGAGGCCCTTGTTGAAGAGGGTGGCCGAGTCCACGGTGACCTTGGGGCCCATCCGCCAGCGGGGGTGGCGGAGGGCCATCTCCGGGGTCACCTGGGCGAGGTCCTCGGGCTCCTTGAGGAAAGGCCCGCCGCTCGCCGTGAGGACGAGTTCGGCCACGTCCTCCCGCCTCTCCCCGAGGAGGGCCTGGAAGAGGGCGGAGTGCTCCGAGTCCACGGGGAGGATCTCGGCCCCGTGGGCCTCCGCCTCCTGCCAGAGGAGGGGGCCCGCGGCCACCATGGCCTCCTTGTTGGCCAGGGCCACCCGCTTTCCCGTGCGCAGGGCGGCCCGGGTGGGGGCAAGCCCGGCGAGGCCCGGGATGGCGGCCACGGCCACCTCGGCCTCCAGGGCGGCCACCTCCTCGGCCGTGGCGAGCTTGAGCCCGGGAAAGCGGGCTTTGAGCTCGGCGTGGAGGCTTTCCTCCGCCGCCACCAGGCGGGGCTTCCAAAAGGCGATCTGCTGGGAGAGGGCCTCGAGGTTTTTCCCGGCGGCGAGGCCCACCACCTCGTAGCCCCTCAGGCGGCAGACCTCGAGGGCCTGCCTTCCGATGGAACCCGTGGAACCAAGGACCACGACCCGTTTCATGTGAAGAGCACCACCAGGTAGTAGGTGAGGGGGAAGGTGAAGAGGAGGCTGTCTATGCGGTCCAAAAGCCCTCCGTGCCCCGGGAGGAAGTGCCCGGAGTCCTTCACCCCGCAGTAGCGCTTGAGCATGGACTCGGCCAGGTCCCCGAGCTGGGCCGCCAGGGAGAGGAGAAGGCTGAAGAGCCAGAGCTCCAAAAGCCCAAAGGGAAAGACCTCCCGCACCAGCCCCGTGTAGACCAAGAGGGCCAGGAAGCTTACCGCGATGCCGCCCAAAGACCCCTCCACGGTTTTGCCCGGGCTGATCTCGGGGGCGAGCTTCCTGCGCCCGAAGAGGCGGCCCGCGAAGTAGGCCCCGATGTCGGTGGCGAAGCTGGCCACGATGGGAAGGCTTAGGGTCCAAAGCCCTAGGGCCCCATCGGGGGTTTCCCGGAGGAGGAGGACGTAGCCCAGGCTCCAGGGCAGGTAGAGGAAGGCCAAGAGGGTGAAGGCGAAGCGGGTGAGGTCGGCTCCCTTCAGGAGCTCGTAGCTGAAGGCCGCCATGAGGAAGAGGCCCAGGGCCACCTCCCGCCAGGGCACCTGGGGAAAGTGCCAGTGGAGGGAAGGCAGGGAGAAGAGGAAAAGCAAGAGACCCCCGAGGAGGAGGAGGGGCAGGTTGAGGGCCACCCCTCGGCGGGCCAGCATGCCCTGAAGCTCCAGGCTTCCCAGCCAGAGGACGAAGGCCAAGGCGGGAAGGATTAGGGGAAGGCCGGCCCAGAGCACCAGGAGAAGGAGGCTTGCCCCCATGAGGGAGGAAAGGACGCGGGTGGGAAGGTCGTCCCTCACCCCCGGTCTCCTGGGGCGCTTTGCGCGCTGGGCACGGTCTTCGGCATGGCCTTGGCCCCTCCCCTGCGGGCCTGGGGATGAGCTAGTGGAGGATCTCCTGTTCCTTCTTCTCCACCATCTCGTCCACCTTGGCGATGAACTCGTCGGTGATCTTCTGGATCTCCCCTTCGGCCCGCTTGGTGTCGTCCTCGGAGAGGTGGAGTTCCTTGGAGAGCTTCTTCAGCTTTTCCAGGGCCTCGCGGCGGACGTTGCGGATGGCGATCCGCCCCTCCTCGGCCAGGTGCCGGGCGGTCCTCACCAGCTCCTTGCGCCTTTCCTCGGTGAGGGGGGGGATGTTGATGTAGAGGGCATCCCCCTTGTTGCTGGGGTTCAGGCCGAGGTCGGACTCGCGGATGGCCTTCTCTATGGCCTTGAGGGCGTTCTGGTCCCAGGACTGGACCACCAGGGTGCGGGCGTCGGGGGCGGTGACGGTGGCGATCTGGGAGAGGGGAACGTGGGTCCCGTAGTACTCCACCTTGAGGTGGAGGAGGAGGGCGGGATTGGCCCGCCCGGTGCGCAGGCCCGCCAGGTTGTGCTCCAGGGCCTCGAGGCTCTTTTGCATGTGGCTCCGGGTTTCCGCGTAAAGCTCCTTCAGGGTCATGGTCCCTCCTTATCTACGGGTGGATCAGGGTGCCCACCTTTTCCCCTTGGATAATACCCACCAGGGCGCCCGGCTTGAAGATGTCAAAGACCACGATGGGAAGCCCGGCCTCCATGCAGAGGGTGATGGCGGTGGTGTCCATGACCTGAAGGCCGCGGTTCAGGACCTCGAGGTAGGTGAGCTCGTCAAAGCGCACCGCCTCGGGGTTCTTGCGGGGGTCGTCGGAGTAGACCCCGTCCACCTTGTTCTTGGCCATGAGGACCACCTCCGCCCCCACCTCCAGGGCGCGGAGGGCGGCGGCGGTGTCCGTGGAGAAGAAGGGGTTCCCCGTTCCCCCGCCGAAGATGACGATGCGCTCCTTCTCCAGGTGGCGGAGGGCCCGCCTCCTGATGTAGGGCTCGGCCACCTGGGGGATGGTGAGGGCGGTCTGGACCCGGGTGGGGATGGAGAGGGCCTCGAGGGCGTCCTGCAGGGCCAGGGCGTTCATGATGGTGGCCAGCATGCCGATGTAGTCGGCGGTGGCCCGGTCCATCCCCACCCCCTGCCGGGCCCCCCGCCAGAGGTTTCCGGCCCCGATGACGATGGCCAGCTGGACCCCGGTCTCGTAGGCGGCCTTGATCTCCTGGGCCAGGGCCCGGGTGGCCTCGGGCTCAATGCCGAAGCCGTTTTGCGTCAGAAACTCGCCGGAAAGCTTCAGGAGGACGCGCTTGTACTTCATGGCTCTAAGAAAAACCGGGGCCCTTGGGTAGGGGCCCCGGCGGCTTCCATGGCCTACGCTCCCACTTCCAGGCGGCAGAAGCGCCGCACCACGATGTTTTCCCCGGTCTTGGCGATGGCCTGCTGAATGAGCTCCTTCACCTTCACCTTGTCGTCCTTGACGAAGGGCTGCTCCAGGAGGACCACCTCCTCCAGGTACTTCTTCAGGCGGCCCTCGGCGATCTTCTCGGCGATCTCCTTGGGCTTCCCCTCGTTGAGGGCGGCCTGGATGTAGATCTGCCGCTCTTTCTCTAGCTCCTCGGCGGGGATCTCCTCGAGGGAGACGTAGCGGGGGTTCATCATGGCGATGTGCATGGCGAGGTCCTTGGCCAGGCCCTGGAAGATCTCGTTCCGGGCCACGAAGTCGGTCTCGCAGTTGAGCTCCAGGATCACCCCCACCCGCTGGTTGTGGTGGATGTAGTGGCCGATGATGCCTTCCCGGGCTTCCCGCTCCGCCTTCTTGGCGGCCTTCATGGCCCCCCGCTCCCTTAGGAGCTGGACGGCCTTGTCCTCGTCCCAGCCGGCGTCCTCGAGGGCCTTCTTCACGTCCATCATCCCGGCCCCCGTGGCCTCGCGGAGCTTCTTGATGAGTTCGGTCTGGCTCATGCTTCCACCTCGTCTTCGCCTGCCAAGCCCTCGTCCAGGGTCCCCTGGGCCTCGGCCCGCTCGGCCTCCTCCACCAGGGCGTAGGAGGGGGAGGGCCCCGCCACCCCGCCCCGGGCCTCGATGATGAGGTCCGCCGCCCGGGAGAGGATGAGCTGGATGGAGCGGATGGCGTCGTCGTTCCCGGGGATGATGTAGTCCACCAGGTCGGGGTCGGAGTCCGTGTCCGCCAGGGCCACCACGGGGATGAAGAGCTTCCTGGCCTCCCGCACGGCGATGGCCTCCTTGGTGGGGTCCACCACGAAGACCGCGTCGGGAAGCCGCTTCAGGCGCCGGAAGCCGGAGAGGTACTTCTGCAGGCGGTCAAGCTCGTGCTTGAGGCGCACCTGCTCCTTCTTGGGGCGGTGGTGGATGTCCTCGGAGGCGAAGAGGTTTTCCAGCTCCTCCAGGCGGTGCACCCGCTGGGAGATGGTCTTGAAGTTGGTGAGCATCCCGCCCAGCCAGCGCTGGTTCACGTAGGGCATGCCCGCGCGTTCCGCCTCCATGCGCACGATGTCTTGCGCCTGCTTCTTGGTGCCCACGAAGAGCACCGTTCCCCCGCGCATGGCCAGGTCCTCGAGGAAGCGGAAGGTGCGCTCCAGCTCCACCATGGTCTTCTGGAGGTCAATGATGTGGATGCCGTTGCGCTCGGCGTAGATGTAGCGGGCGAACTTGGGGTTCCAGCGCTTGCGCTCGTGGCCAAAGTGGACCCCGGCTTCCAGTAGCTCCTTCACGCTGATGTTGACCGGCATATTCCTCCCATCGGGGAAGGTTGGGCTTGGCGTTTCCCGTGCGCCGCCCTCGTTCCCGCGGGACCTTCCCCTGCCCGAGGGCTGGTGCGGCACACCTTTCCGATTATAGAGGGGAAGGGTCCTTTGCGTAAGCCCCCCTCTTGGGCTATACTGCCGAAGGCTTGGGGCGGTAGCTCAGAGGGAGAGCACCCGCCTTGCAAGCGGGAGGTCCGGGGTTCAAATCCCCGCCGCTCCACCAGCTCCAGGACGCAAAGCTTCACCCCCCGGTAGCGTGGCCGGGGGGTGGGTTTTACTGCAACGCGGTTCAGGCCCGGGCCCGGGGACGGGCTCGGGGTCAATGACCCAGCCCCGCCGCTCCTCCTTCAGGAGGTGGCGGTACACGTTCAGGGTGATGTCGTGGACGACCCGGTGCAGGGGGCGAACCGCTACCTGGAGGTGCGCACCGTAGGGGGCACCGGGTGCTCCTGGAGAACGCCGCCCTGGTGGTGGAGGGGTGATGTGGTAGATGGGCGTGGGCACCGGGTAGGGGGGGCCTTGCTCTGGTATGGTTCCATTATACCTTGGGGACTATGGGTCACGGAACGGCTAAAGCCCCCCTTCCACCGCCCTAATCTTCGGGCCTTTGGCGATGAGTTCTTCCAACTCGGCGATGGTCTTTTCCTCGAGGTCGTTTGACCTATCTCGGAGGGCGAACGCCTGAAGGACCCGCTTGCCAATGGCTTCCTGCACGTCCAGAGGGGGGCTGGGGATGACGACCTTGGCCAGATGCTCCACCTCGAGGTGGTCAATCACGCCCCCGTAGATCTCTCGCCGAAGCTGCACCTGTCCGTAGGGGGAAGCCAAGAAAGCATAGAGGTAGCCGGGATGCGCCAAGGACTTTTCCGTGGCTATGCGAGCGAGGTCATCACTCCCAGCCCAGCCATCCCAAGCCTTCGTCACCAACCCCATGTCGCCTATACTGCCGCTACGGCTAACGAGGATTTCGCCAACCTTTAAAAGGGCTTCGGAAAGCCCTGGCGTCCACTTAGCGATGTACCGCCGCTCCAGCACCCGCACCGTGGCCAAGTCGGAGGGGCGCACGAAGGGCACGCCTTTATCCGGGCCTACGTAGTGGCGCTTGAACCGAGGAGGGATGCGGATATAGGCGGTCAATTTCTCCAGAGGGACGAGGGGGTATCTCCCCGCCTTTAGGGCACGAAGAAGGCTTTCCGCCTCGGGCACGTGGTAGGAGCCGTCTAGCCTCCCTTCCAGCTCGCTGCGCTTCACCGCAAAGGCGGGCACCTTGGTCCCGGGCGGGTTGGGAAGGTATTCGGGCTCGAGGGCCTCCGGGTCGGGGAGCCCAAGAAGCTCGTATAATAGCTGCTCTGCTTCTTTTAGAAGAAAGCTTCCCCGCTCCCGCAAGCTGAGGGCGCGGAGCATTTTGGTGTGAATGCGGTGTTTTCTCTCTTGAGAAAGATCGGGAACCAAGAAAGACTCAACCTGATGAGACCCAATCTCCTTAACCACCGCACCAAACTGAATTCCCTTTAGGAGGCCGTCTCCAAATCTAGACCGTAGGAAGGCATACAGAAAGCCACCTTTGCCTGATTTTTTAGGCTTTAGGCGGATGGCATGTTCAGTAACTGCTACTTTTTCAAGATAACTATCCACCAGAAGGGCTTGCCCCACGGTGCCCGAACGACTGACCAAAATCCAGCCGCGCTTTACCATCAGGTCTTGCCAGTCCTCTGGGGTTCCGTAAAGGAAATCCTTGGGCTTTAAGGGCCAAAAAAACATCTCCCGCGAGCCCACAAAGGGTGTTCCTTTACCCTTAGGGGCATAGGGACGTTTGAAGCGGCCAGGGTAAAAGACATGCGCCATTTCCCCTAGGGGCCGGAGCGGCCACCGACTCTGATCAAGCTCCAAGCGGGCCTGCACGGCTAGGGCGTAGTAAACGGCGTCCAAGCGCTTTTCGCCTTCCCTTAGATAAACGCTCCCTACGCGCAGAAAGTTGAGGCTCACGCTTCCTCCGCTCTCGCCTTAAGTTCTCCCCTGAGCCACTGCACGAAGACCTCGGCCACCTCGCTTACCTCATCGTCCCGTTGGCCTACCAGGAGGTGGCCTTCTTCATCCCGCTTCCACAGGTCGTTGCCCCGCCGGTCGTAGCCCATCGTCCGGGGCACAGCCATGAAGACCTCGTAGTCTAGGGGCTTGCCCGTGATCTCTTCCCGCTCAATCTCGGCCTCGGTCTTCTTGCGAAGCACCAAGACGCTGGTCTGGGTTCCCGTCCCCCCAAAGGCCACAAAGGTCTCAATGGGCAAGTCCACGCTGGCCACTACCACGAACTTCTCGAGTATCCACTCCCGGATAAACTCTAGCCCCGGGTTAGACAGAATGCTGTCGGGAAGCACAATGGCCAGAACCCCACCTGGGGCAAGCCACTGGTAGGCCCGTTCAATGAAGAGCTGTTCCGGAGGGAGGCTGCTCCGCGAGCGTCCTCCGTCCAATCCGTATCTTGTCAACTCGTACTCCTTGAGAATATCGGGATTGTCCACCTTAAGGCCGGGACCGTTGCCAAAGGGCGGATTGGTCACGATCAAATCCACGCTCCCAGGGGGAAGTTTTTCCTGCACCACCTTGGGCATTTGGGAAAACGGAATAAGGCTTCCCCCCTCCACGTGGTAGACGTTGCTGCTTCCGTCCCCATGCATCACCAGGTTCATCTGGGCGGCGCGCACCAGGAGGGGGTTGATGTCCAAGCCAAAGACGTTGCGGTTGCAAATCTCCCGAAGTTCGTTGGCAACGGCCTGTTCTAGAGCCTCTTCGGAGGCGTGTTTTCCTTGTTCTCGCTCCACCAGGTAAGCACGAAGCTCGTTCATGAAAGCCCGGAGGAACCCCCCGGCCCCCACTGCGGGGTCCAGGACCCGGATATTGGTCCACCCTTTCTTTCCCTTGCTGGAGACCAACAGGGTTTTTACCCCCATGCGCACCGCCATCCGGCACACGTTGTCGGGGGTGAAAAACTCGCCCCGGTCCCCCCTAAGGTTGTCTCGCACCACTTCCTGGTAGGCCGCTCCCTTGATGTCGGTCCGGGTGCGCAGGAAGGAGTATTGCCTAAGCTCGCTTACCGCATAGGCCAAGACGTCATCATTGAGCCGGATCCGATCGTCCGGCTCAAAAATGTAGGGGTACTGAGATTTGACGTCATTAAACAGCTTTTCCAGCCGCTTCCGCAAAGCCTTTTTCCCCGCTTCCGAAAACCGCTCTTCTGGGGCGATGTCAAAGTCCAGGGGGTCGTTGGCCCCCTTGACGCGCTCTTCATAGACCTTGCAGAAAACCAGCTTTAAAAGCTCATGGAAAGCCTGTTCCTTGGGCAACCCTTGGTTGGCGTAGATGTAGTTGTGGATGCGCCTTAGCTCCCGCTTTAGCCCCTCCGCGGGCTTGAGGTCCTTGAAGGTGAGCCGGCGAGGACTTTTTTCCCCGAACCGAGGGATGTCCGTGGTGGGTTCCACGCGGCGATCGCCGTTGCGGGCGACTACCTGAAAAGCTTGCCGCTCGGCACCTACCCAGAGGCCCCACCGGGCGTTGGGGCAAGCCGCAAGGTAGCTTTTGAGCTGCTCCACGCCCTTTTTCTTGTCCGAAGCCTTCACGTCCTCGCGTTTGGCTTCTATGATGACGCGGATGTTCTCTATCTCGTGGGGCTTGCCGTGCTCATAAATCACGAGGTCGGCTCGAGGGCGGCGGGTGCCCATAGGAATGGTTACCTCAATGCCCAGGTCTTCCTTGGGGTAACCGTATTCCTCCACGAGCTTCCTCGCCCACTCCTGGCGAACCTGTTCCTCGGGCGTGTCCTCCCGCAACTGACCGGTGACGTAGCACACAAGCTTGTTCTCAGGAAGCAGGGGCGTAGCGCCTCCCTCTTTAGGGGTCTCGTTGTCCTGGTAGTCCGGGGTTTCCATAGCCCCAAGTTATATCCCGACGGCTAGGGGCGGGTAAAGAGGATTGCCCGTCCGAGCGGCCGTCAGCCACCGACGGCTGAAGCCGTCAGCTTGCCAGGAGGGGAAGATGCGTGAGGGGAGTGGGCTTGAGGGTGTAACGCACCGTGAGGATCTGCACGAAGTCATCATAGCACGAAAAAACCCCAGCCCTGAGGCTAGGGGTTTGGCGGAGAGGGCGGGATTCGAACCCGCGAGGCAGGTTTAAGCCCGCCTACACGATTTCCAGTCGTGTCCCTTCAGCCACTCGGGCACCTCTCCGCGTGCCAAGCCCGAGTTTAGCAAGGGGGCTTCCTTCCGTCAAGTAAGCTAAAAACCGTGCGGGTGGTGGTGGCCCACGAGAACCTGGACTTTGACGCCCTGGGCTCCATGGTGCTGGCGGGGAAGCTTTTCCCGGGGAGCCTCCTTGCCCTGGTGGGGGGCCTCGAGGGTCCGCTTAAGGAGATCGCGCCCCTTTTGGAGGACCGCTTGGACCTCGTCCCCGCCTCGGAGATCCCCCTGGACAGGGTTTCCGAGGTGATCCTGGTGGACAACGCCCGCCCCGAGCGCATCGGGCCCTTCAAGGCCCTGGTGGGCCGGGTGCCCTTCCTCGTCTTTGACCACCACCCGAGGACCCCCGGGGACGTGCCCGCCGTGGGGGGAAAGGTGGCGGCGGTGGGGGCCACGGTGAGCCTGCTCCTTCCCCTCCTCAGGGAGCGGGGCCTCGCCCTCACCCCCTTGGAGGCCACCCTGGCCTACGCCGGGGTTTGGGAGGACACCGGGGGGTTCAGCTTCCCCTCCACCACCCCCTTGGACCTCGAGGCCGCCCACCACCTGGTCCTCATGGGCGCGGAGGTCCCCCGGGTCAGGGACTGGGTGCGTCCCCACCTGGGGGAGGAGGCCCGGGGTGTCCTCAAGGAGCTCCTCAAGACCGCCCGGGTGGTGGAGGTGGAGGGCTTCCGCCTTCTCCTGGCCCGGGCTAGGGAGGAGGGGTACGTGCCCGCCCTGGCCCCCCTGGCCCATACCCTTCTGGACCTGTACGAGGCGGACGGGGTGCTCTTGGCGCTCCGGCTGGGCAGGGAGGTCCTCCTCATCGCCCGGAGCAAGGCGCGCCTGGACGTGGCCCGCTGGCTCGCCCAGGTGGGGGGCGGGGGGCATCCCCGGGCGGCCTTCGCCCGGGTAAGGGGGGCGCGGAGCGCCTTGCGGAGGCTTCTTTCTAACCTCTCCCTCTTCCTTACCCCCGAGCCCACCTTGGGAGAAGCCATGACCTCCCCGGTGGAAACCCTTTTCCCCACCACGGTGGGGGAGGCCCTGCGCAGGCTGGAAGAACGGGGCTACGGGGCTATGCCCGTGGTGGTGCCCCTGGAGGGGGGCGGGGTGCGGGTTTTGGGGCTCGCCCGGCGGCGGGACCTGAGGAAGGCGGAGCGCCTGGGCCTAGGCCATCACCCCGTGGAGGGCTTCCTGGCCCGGGCCCTGGTCCTTCCCCCCGATACCCCCCTCTCCCAGGCCGAGGCCCGGCTGAGGGAGGGGGGAGGCCGGGTCCTGGTGGGGGAGGCGGTGGGGGAGGGGTGGCGGCTTCTTGGCATCTTCACCCGTACGGACCTCTACCGCAAGCGGCCAAGCCCCGAGCCAAGCCTGGGGGAGAGGATCCTCGAGGCCCTTCCCGAAGGGGCCAGGCAGGTGGTCCTGGCCCTGAAGGAGGCTTTCCCCCAGGGGGTGTACCTGGTGGGCGGGGCGGTGCGGGACGCCCTGCTTTCCCGCTCGGGGCCGGACCTGGACCTGGTGCTGGAGCCGGGGGTGCGGGTGGGGGAGGTGGCCCGCTTTTTGGCGGAGCGCTTCGGGGGAAGCTACGCCCTCCACTACGCCTTCGGCACCGGGCGGGTGCGCCTTCCCTTCGGTCTTTCCGTGGACCTGGCGGAAAGCCGGGAGGAGGTCTACCCCTACCCCGGGGCCCTGCCGGAGGTACGCCCGGCTCCCATCGCCAAGGACCTGGAAAGGCGGGACTACACGGTGAACGCCATGGCCCTTTCCCTTTCCACCCTGGAGCTTCTGGACCCCTACGGGGGTCTTAAGGACCTGGAGGCCCGCCTCCTAAGGCCCCTCCATCCCCTTTCCTTTGTAGAGGACCCGAGCCGCATCGTCCGGGGGGCCCGCCTGGCGGCCCGGCTCGCCTTCCGCTTCGCCGAGGAAGCCTTGCGCATCCTTCCTCCCGCCCTCCTGCCCGAGGTGCTGCGCACGGCCAGCAAGAGCCGCCTCCGGGACGAGCTCCTGCTGACCCTCGAGGAGGACACCTTCTACGAGGCCCTGGCCCTTCTGGAGGAAATGGGGGCCCTGAGGCCCCTCTACGGCCTCTCCCTTCCCGAAAAGGCCCCCTTCGCCCGCCTGCGCCTTCCCGAGGACGCCCTGGAAAGGACCTGGGTGGAGGCCAGGCTTCTGCTCCTCCTCTTCTTCCAGGAAGCTCCTCTGGCCAGGGCCCAGGCCCTCGCGGTGCCCAAGCGCCTCCAGGAGGACCTGGCCCTCCTCCTCCAGGCGAAGAGGGGAGAGGAGGTTTCCAGGGAAGCCCTGGACAAGGAGCCTTTGCGAAGCGTTTTTCTGGCCCTTTTTCCCGAGCGGGAGGCTTGGCTTAGGGAAAAGCGGCGGGTCCTCCGGGGGCGGGACCTCTTGGAGATGGGCCTTGCCCCGGGTCCCAAGGTGGGGGAGGTCCTGAGAAGGGTGGCCGAGGCCCGGGCGCGGGGGGAGGTGCGCACCTTTGAGGAGGAGCTGGCCCTAGCCCGTAGACTGGTGGACGATGGGACTGTTCCCCCTGCTCCGTGACCCTCCGGTCTTCCTCCTCTCCTTCCTCCTCGGGGCCTTCGGGCTCGTGCTCCACAACCTGCTCCAGGCTTGGCTCGCCGACCGCTACGGGGAGCGGGCCCCGAGGTGGCAGGGCTTCCTCTCCCTGGACCCCAGGGTCCACCTCGAGCCCCTGGGCCTCCTCCTCCTGGTCCTCCTGGGCTTCGGCTGGCCCCGCCCCGTGCCCACCCGCCTGCCCGGGTCCAAGGGGTTCTGGGTGGCCCTCATGGGCCCCTTGGGCTTTTTCCTCGCCGCCTTCCTCTACGGCCTCCTGGCCCGCTTCCTGCCCTACCCCTTCGGCGAAGGGCTCTTCGTGGGCCAGCGCCTCATGCTCCTCCACGCCGCCATCTACCTCTTCCCCGTGCCCCCCTTGGACGGGGCCAAGGCCCTTTACGCCGTGGGGGGCCCCGAGGCCCGCCGCTTCCTGGACCAGCTCGCAGGTCTCGGGCCTCTCGGCTTCCTCCTGGTCTTCCTCGTCCTCTCCTACACCGGGGTCACGGGCTCGGTGGTGGAGGGGCTTGCGGGCCTCCTGCAGGCCCTCTACCGGGTCTTTGGCCTATGATCGCCCTCCTTGGGCAGGACCCCCTGGCCTTCGCCCTGGCCCTTTCCGCCCTCCTCTTCAGCCTCGCCCTGCACGAGTGGGGCCACGCCTACGCCGCCTTTCTCTTCGGGGACGACACCGCCCGCCGCCTGGGGCGCCTCAGCCTGAACCCCTTGCGCCACCTGGACCCCCTAGGTACCCTCCTCCTCATCCTCGCGGGGTTCGGCTGGGCCAGGCCGGTGCCCGTGAACCCCCTGGCCTTCCGCCGCTACCGCCTCGGGCTTTTCGTGGTGTCCGTGGCGGGCATCGCCATCAACCTGGCCCTGGCGGTCCTCCTCGCCCTCGCCGTGCGGGGGCTTTTGGCCTTGGACCCCTTTGGCGTGGTCCAGACCTTCCGGGGGGAGGTCCGTACCCCTACCGGGGTCTTGGCCCTGGGCCTCTTCTTCGCCAGCAGCCTCAACCTGGTCCTGGCGGTCTTCAACCTCCTGCCCATCCCCCCTCTGGACGGCTCCAAGATCCTCCAAAGCCTTCTTCCCCTTTCCTGGCAACCTTTCCTCTGGAGCCTGGAAAGGTACGCCTGGCTCTCCTTTCTCCTCATCCTCACCGTGCTTAGGGGGCCCATTCAGGAGGTCCTGGCCCTCGCCCGGAGGGCCTTCTTCGGCTTTTTTTTGGGCTAAGCGCCTGGCCTGAAGTGCCCGAGGTGGGGCTTTGGGAAAGCGCTTTTGGGGCCCCCACCGCGGTAAAAGCCGCGGTGGGGTGCTTAACCCTCCCCAAGCCAGCCCCGGAGGACCTCGAGGTTCCAGGCGTCCTCCTCGGGGCTCCTCGGGGTTTCCAGGATGAAGACCCGCCCCCTCAGGCGGGGGTCCAGGAGGACCCCCTTGAGCCCTTCTCCGATCTCGCCCTGGAGGAGGTGGGCGTGGTGGTCCACCCGGCTTCCCAGGCCCCCCACGGAGTCGTTCAGGTGGACCACGGGCACCCGCTCCAGGCCCACGGTCCGGTCCAGCTCGGAAAGCACCTCCCTGGGGGCGTCCTTCACGGGGTACCCGGCGGCGAAGGCGTGGCAGGTGTCCAGGCAGACCCCCATGGGGGTTTCGGCGATGAGCCAGGCCAGCTCCTCAAAGCGGGCCCCCACCTTTTCCCCGCCCCCGGCGGTGTTTTCCAAAAGGAGTTTGGGGCGTTCCCTCACCTGGGCCAGGCGGAGGGCCTTAAGGGCGCCTTCCCTCACCCGCTCCGGGCTTCCCGAGCCCGGGTGGACCACCACGTACTCCACCCCGAGGAGGGCGGCCTTTTCCAGGTCGTCGGCGAGGCTCATGACGCTCTTTTCCCAAAGCTCCCCCTCCGCTCCCAGGTTCACCAGGTAGGAGGCGTGGATCACGGCGGGAAGCCCCCCGGCCGCCTCCCTTAGGGCGCGGAAGGCCTCCACTTCCCCGGGGGAGAGGGGGCGGGTCTTCCAGCCCCTCGGGCTTTTGGCGAAGATCTGGAAGGCGGAAAGGCCCAGGCGCAGGGCCTCCTCCACCGCGCCCGCCACCCCCTTCTTCCCGGCGATGGAGAGGTGAAAGCCGTAGCGGACCATCTCTAGTCCTCCACCTCCAGGCGCACGCGGGTGGCCGAGAGGGCGCCGATGGCCTTGGCGGCGGCGTAGGAGAGGTCAATGATGTACCTGCCTCCAAAGGGGCCCCGGTCGTTGATGCGCACCACCACGCTCTTGCCGTTTCTCAGGTTGGTCACCCGAACCCGGGTGCCGAAGGGCAAAGAGGGGTGGGCGGCGGTGAGGGCGTGCATGTCGTAGACCTCTCCGCTGGCCGTCCGCTTTCCGTGGAAACCGGGGCCGTACCAGACGGCGAGGCCCTCCTCCAGGAAGCGGCCAGGTTTCGGGGAAGGCCCCACCCGCAGGACCTGCCCCGGGTAGATGCGCTCCGAGGCGAGCCCGTTCAGGCGCATGAGCTCCCCCACGCTCAGGCCGTGGGCCTTGGCGATGCGGAAGAGGGTGTCCCCCTTCTTCACGGTGTAGGTCTGGGCCAGGGCCAGGAGGACAAAGGGCAGGAGAAAGGCGAGGCGCATTCACACCTCCCGGTCCCGGGGGAAGCGGGAGAGGAGCTCTGGGCCCTTCTCGGTGAGGAGCACGAGCTCCTCCAGCCGCACCCCGCCCAGCCCCGGGAGGTAGACCCCGGGCTCCACGGTGACCACCATGCCGGGCTCCAGGACCTCTTCGCTATAGGGGGAAAGGCCCGGCCCCTCGTGCACCGCAAGCCCCACCCCGTGGCCCAGGGAGTGGACGAAGTGGCGGTCCAGGCCGTACCCCTCCAGGACCTTGCGGGCCAGGGCGTCCACCTCCTTGGCCGGCTTCCCGGGGGCGAGGGCGGCGAGGGCGGCCTCGAGGGCCTCTTCCACCGCCTTGTAGGCCCGGCGGAGCTCCTCCTTGGGCCTGCCGAGGGCGAAGGTGCGGGTCATGTCCGAGTGGTACCCCTCCACCCTGGCCCCGAGGTCCAGGGTGACAAGCTCCCCCCCCAGGAGGCGCTTTTCCGAGGCCCGGGCGTGGGGGAGGGCGCCTCTTGCCCCGGAGGCCACGATGGGGGGGAAGGCGGGTTCGGCCCCCCGCCTCTTGAGGAAAAACTCTATCTCCAGGGCGATCTCCCGCTCTTCCACTCCGGGCCTGAGGAGGGGAAGGACATGGGCCAGGGCCTCCTCCGCCAGGGCCTGGGCCTTGCGGATCCTTTCCACCTCCTCCGGGGTCTTCCTGAGCCTAAGCCTCTCCACCACCCCCTTGGTGGGCACCCACTCGGCGGGGGAAAGCTCCCGGAGGCGCTCTAAGGCGGCGTAGGGGAGGTGCTCCGCCTCAAAGCCCACCCGGCCCCGGAGGTTCCGGTAAAGCTCTTCCCGCTCCTCGCGCCTAAGGACCTTGGCGGGGATGCGGCTTTCCCGTTCCGCCTCCGGGTAGCGGGGGTCGGTGAGGAGGAAGGCCCCCTCTTCCGTGACCAGGACCTGGGCGTCCTCGGGGTGGGGGAAGCCGGAGAGGTAGCGGACGTTCTCCGGCCGGGTGACGAGGAGGGCGTCCAGCGCCAGGGGCTCTAGAAGCTCTTGGGCGCGCACGGGGGCACTATACCCCGAGGCCGCCCCCCCGTAAAGCCGAAGCCCTACTCGGCCCTGGCCAGGTGGAAGACCGCCTTGCCCTCCTCGTCCTCGAGCCGGGCCTCAAACCCGCCGAAGAGGCCCTCCCCGAACGCCCGGGCCAGCACCTCGGAGGCGATCCAGTCCCCGTGGCGCTTGAGGGCCTGAAGGTAGGGGCCCTCCGCCTCGTAGCCCACCCGGATCCGGTCCGAGACCTTGAGGCCCATATCTTTACGGGCCTGCTGGAGGAGGCGGATGAGGTCCCGGGCGAGGCCCTCCAGGCGGAGATCTTCCGTGACCTCCACCTTGAGGGCGGCCACGTACCCGTCCTTCTCCAGGGCCTGGTAGCCCTCGGGGGCCTCGGCCTCGAGGAGGACCTCCTCGGGGAGGAGGGTGAGGGCCTCCCCCTGCACCTCTAAGGGGATGGCCTCGCCCTTGAGGGCTAGGGCCGCCGCCTGCGCCCTCTCCCTTTCCAGGGCCTCCCGGATCTTGGGGACGAGCTTGCCGTACTTCCTCCCCAGGAGCTTAAGGTTGGGGAGGACCCTGTAGGAGAGGATCTCCTCCCCCGGTTCCAGCACCCGCACCTCCTTGACGTTGAGCTCCTCGGCGATCTCGTGGGCGAAGCGCTTTAACCCCTCCCGCTCCAAGGGGGTGGGGGCGGTGGCGAGGAGGAGGGGAAGGGGGGTTCGGGTCTTCACCCCGCTTTTCGCCCGGGCCGCGCGGGCCAGGTCCACCACCTTGAGCACCGCCCGCATCTCGGCCACCAGGGCCTCGTCCCGGAGGGCGGGGTCCACCTCGGGCCAGTCCGCGAGGTGGACGCTCTCCTCGGCCTCGGGCCGGACGCTCCGCACCAGGTTCTGCCACAGGACCTCGGCGAGGAAGGGGGTGAAGGGGGCGGCGAGCTTGGCCAAGAGGACCAGGGCCTCGTAGAGGGTGGCGTAGGCCGACTCCCGGTCCAGGGCGTCCTCGTTCTTCCAGAAGCGGCGCCGGTTCCTGCGGACGTACCACTGGGAGAGGTCCTCCACCACGAAGTCCCTGAGGGCGCGGGCGCTCGTGGTGGGGTCGTAGGCCTCGAGGGCCTCCGTCACCCGCTGGATGAGGTCCTGCATCCTGGCGAGGAGCCAGCGGTCCATCTCGGGCCGCGCCTCGGGGGCGGGGGGGCTCTTCAGGTCGGGCCGGTCCAGGTTGGCGTAGGTCACGAAGAAGCCGTAGACGTTCCAGAGGGTCAGGAAGTAGTCCCGCACCGTCTCCCGCACCAGATTGGGCCCGAAGCGCCGGTCGGCCTCGGGAGGGGCGGAGACGTAGATGTACCACCTGAGGGCGTCCGCCCCGAACTCCCGGAGGATGTCCCAGGGGTCCACCACGTTCCCCTTGGACTTGGACATCTTCTGCCCCTTCTCGTCCAGGATGAGGCCGTGGCAGATCACGTTCTTGAAGGCGATGGAGCCGAAGAGCATCACCCCGAGCTGGTGGAGGGAGTTGAACCAGCCCCGGGTCTGGTCAATGCCCTCGGCGATGAAGTCCGCGGGGAAGCTTTCCCGGAACTCCTCCTCGTTCTCAAAGGGGTAGTGCAAGGAGGCGAAGGGCATGGCCCCCGAGTCGTACCAGACGTCAATGACGTAGGGCACCCGGCGCATGGTCCCGCCGCAGGCGCAGGCAAGCTCCACCCGGTCCACGTGGGGGCGGTGGGGGTCAAAGGGCTCGGGGAGAGGGGTTTTGGCCCTCGCCTTGAGCTCCTGGAAGCTCCCGATGGCCTCCTCCTTGCCGCAGACCTCGCAGACCCAGATGGGGAGGGGCGTCCCCCAGTAGCGGTTGCGGCTTAGGGCCCAGTCCACGAGGTTTTTTAGCCACTCCCCGTAGCGGCCCTCCTTGATGTGGGGCGGCACCCACCCGATCTCCTGGTTCTTGCGGATGAGCTCCTCTTTGAAGAGGGTGTTTTTGATGAACCAGGTCTCCGTGGCGTAGTACATGAGGGGGGTGGAGCACCGCCAGCAGTGGGGGTAGCTGTGAAGGTAGCTTTCCTCCTTGAAGAGGAGGCCCCGCGCCCTCAGGTCCTTGAGGATGGCCCGGTTGGCCTCGCGGAAGAAGAGGCCCCTAAAAGGCTCCACCAGGAGCTTCCCCTCCTCGTCCACCGTCTTCAGCATGGGAAGGCCGTAGGCCCTGGCGGTCTCCAGGTCCTCGGCGCCGAAGGCGGGGGCCTGGTGGACGACGCCCGTGCCGTCCTCCCGGCTCACGTACTCGGCCAGGACCACGAAGTACCCCTTCTCCAAGGGCTGGGGGTAGGGGGGGGTGTAGGAGTGGCCCTCCAGGGCCTTTCCGGGGAAGGTCTTGAGGACCGGGGCCTCCTCGCCCAGGAGCTTTCTCCCGAGGCCCTCCTCCAGAATCAGGGCCTCCTCCCCCACCTGGAAGGCGGCGTAGGTGTACTCCGGGTGCACCGCCGCGGCCACGTTCCCGGGCAGGGTCCAGGGGGTGGTGGTCCAAACGAGAAGGCTCGCCTTCGCCAGCCCGAGCTTCCCGGGCTCCTGGAGGGGGAGGCGCACGTAGACCGAGGGGTCGGTGATCTCCTTGTACCCCAGGGCGAGCTCGTGGGAGGAGAGGGGGGTGCCGCACCGGGGGCAGTAGGGCACCACCTTGTGGTCCCGGTAGAGGAGGCCCCGGTCAAAGAGGTGCTTCAGGCTCCACCAGATGCTCTCGATGTAGGAGGGCTGGAGGGTGGCGTAGGCCCGCTCCAGGTCCACCCAGTAAGCGAGGCGCTCGGTGAAGGCCTCCCACTCCTTCTCGTAGGCGAAGACCGACTCGCGGCAGGCCTGGTTGAAGCGCTCGATGCCGTAGGCCTCAATCTCCTTTTTGCTTTTAAGCCCGAGCTTCTTCTCCACCTCCAGCTCCACGGGAAGCCCGTGGGTGTCCCAGCCCGCGCGCCTTGGCACGTAGTAGCCCCGCATGGTCTTGTAGCGGGGGAAGAGGTCCTTGTAGCTCCGGGCCTGGGCGTGGCCCACGTGGGGGAGGCCGTTGGCGGTGGGAGGGCCCTCGTAGACGGTGTAGCGGGGCCCGCCCTTGCGGTTTTCCACGCTCTTTTGGAAGATTCTTTCCCGCTTCCAGAAGGCCAGGATTTCTTCTTCCAGCCTGGGAAAGTTGGGCTCGCCGACCTCCTTGAACATCTCCCACCTCCTAGCAAAACGCCCGCGCCCGAAGGCGCGGACGAAAGCGTGCGCTTCCGCGGTACCACCGCGCTTCCTGGGGTGGCCCCCAGGCCCTCTTTAGGGCGCTATGACGGGCGCCGCCCGGCGGGCATTACTCGGGGCTTGGCCCTTTCCTCCCGCGGCTCCGGGGTGATCTTCCCGCCTGCCCTCACCGCCGGGCTCCCACCCTCCCCGGCTCGCTTGGGGCTTTTGGGCAGGGGTACTCTCCCCATCCTCGCCTTTACAACCTGTGCCCCCTGGGGTAGAATCCCCCGTTGGCGGCTAAGGCCATGCTAGCAGGCTTTCCCCTCCCTTGACAACCGCCCCTTTAGGTCTGCTAGACTCAGGCTAAGCCGATCCCTTCCCGGCAAAAGGAGCCCAGCATGGAGCTTTACCTGGACACAGCTAACTTGGAAGAGATACGGGAGATCGCCGGTTGGGGGGTGCTTTCCGGGGTCACCACCAACCCCACCCTGGTGGCCAAGGAGTTCGCCGCGAGAGGAGAGAGGCTTACCAGCGAGGGGTTTGTCCACCATCTTCGGGCGATTTGCGAGCTTGTGGGGGGGCCGGTCTCCGCGGAGGTGACGGCCCTCGAGGCCGAGGCCATGGTGGCGGAAGGTAGGCGCCTTGCGGCGATCCACCCCCACATCGTGGTCAAGCTTCCCACCACCGAGGAGGGCCTCAAGGCCTGCAAGCGGCTTTCCGCCGAGGGAGTTCGGGTCAACATGACCCTCATCTTTTCCGCCAACCAGGCCCTCCTCGCCGCCCGGGCCGGGGCGGCTTACGTGAGCCCCTTCCTCGGCCGGGTGGACGACATCTCCTGGGACGGGGGGGAGCTCCTCCGGGAGATTGTAGAAATGATCCAGGTGCAGGACCTCCCGGTGCGGGTCATCGCCGCCTCCATCCGCCACCCCCGGCACGTCACCGAGGCCGCCCTCCTGGGGGCGGACATCGCCACCATGCCCCACGCCGTGTTTAAACAACTTCTCAAGCACCCCCTCACGGACATCGGCCTCAAGCGGTTTATGGAGGATTGGGAAAGGGTCAAGCCATGAAGCGGAAAGCGGAAATCCAAGAAGCCCCTCTTTCCTACCAGGAGCTTTCGGCCAAGATCCTGCCCGAGCTGCACCTCCTGGCCCAGGAGGCGGGCATTGAAGGCTACAAGCGCATGAAGAAGGACCAGCTCATCATGGCCCTCCTGGAGCGCCAGACCCAGGGGGAGGGCCTACAGCTGGTCAAGGGCTATCTGGAGATCAGCCCGGACGGGTACGGCTTCTTGACCGAAAGCCTTTTTAACCTGGAGTCCCGGGTGGCCATCGTTTCCGCCGGGCTCATCCGCCAGTACGCCCTAAGGAGCGGCGACTACATCGTGGGCCGGGCCCGCCCCCCCCGGGAGAACGAGCGCTACGCCACCCTCTTCAAGGTGGAGGCGGTGAACGACCTGGACCCCGAGACCGCCAAGAACCGCCCCCGTTTTGACGAGCTCATTCCCCAGTTCCCTGACCGGCAGATCCGGTTGGAGACCACCCCGGACGAGCTCTCCACCCGGGTCATCGACCTCCTCGCCCCCATCGGCCGGGGCCAGCGCGGCCTCATCGTGGCCCCGCCCAAGGCGGGGAAGACCACCCTCCTCAAGAAGATCGCCAACGCCGTCCTCAAGAACGAGCCCGACATCAAGGTCATCGTCCTCCTCATCGACGAGCGCCCCGAGGAGGTCACGGACTTTCGGGAAAGCGTCCAGGGGGCCGAGGTCATCGCCAGCACCTTTGACGAGCCTCCCCAGAACCACATCCGGGTGGCGGAGTTCGTCCACGAGCGGGCGAAGCGCATCGTGGAGGAGGGGGGGCACGCCATGATCCTCCTGGACTCCATCACCCGCCTGGCCCGGGCCAACAACCTGGTAACCCCGCCCACGGGGCGCACCCTCTCCGGGGGGCTGGACTCGGCGGCCCTCTACTTCCCCAAGCGCTTCCTGGGGGCGGCCCGCAACATCCGGGGCGGCGGGAGCCTCACCATCCTCGCCACCGCCCTGGTGGAGACGGGTAGCCGCATGGACGACGTGATCTTTGAGGAGTTCAAGGGGACGGGCAACATGGAGCTCCACCTCTCCCGCCGCCTGGAGGAGCGGCGGATCTTCCCGGCCATAGACATCCTGAAGTCCGGCACCAGGCGGGAGGAGCTTCTTCTCGGGGAGGAGGTGGTGCACAAGATGTGGCTCCTCCGCAAGGTCCTGGCGGACATGGACCCGGCGGAGGCCATGGAGATGCTCCTCTCCCGCCTGGCCCGCACCAAGAGCAACAAGGAGTTCCTCGCCTCCCTGGCGGCCCGCTAAGGCCTCTTCCGGCCCCTCCCTTGCCAGGGCGCGGGGAGGGGCTGGTATAATCCCCGGGGAGTTTAGGCGTTGCCCTTTGGAGGTGTCTGTTGCGGGGATTGGGAATCCTGTGCCTTGTATGTTCCGGCCTGGCCCTGGCCAAACTGCCTATCCTGAGCCCCCTGCCCCTTCCCGAGGCCACCCTCGAGGTGGGCCCCCCGGTGCGCAAGGGCTGGGTGCTCTACCACGTGAAGCCGGGGGACACCCTGGCGGGAATCGCCGCCCGCTTCGGCGTGGACCCCAGGCACATCCAGTGGTCCAGCGGCCTTAAGGACGACCGCCTTCAGGTGGGCCAGAAGCTCCGCATCCCCCTGGTGGTCGAGGAGGCGCGGGAGCCCCGCCTTCCCCCGGGGGTGGAGGCCTACCGGGTGCGTCCGGGGGACACCCTGGCTTCCCTGGCCCAGCGCTACGGGCTATCTCCCCTGGACCTGGTTTCGGCGAACCCTTCCCTGGAGAGCCTGGACCGGCTGGTGGCGGGGAGCGTGATCTACATCCCCAAAGGGGCCAAGGGGCTTCTCGTGGCCCTGCCGGAGGGGGAGACCCTGGTGGACCTGGCCGCCCGCTTCGGCCTCTCCCCGCTGGCGGTGGCCCGGGCCAACGGGGTCAAGGACCCCACGGAGCTTAAGGCCGGGGACCTGGTCCTCCTCCCCGGGATCCAGGCCAAGACCACCTACCAGCGCCTCCTCACCAAGCAGGAGGAGGAGCGAAGGGCCCGCCTCGAGGCCGAGAGGCGCCGCCAGGAAGAGCTCAGGCGCCTCGCCGAGGAGAGGCGGCGGCAGGAGGTCCTGCGCCAGGCCCAGAGGCGCCAGGTCCAAGCCCAGCCCTCCCGCCCCCAGGTCCGCCGGGTGAGCTACCAAGAGGGGGGCATGCGCTGGCCCCTTTCGGACTTCCGCATCACCACCTACTTCGGCCAGAGGGGAGCTTTCCAGCGCTTCCACACCGGGATAGACCTCGCCGCCCCCTACGGCACCCCCATCGTGGCCGCCAAGGCTGGCCAGGTGGAGGTGGCGGGCTGGAGCGCTTTCGGCTACGGCTTCCACGTGGTCCTGGACCACGGGGGCGGGGTGGAGACCCTTTACGCCCACATGTCCCGCATCGCCGTGCGCCCCGAGGAGTGGGTGGAGGCGGGGCAGGTGATCGGCTACGTGGGCTCCACGGGCTGGTCTACGGGCCCCCACCTCCACTTTGAGGTGCGGGTGGACGGGGTGCCCCAGAATCCCCTTTCCTACCTGCCCTAGCGCCTGGGGCCCAAGGCGCCTGGAGGTTTGTGCCCCAGGTCCCTTGACCCGGGGGAGGGTAAGCTAGGAGGATGGAGGGCGGGATGGAAAAGGGCACCTTCCAGATCAAGACGGGCTTTGCCGAGATGTTCAAGGGCGGGGTGATCATGGACGTGACCACCCCGGAGCAGGCGGTGATCGCCGAGGAGGCGGGGGCGGTGGCGGTGATGGCCCTGGAAAGGGTGCCCGCCGACATCCGGGCGCAGGGCGGGGTAGCCCGGATGTCCGACCCCAAGCGGATCAAGGAGATCATGGCGGCGGTGTCCATCCCGGTGATGGCCAAGGTGAGGATCGGCCACTTCGTGGAGGCCATGATCCTCGAGGCCCTCGGGGTGGACTTCATCGACGAGTCCGAGGTCCTCACCCCCGCCGACGAGGAGCACCACATCGACAAGTGGAAGTTCAAGGTGCCCTTCGTCTGTGGGGCGAGGAACCTGGGGGAGGCCCTGAGGCGGATCGCCGAGGGGGCGGCCATGATCCGCACCAAAGGGGAGGCGGGCACGGGCAACGTGGTGGAGGCGGTGCGCCACGCCCGCACCATGTGGAAGGAGATCCGCTACGTCCAGTCCCTCAGGGAGGACGAGCTCATGGCCTACGCCAAGGGGATCGGGGCGCCCTTTGAGCTCGTGAAGTGGGTCCACGACCACGGCCGCCTCCCCGTGGTGAACTTCGCCGCTGGCGGCATCGCCACCCCCGCCGACGCCGCCCTCATGATGCACCTGGGCATGGACGGGGTCTTCGTGGGAAGCGGCATCTTCAAGTCCGGGGACCCCAGGAAAAGGGCCCGGGCCATCGTGCGGGCCGTGGCCCACTACAACGACCCCGAGGTGCTGGCCGAGGTCAGCGAGGACCTGGGCGAGCCCATGGTGGGCATCAACCTGGACCAGCTCAAGGAGGAGGAAAGGCTTGCCAAGCGGGGCTGGTAAACCAAGAGGGGTCTTTGTGGCCTGGGCCAAGGTGCCCCCTCCTTCCCGGCCTTACCCTCTACCTTGGAGGTAAGGCATGAAAAGGCTTCTCGGTTTGCTGGTCCTGACAGGCGCTCTCGCCCTGGCCCAGGGGGCCATGGTGCGGGTGGCCCACCTCTCCCCCGACGCCCCGGCGGTGGACGT
>NZ_JBAMMI010000093.1:30924-73524 GCF_039793865.1 Thermus sp.
AGGGGGCCATGGTGCGGGTGGCCCACCTCTCCCCCGACGCCCCGGCGGTGGACGTCCTGGTGAACGGGCAGAAGGCCATCACCGGCCTGGCCTTCAAGCAGGTTACCCCCTACATCCCCCTTCCCGCCGCCAAGGTGAGGGTGCAGGTGGTGCCCTCAGGGCAGATGTCTCCCGTGGTGATAGACGCCGAGCTGGACCTCAAGGAGGGGGTCTACTACACCGTGGCCGCCACGGGCTTCCTGGCCCAGATCCAGCCCAAGGTCTACACGGACCCCCTTGCGGGCTTCTTCCCCCGGGCGGGCTACGCCCGAATCCGGGTGGTCCACGCCTCCCCCGACGCCCCGGCGGTGGACGTGGCGGTGAAGGGCGGGCCGGTGCTCTTCGCCGGGCTTCCCTTCCCCCAGGCCAGCCCCTACCTCTCCGTGCCCGCGGGGACCTACGACCTCGAGGTCCGGGCGGCGGGCACCTCCACCGTGGCCCTGGCCCTTCCCGGCGTGGCCCTGGAAAGCGGCAAGATGTACACCGTTTTCGCGGTGGGGAGCCTCAAGGCAGGCACCCTGACCGTGGTCCCGGTGGTGGACGCCACCGTCCTCGGTGGGAGCCGCTAAGGTCCCCAAGCCCCCCTTCCCGGGGCCTCCCGGGGAGGGGGTTCCCTCTTGGCTCCTTCCCCTCCTCGCCTGCCCCTTCTGCCGAGGACCCCTCCTCGGGGAGGGGTGCTCCCGGTGCGGCCGGGTTTTCCCCAGGAAGGGGGGCTTTTTGGACCTCCGGGCCTTCCGGGAAAGGCCCCTCCTCGGCCTCCTCAACCGGTTTCCCCCCGTGGCCAGAGGCTACGACCTCTGGCGCGCCCGGTCCACGGGCCTCCTCTCCGGGGGGCGCCTGGACCTCGCCGGGGAGCTCGCCCTCCTCCGGGATTGGCTTCTTCCCACGGGAGGGCCCTTTTTAGACGTGGGCACCGGGACCGGCGTCTACCGGGAGGCCCTGGGGGAGGGGATGGTGGGGGTGGACCCTTCCCCGGCCTTCCTCGAGGTGGCCCAAAGGCGCCGCCCGGGGGCCTACCTCCTCGCCCACGGGGAAAGGCTTCCCTTCCGGGAGGGGGCCTTCTCGGGCGTGTCCATCGGGCCCACCTGGAACGAGTTTTTGGACCCCGTGGCGGCGGCCCGGGAGGCGAGGCGGGTTCTTGGGCCCGAAGGGCGGCTTTTCGGCCTCCTCCTTTTGGGGCCAGGAGGCCCTTGGGGGCTTTTCCGCCCCACGCCGGAGGCCCTCCTCCGCCTCCTGGAGGGGGCGGGGTTCCGGGGGGAGGTCCGGAGGCTGGGCCGGCTCGGCCTCGTCCTCGCCGAGGTAAGGTGAGGGGCGTGAAGCGGTTCTTGGCTTTCTCCGCGGCCTTTCTCCTGGCCCTCGGCCAGGAGTACCGGGCCCTCCCCGGGGCGAATATGGGCAGGCCGGACCTGGACCATAGCTACGCCCTGGTCTACCCCGCAGAGAGGCCCAAGGCCGTTCTCCTCCTGGTGCCGGGGCTTCTTGGGGGGAGCACCAACTTCTCCCTGTTGGCCGAGCACCTTAGGGCCAGGGCCCCGGGCCTCGAGGTCTGGGCCTGGGAGCGGCGGGCGAACGGCCTGGAGGACCGCTTGGGCTTCCTCCGGGAGGACCCCGTGGCCTACTACCGCGCCCTCGCCCTCCCCGACCTCGCCCCCTTGAGGGGGTGGGGCCTGGAGGTGCACCTCAAGGACCTGGACCTGGCGGCGGAGGCGGCAAGGGCCCGGGCCCCCGTGGTCCTCGCGGGCCACTCCCTGGGGGCGGCCCTTGCGGGGCTCTACGCCCTCCTCCACGGGGAAAAGCTTTCCGGGCTCGTCCTCCTGGACGGGGCCCCGGGGGTGGTGCCCCTATCGGAGGAGGCCTTTTATGAAGGGGCGGACCTTCCCTTCGGGCGGCTCGTGGGCTACCGGGCCTTCCTCCGGGGGGAGGGAAGCCCTACCCTGGACTGGCCTGGGCTTGGCCCCAAGGAGCTCGCCCTGGCCGAGGCCGAGGCCTTCCTCGCGGCGAAAAGGCCCGAGGAGACCCTCCCCTTCGGCCCCTACCGGGCCACCCGGGAGGCCCTGGCCCTCCTCAGGGTGGACGACGACTACAGCCTCTTCCCCGTCTTCAGCGTGAGCGCGGGGCGGGCCTGGGCCAGGGAGGGCCTGAGCCTCCTCGGCCTCCTCCAGGGGAGGCTCGTCCTCACCGTGCGGGGGCCGAGGGCGGGCCCCATCGCCTGGCGGGACACGGGGGAGGCCACGGACCCGAGGGCCTTCCTGAGGGCCTTCGCCCTCCCCGAGACGGGCTTTTCCGAGTGGTACTTTCCCTACCGCCTCCTCCTGGAGGTGGGGGGGTACCCCCACGTCCTCCCGGGCCTCAAGCCCCGGGCCCTTCCTTACCCCCTCCTCGCCCTGGGGGCCGGGCGGGGCCTCTACCCGAAGGCGGAGGACTTCCCTCTGGGGGAGCTCTTCCCCGGGACCCGGGCGGAGGTCCAGGTCCTCCCCGGCCTCACCCACCTGGACCTCCTCACGGAAAGGGAGGGAAGGACGGCCAGGCTTCTCCTTCGCTACGTGCAAGGCCTAGGGCTTCTAGGGCCAAGCGGGCCGCCCTGAGGCCGGAGAGGGCCGCGGCGGGGACGCTCTGCCCCGGGAAGACCCCTTCCCCCACCCGGAAGACGTTGGGGAAGGGCCGCACCCGGGGGAAGCGGAAGGGGTGGGTCTGGGGGAACCCCCCCACCCAGGCCCGCCCGGCGAAGCGGGCGTAGGTCCTGGGGGTGCCGAAGAGGAGGAACTCCGCCTCCCTTAGCCCGGGGAGGAGGGCTTCCCCCAGGTTCAGGGCCATCTCCCCCCACCGGGCCTTGAGCCTTCCGTACTCCTCCCGGGAAAGCCCCTCCCAGAGGGCGAGGGGGGTGTGGAGGCTTAGGGCGAAGGCCGTCTTCTCCCCCTCGGGGCGCAAGGAGAGGAAGGCGAAGGGCTTTTCCCTGGCGTTTTGCCGGAAGTAGGGGGGAGGGGCCCTAAAGGGCAGGACCCCGTGGACCACGAAGGCTCCCCAGGCGTCCTTGGGGGCCCTAAGGGGAAGGCCGAGGAGGGGGGCAAGGGGGACGTTCAGGACGAAGAGGTCGGCCTCCACCACCTCCCTTTCCCCCCGCCTTCTTCCCCCGTAGGCCACCTCCACGGCCAAGGCCCGCCCCTCCCCTAGGAGGAGCCTCTCGGCCCGGGCCTTGTAGCGCACGGGGAGGCCCTCCGCCAGGGCCTCCGCCACCCGCCCCACGCCCCCCGGCACCAAGGCGGGGCCCATGTGGGGGAGGTCCAGGGCCAGGGCGGCGTAGAGGGCGTAGGTGCGCTTCGCCTCCGCTTGGCTTGCGATGAGGAGCTGGGCGTCCAGGAAGCGGAGGAAGTGGGGGTTCTGGGGGGCTCGGTGGACCGCCTTCAAGAAGAGGTCGGGAAGGAGGGGAAGGAGCGAGGGAAGGAGGGCGAGGAGGCGGGGAAGCTCCTCCCTTTCCGGGGGCCAGGGGAGGCGGGGGGCGAGGGCGAGGAGGGCCTTTGCCCTGGCCTCCTGCCACGCCCAGAAGGGGAGGACCCGGGGCCCGAAGAAGTCCCGCTGGGCCTCCCGCTCCGCCTCCCGACCTACGGGGCGCACCACCTCCCCCCGGGGTAGGTGGACCGCCATGAGGGGGAAGCCCTCAGGGAACGTCTCCACGGGGAAGCGCACCCCCAGGGCCTCCGCCACGAGGGCCATGGGGCCTCCTGGGGCGAAGCCGGAAAGCAGGGTGGCCCCGGCGTCCAGGCGGAAGCCCCGGTGGTAGAAGCTCCCGGCGAGGCCCCCCGGGTAGGTGTGGGCCTCGAGGACCAAGACCTCGAGGCCCGCCCGCCTTAGGGCCCTGGCCGCCACCAGCCCGCCGATGCCCGCCCCCACCACCAAGGCCCGCACGGGGCTTAGGGTAGCCCCGAGGTTCGGGAAAGACCTTGGCCTGGGCCATGGTCCCCCGCCACCTTTTTCCCAAAGGGCCCCCGGTATGCTTGGGGCGTGCGCGTCCTGGTCACGGGGGCCACGGGCTACGTGGGGGGGAGGCTCGTCCCCAGGCTTCTGGAGAGGGGCCACCAGGTGCGGGTCCTGGTGCGGGACGAGACCCGCCTCCTGGGGCGCCCCTGGGCGGGGCGGGTGGAGGTGGTGCGGGGGAGCCTCGAGGACGAGGGGGCCCTCAGGCGGGCCCTGGAGGGGGTGGAGGCTTTTCTCCCTGCCCTACAAACCGCGGCCGCCCCAGGCCCTAGCCTGAAGGCCATGCGCGTCCTCATCGCCGGAGCCACGGGGGGCCTGGGCGGCGCCTTCGCCCGGGCCCTGAAAGGGCATGACCTCCTCCTCGTGGGGCGGCGTGCCCAGGCCCTTGGGGACCTGGCCCGGGAGGTGGGAGGGAAGGCCCTCCCCGCCGACCTCACGGACGAGCTGGAGGTGCGGGCCCTCCTGGAGGAAGCGGGGCCTCTGGACCTCCTCCTCCACGCGGTGGGCTGGGCGGCCAGGGCCAGGGTGCGGGAGGTGGGCCGGGACCTGTTGGAGGGGATGCTCGCCGCCCACTTCCTCACCGCCGCCCTCCTCCTCAAGCACGCCCGCTGGCAGCGGGGGGCGAGGGGGGTCTTCTTCGGGGCCTACCCCGCCTACGTGCGCGTTCCCGGCTTCGCCGCCTACGCCGCGGCCAAGGGGGCCCTCGAGGCCTACCTCGAGGCCGCCCGGAAGGAGCTCGCCCGGGAGGGGGTGCGCCTCGTCCTGGTGCGGCTTCCCGCCGTGGCCACGGGCCTTTGGACGCCCCTCGGGGGCCCCCCTAAGGAGGCCCTCTCCCCGGAGGAGGCGGCCCGAAAGGTTCTGGAGGGGCTCCTCGAGGAGCCTCCCCCGGAGCTTCTGGAGGTCTAGGTGTACCGGGCCTACTTCTACCCCATGCGCCTCGCCCTCCTCGCCGTGGGGCGGAACTTCATGCCCATGGCCTGGTGGACGCCCGCCTCCAAGGAGCCCTTCCGCTTCCTCCTCGCCGTGGACCGCAAGAACCACACCCTAAGCCTCCTCCGGGAGCTTTCCGAGGCGGCCCTTTGCTTTCTCCCCTGGGAGGAGCGGGCCTGGGTGGTGCGGGCGGGCTACCTCACGGGAAGAAGGGTCCCGAAGGCGGAAAGGCTCGGGGTGGCCCTGCGCCCTGCCCGGAGGCTCGCCCACACCCAGGTGCCCGAGGGGGCCCTCGCCGTCTACGAGATGCGCGTGTCCGAGTGGCCCTGGGACGGGGACCACGCCCTTTTTGTGGGGGAGGTGGTCCACGTGGAGGGCTCCTCGGAGGCCAAGGAGCGCCCCATCCTCTTCCTGGGCTTCCGCGACTTCGCCACCTTGGGGGAGCGCTGGAGGTTTCGTCCGGGGGGCGCCAAGGCCCCCCTTCGGAAAAGGGAGGAACCATGAGAACGCTCCTTCTTTTGGCGAGCCTTCTCCTTCTCGCCCAGGCCCAGGCCCCCTACGCCGTGGAGGGGGTGGCCCGCTACCGGGGCTACTACACCCTTGGGAGCTGGGAGGGGGTGAACCCCACGGCCCGGGGAGAGGTGCTTTGGGACGGGCTGGAGAGGGCCTCGGGGAAGGTCTGCCTCAAGCAGGCCGCCTGGGACTCGGGCAACGCCGAGCGGGACAGGAAGGCCCTGGAGATCCTGAAGGCCGGGGAGCACCCCGAGGCCTGCCTCTACCCCAAGCGGGCCTACCGGGAAGGCCCCAGGTTCGTGGTGGAGGGGGAGCTGGAGATGGCGGGGAAGCGACTTCCCGTGCGGGTCCTGGGGGAGCTTCGTGAGGCCTCCGGGGGCCTCCGCTTTGTGGGAGGCTTCACCACCCGCTTCTCCCAGTGGGGCCTGGAGCGGCCGAGGTTTCTCTTCCTCGAGGTCCGGGACGAGGTGGAGGTCTTCCTCGAGGCCGCCCTGAGAAGATGATCCGCCTGGGCTACCCCTGCGAGAACCTCACCCTGGGGGCCACCACCAACCGCATCCTGCGCCTCGCCCACCTCACCGAGGAGAGGGTGCGGGAGAAGGTGGCGGAAAACCTCCGGGACCTGGAGAGGATCCTCGGCTTCAACGCCGGCCACGGCTTCGCCCTCTTCCGCCTCGGCCAGCACCTCATCCCCTTCGCCTCCCACCCCCTCTTCCCCTACGACTGGGAGGGGGCCCACAAGGAGGAGCTCGCCCGCCTCGGGGCCCTGGCCCGCGCCCTCGGCCAGCGGCTTTCCATGCACCCTGGGCCCTACGTGAACCCGGGAAGCCAAGACCCCAAGGTGGTGGAGCGCTCCCTCGCCGAGCTCCGCTACTCGGCCCGGGTGCTCGCCCTCCTCGGGGCCGAGGAGGGGGTCTTGGTGCTCCACCTGGGCGGGGCCTACGGGGAGAGGGAAAGGGCCCTCCACCGCTTCGTGGAGAACCTCCGGGGGGAAAAGGAGGTCTTGAGGTTCTTGGCCCTGGAGAACGACGAGAGGCTCTGGAGCGTGGAAGAGGTCCTGGAAGCGGCGGAGGCCCTGGGGGTGCCGGTGGTGGTGGACACCCTCCACCACGCCCTAAACCCCGGGAGGCTTTCCCTGGCGGAGGCCCTTCGCCTGGCCTTTCCCACCTGGCGGGGCCGGCCCAAGGTGCACCTCTCCAGCCAGGACCCCGCGAAGCGCCCCGGGGCCCACGCCTTCCTCGTGGCCAAGGAGGACTGGGAGAGGCTCCTTTCTGCCCTCCCAAGCCCCGCCGACGTCATGCTGGAGGCCAAGGGCAAGGAGAAGGCCCGGCCTTGACAGCAAGGGCCCCAGGGACGAGGATGGGGGGCGTGGTCGGCGTGCTGGCGCTACAGGGGGATTTCCGCGAGCACAAGGAGGCCCTTAGGCGGCTTGGGGTGGAGGCCAAGGAGGTGCGGAAGGTGGGGGACCTCGAGGGCCTTAAGGCCCTCATCGTCCCGGGAGGCGAGTCCACCACCATCGGCAAGCTCGCCCGGGAGTACGGCCTGGAGGAGGCGGTGCGCAGGCGGGTGGAGGAGGGCAGCTTGGCCCTCTTCGGCACCTGCGCCGGGGCCATCTGGCTCGCCCGGGAGATCCTGGGCTACCCGGACCAGCCCCGCCTCGGGGTCCTGGACGCCGCCGTGGAGCGGAACGCCTTCGGGCGGCAGGTGGAAAGCTTTGAGGAGGACCTGGAGGTGGAAGGCCTCGGCCCCTTCCACGGGGTCTTCATCCGGGCCCCCGTCTTCCGCAGGCTGGGGGAGGGGGTGGAGGTCCTGGCGAGGCTTGGGGACCTCCCCGTCCTGGTGCGCCAGGGGAAGGTCCTCGCCAGCAGCTTCCACCCCGAGCTCACCCAGGACCCCCGCCTCCACCGCTATTTCCTGGAGCTCGCCGGCGTTTAATACCACCCCATGCTGGCTTGCGCCAGCATGGGGGCCCCGGTAAAAACGATCCCGCAAAGCCTCCACGCCTGGCCTTGGACGAAGGGTTCACGCCAAAGGGGTATAAGTGCCCCCAAAAGGGCCTTCTGGGTTCGGGCATCGTCCCTTGGGGCAAAACCGCGGGGCAGGCGTTTAGGGCCGCATCCTCGTGTACATCCTCGGGAAGGGGATGGCCTCCCGCACGTGGGCAAGGCCGCAGATCCAGGCCACGGTGCGCTCCAGGCCGAGGCCGAACCCCGAGTGGGGCACGCTCCCGAAGCGGCGGAGGTCCAGGTACCACCCGTAGACCTCCTCGGGGAGGCCGAACTCCCGGATCTTGCGCTTGAGAAGCTCCAGGTCGTGGATCCTCTGGCTCCCCCCGATGATCTCCCCGTAGCCCTCGGGGGCCAGGAGGTCGTCGTTCAGGACGAGCTCGGGGTCTTCGGGGTCCGGCTCCATGTAGAAGGCCTTGATGCGGGCCGGGTAGCGCTCCACGAAGACGGGCCGGTCAAACTGGCGGCTTAGGGCGGCCTCGTGGGGGGCCCCGAAGTCTTCGCCGTAGGGGAGAGGGGGGACCTCGGGGTCCTCTTGGGCGATCCGGTTCACCCGGGCCACGGCCTCCTTGTAGGTGAGGCGGGGGTAGTTCCCTTCCGCGGCGGGCTCCAGGGCCTTCGGGTTCCGCCCGAGCATCTCAAGCTCCTGGGAGCGCCTCTCCAGCACCCGGGCCACGAGGAAGCTCACGAGCTCCTCCTGCAGGGCCATGTTCTCCTCGTGGGTCATGAAGGCCACCTCGGGCTCCACCATCCAAAACTCCAAGAGGTGGCGCCGGGTTTTGGAGCGCTCCGCCCGGAAGGTGGGGCCGAAGGTGTAGACCTTGGCGAAGGCCAGGGCCCCGGCCTCGGCGTAAAGCTGGCCCGACTGGGAGAGGTAGGCCTTCTCCCCGTCAAAGAGGTCCACCTCAAAGAGGTCGGTGGTGCCCTCCACGGCGCTTGGGGTGAGGATGGGGGCGTCAAAGCGGAGGAAGCCCCTCTGCCCGAAGAACTCGTGGATGGCTCTTTCCAGCTCGTCCCGGATGCGCATCACGGCGAAGGGGCGGCGGTGGCGGAGCCAGAGGTGGCGGTGGTCCATGAGGAAGTCAACGCCGTGCTCCTTGGGGCCGATGGGGTACTCCCCCTGGGGGCGGCTCACCACCTCGAGGTCCCGCACGGCGAGCTCCACCCCGCCTGGGGCCCTCCTGTCCTCCCGCACCAGGCCCCGCACCTTGAGGGCGGTCTCCTGGGGAAGGTGGTCCGCTTCCCGGAAGACCGCCTCTGGCACCTCCCCCTGGACCACCGTGGCCTGGAGGAAGCCCGTGCCGTCCCGGAGGATGAGGAAGTGGATCTTGCCCTTAGAGCGCTTCTGGTAGACCCAGCCCCTTAGCTCCACCTCCTGGCCCAGGTGCCGGGCGATCTCCTCAATGAAGACCCGCATACCCCGCGTAGTCTACCCCAAGAGGTCCAAGGCCTCCGCCAGGCCGCAGGCTTCCACCGGGGCCACCACCCTCTTCGCCGCCCGCTTCACCTTCTCGGGGGCGTTCCCCATGGCGACGCCAAGCCCCACGGCCCGGATCAGCTCCAGGTCGTTCTCCCCGTCCCCCACCATGGCCGCCTCTTCCAGGGAAAGGCCGTAGGCCTCGGCCACGAACCGAGCGGCGCTGAGCTTGCCCACGCCCTCCTTGGTGAGGGAGACGAAGCGCACCCCGGGCATCTTGGGGCTTTCCGCCAGGTGGGCCTGAAGCCCCGAGGGAAGCCCCTCCAAAAGCGCCCCCAGGGGGGCTTCGGGCCCCGCCAGGACCTGGAGGCGCACCAGGGGTGAGGGAAGGCGGAGGAGGTCCGCCTCTTCCGCCCGGAGACCGAGGAGGGCCTGGTGCGCCTGGAGGAGGGGGCTATCCCCCTCCACGTAGAAGCCGCCCTCGGCGGTGTACCCCTCCAGGGGGAGGCCCAGCTTCCGGGCCAGGTGGACGGCCTCCTTGGCCTCCCTTTCCGGCAGGGCCTCCACCTTGAGGGGGGTGGCGGGAGGGGCGTGGACGTCCTGGGAAAGGGCCAGGACCACGGCCCCGGATTCAAAGACGTGGAGGCCCGAAGGGTCCAGCCTCCGGGCGTACCCCAGGGTCTCCCCGCGGCCGGGCCGGCCGGTGATGAGGGCGAAGCGCACCCCCTTTCCTCGGAGGGCCTCCACCTTGGGCCAGACGCAGGGGGGCACCCCGTCCTTCCCCACCAGGGTCCCGTCCACGTCCACGAAGACCAGGCGCTTCGGCATGGGCGTTTTGGCCGGGTGGGCTAGAGCTCCCCGGTGAAGACCAGGGCCGCCTCTCCCCCGATCCTCACCCCGTAGGGCAGGCCCGTGGGGCTGTACTCCACCAGGACCTCCACCACCCCCGGGTTGCCCAGGCGGTGGCCTTGGTAGACGGTGAGCTGCACCCGTCCTTCCCGCTTGGGCACCACCCCCGCCCGGGCGAGGAGGGCCCCCAGGGCGGCGTTGGCCGAGCCCGTCACCGGGTCCTCGGGGATGCCGAGGAGGGGGGCGAAGTCCCGGGCGTAGAAGCTCCTCGGGCCCATGGGGGCGTAGGCGTGGACCGTGGCCACCTCCAGCTTGCGGGAAACCTCCAAGAGGGCGGGCATCTCCGGCTCCAGGGCGTCCACCACGCCGGGGGCGATGAGGGGCACGAAGAGGCTCCAAAGCCCGGTGTAGGCGATGCCGTAGGGGAGGCCCCGGTGCAGGTAGCGCTCGTTGGTGCCTAAGGCCTCGAGGGCCGCCCTCAAGGCCTCAAAGGGGGGCAGGTCGCGGAAGCGGGGGGAAGGCCCCCGCACCAGGGCCTTTACAGGGGCCCCGCCCTCGTACACGATCTCCACGGGAAGGGCCTCCGTGGGGGTGTGGAGGTAAAGCCGCCCTATCCCCTCGGGCGCCAGGCCCAGGCGCACCAGGCTTAGGCCCAGGGCCACCGCCGCGTGGCCGGAGAACTCCACCTCCTCCTTTGGGGTGAAAAAGCGCACCCCGAAGACCGTCTCCCTCCTTTCGGTGAGGAAGGCGGTCTCCGCCTCCCCCAGGCGCCTTGCGATGGTCTGCATCTCCTCTAGGCCCATCCCCCGGGCGTCCAGCACGATGGCCACCCGGTTGCCCGCTCCCGGGGCGGGGGCAAAGGCGTCTACCAGAATGTACGGGATCCTAGCCATGGCGGATCACCTGGAGGCCGAGCTCCCTAAGCTGCTCCTCGGACACGGGGCTCGGGGCGCCGGTCAGGGGGTCCTTTCCTTCTTTGTTCTTGGGGAAGGCGATGACCTCGCGGATGGAGGGGCTTCCCGTCATGAGGGCGAGGAGCCGGTCCAGCCCCCAGGCGATGCCCCCGTGGGGCGGGGCCCCGTACTGGAGGGCTTCCAGGAAAAAGCCGAACTTCTCCCTCTGTTCCTCCTCCCCAATGCCCAGGAGGCGGAAGACCCGGGCCTGGAGCCCGGGGTCGTGGATGCGGATGGACCCCCCGCCCACCTCCACGCCGTTGAGGACCAGGTCGTAGGCCAAAGCCCGCGCCCGCCCGGGGTCTTCCTCCAAAAGGGGCAGGTCCTCGGGGTGGGGGCTGGTGAAGGGGTGGTGCATGTAGGTCCACCCCCCCCGCTCCTCGTCCCACTCCAGGAGGGGAAAGTCCACCACCCAGAGGAAGCGGAAGCCCTCCCGCTTGAGGCCTAGAAGGTCCGCAAGCCGAAGCCGCACCGCGCCCAGGGCCTCCGCCGCCACCTTGCGGGGCCCGGCCACGAAGAGGAGGGTGTCCCCAGGGCCCGCCCCCGTGGCCTTAAGGAGAGTCTCCCGCACGGGTTCCAAAAACTTGGCCACCCCGCCCTGAAAGCCCTCCTCCTCCACCCGGGCCCAGGCCAGGCCCTGGGCCTTGTGCCTTTTGGCCTCCTCCTCAAGCTCCGCGATCTCCTTGCGGGAAAGGGCCCTGGGGACGGCGAGGGCCTTCACCCGTTCCGCCTCCCGGAAGACCCGAAACTCGCTCTCCCGGAAGAGGGGGCCCACCTCTTTAAGCTCCAGGCCGAAGCGGAGGTCGGGCTTGTCGGAGCCGTAGTGCTCCATGGCCTCCTCGTAGGAGAGCCTGGGGAAGGGGAGGGGAAGCTCCACCCCCAAGGCCTCGCGGAAGACGTGGGCCATGAGGCGCTCGTTGAGCTCCAGGACGTCCTCCACTTCCACGAAGCTCATCTCCAGGTCCAGCTGGGTGAAGTCGGGCTGGCGGTCGGCCCTTAAGTC
Organism: Thermus sp.; assembly: GCF_039793865.1. GTDB lineage: Bacteria > Deinococcota > Deinococci > Deinococcales > Thermaceae > Thermus. The sequence continues at coordinate 42,607 of NZ_JBAMMI010000093.1, forward strand.
CTCGTCCCGGAAGCAACGGGCGATCTGGAAGTAGCGGTCCAGCCCCGCCACCATCAGCATCTGCTTGAAGAGCTGGGGGGACTGGGGCAGGGCGTAGAAGAGGCCGGGCTCGTGGCGGTAGGGCACCAGGAAGTCCCGGGCTCCCTCGGGGGTGCTTTTGGTGAGGAAGGGGGTCTCCACCTGGACGAAGCCTTCCCGGTCCAGGAAGTCCCAGATGGCCTTGATGACCCGGTGGCGCAGGCGGAGGTTCTCCTGCATCCGGCGCCTTCTTAGGTCCAGGTAGCGGTACCGGAGGCGGAGCTCCTCATGGGGCTCCTTCTCCTCCTCCCCCCGCCAGCCCGCGTCCACGGGGAAGGGGGGCGTCTTGGCCTCGGCGAGGACCTCGAGGGCCTTGAGCTCCACCTCCACCCGCCCCGTGGCGAGGCGGGGGTTGGGCTCGGGGCGGAGGCGCACGAGGCCCTTCGCCCGCACCACCCACTCCGGGCGCACCCGCTCGGCTACGGGGTAGGCGGGGCTTTCCGGGTGGGCCACCAGCTGGACCAGGCCCTCCCGGTCCCTCAGGTCCAGGAAGATGAGCCCCCCGAGGTCGCGGCGGCGGTTCATCCAGCCCTCGAGGACCACCTCCTCGCCCACGTGGGCTTCCCTCAGGCTTCCGGCGTAGTGGGTGCGGCGCATAATCCTCCCAAGCTTACCGGATTCTCATGCCAGGCTCGCGAGGAGAAAGGCCGCCACCTCGGGGTAGGGGAGGCGCACCTGCTCCCCCGTGGCCAGGCGCTTCAGGGTGAGCTCGCCCGCCCTAAGCTCCTCCTCCCCCAAAAACCCGGCGAAGGCCGCTTTCCGCTTTAGGGCCTCCTCCACGCCCTTGCCGGGCTTCCTCGGGGCGAGGGCGTACTCCACCCTAAGCCTCGGCCTCAAGATCTCGGCCACGTAGAAGGCCTCCTCCACCGCCGCTTCCAGAAGGGGAACCAGGTAGAGGTCGGGGCCCCTTTCCTCCGGGGGGGCGAAGCCCTCGGCCTCGAGAGCCAGGGCCACCCGCTCCACCCCGAAGGCGAAGCCCACCCCTGGGACCCTGGGCCCGCCCAGAAGCTCGGAAAGCCCGTCGTACCGCCCCCCGCCCCCCAAGGCGGACTGGGCCCCGATCTCCTCGTGGTGCACCTCAAAGGCGGTGCGCACGTAGTAGTCCAGCCCCCGCACCAGGGCGGGCTCCAGCTCGTAAGGGATGGAAAGCCTTTCCAGGTGGCGCTCCACCTCCCGAAGGTGGGCCCTGGCCTCCTTCCCGAGGAAGTCCAGCATGGGCCTCACCCCAAGCTCCTCGAGGAGGGCCTGGTCCTTGGGGTCTTTGGAGTCCAGGATGCGCATGGGGTTGAGCGAGAGGCGCTCCTTGGAGTCCTCGGAAAGCGCCTCCCGATGGGGGCTGAGGACCTCCTTGAGGTAGGCGTTGTAGCGGGCCCGGTCCTCGGGGTCCCCCACGGAGGAGAGCTTCACCGAAAGCCCCCTAAGCCCGAGCTCCTTCAGGCACTCGTAGAGGAGGACGATGGCCTCCGCGTCCAGAATGGGGTTTTCTGAGCCCAAGGCCTCATAGTTCACCTGGTGGAACTGGCGGTACCGCCCTTTTTGCGGGCGCTCGGCCCGGAACATGGGCCCCGCCATCCAGAGCCTCACGGGCTGGGGCCAGACCTTCATCCCGTGCTCCAGGTAGGCCCGGACCATGGCGGCGGTGCCCTCGGGGCGGAGGGTGAGGGAGCGCCCGCCCCGGTCCTGGAAGGTGAACATCTCCTTGCGCACGATGTCGGTGGAAGCGCCCACCCCCTTTTCAAACACTTGGGTCTCCTCAAAGACGGGGGTGATGAGCTCCAGGGCTCCTGCCGCCTCCAAGACCTTGCGGGCGGTGGCCACGATGCGCTGGTGGAGCCTGAGCTCCTTGCCGAAGAGGTCCTTGGTGCCCCGAACCGCCATACCCCTCCACTCTACACAACCTCTTGCGCCTGGGCGTGGGCCTCCTCTATGCTGGAGGCGTGCGCCAGAGAGGGCTCCTGGTAGCCCTTTACCTCTTTCTCACCCTGGCGGGCTCCACCGGGGTGGCCCTGCAGATGTACCTCATGCGGGTGCAGAACCCGGGGCTGAGGGCCGACCTCTGCCAGGCCCCGGGGGAGGAGCGCTCCGTGGAGCACTCCCTCTTCTGCGGCCTCCAGGTGGCTCCGGGCCTCCCCCCGGTGGCGGCGCCCGCCCCGCCACGCCCTCTTAAGGCGCTTCCCCAACGTACCGCCCCCCTTCCCGGGCACCGCCTCCCCCATCCCCAAGCCCTGGTCCCCAGGGCCCCTCCTTTCGCCCTGGCCTAAGGGGTCTTTCGGCCCATAGGTCCTTTGGCGAAAGGAGGTGTGGCGTTGCAGGTAGCGCTTTTTACGCAGAATCTGGACCTTTACGCTCAGGTTTACGAGGCGCTGGTTCCTCGGGGCTTCTCCCTTTCCTGGAACGAGGGCATGGGCCTGCCCCTTTCGGGGCTGGACCAGCTGGAGCGGGGCCAGGGGGTTCTTTGGCTCACCCCAAGGGGGCTCCGGGGCTACGATCTCAGGGCCTACGCCTTCCTTACCCGGAGGGACGACCCGAAAAGCCTTCCCGAGGGCCTGAAGGGGCGTTTTGGCGCCCGGCTTCTCCCTGGGGAGGCGGCGGTCCTTTTGGCCCTGGGCCGGGGGGTGCCCCCGGAGCCCAGAAGCCTCGCCCGGTATCTGGACGTGGAGCGCTCCCAGGCCCGCTTTTTCCTAAAGGGGGTGTGGAACAAGTTCGGGCTTCCCCTGGGGCTACTCCTCCGCCTCGCCCGGCATCAGGTGCAGGTAGCGGGGCTTGAGGGCCACCCGGAGGGGCTGGTCCGGCTGGAGGCGGAGCCTTTCCTGGACGTGCCGAGGCAGGAGGATTTCCAGGGAAAGGGGCCCGCGGAGGAGGCCCCGGTAGGCCAGCCCCTCCAGGTGCAGGCGTTCTAGCCGGCCTTCCAAGACGTTTTCCGGGGGTGGAGGGCGGTCCTGGCGCACCACCAGGACCTCCGCCGCCCGTATTCCGAGCCAGGCTTCTCCTCCCGGCTTAGCCCAGGGGGGGAGGGGAAGGCGGAGGCGGACCCCTTCCCGCTCCACCCCGCCCTCCACCACCCGCACGGGAAAGAGGTTCTCGTACCCGAGAAGCCTCGCCACCTCCACCCGGGCGGGGGCGGCCATGACCTCCTCCGGCGGCCCCTCTTGGAGCACCCCCTTCCGCCCCAGCACCGCCAACCAGTCGGCCATGCCGGCCAGGACTGGGTCGTGGCTCACCGCCAGGGCGGGGAGGCCCTCCCGGCGGAGGAGGTCCACCAGCTCCGAGAGCACCTGCCCCCGGGTCAGGGGGTCCAGGGCGCTGGTGGGCTCGTCTAGGAGGAGGAGCTCGGGCTTTCGGGCCAGGGCCCGGGCCAGGGCCACCCGCTGCTTTTGCCCCCCGGAAAGCTGGCCCGGGCGCTTGTGGGCGTGCTCCAGGAGCCCCACCCGCTCCAGGAGGGCCAAGGCCCGCTCCTTGCGGTTTCGCCCCTTGAGGGGGAAGGCCACGTTTTCCCAGGCGGTCATGTGGGGGAAGAGGGCCAGGTCCTGGGGCAGGTAGCCTACGGGCCTTCGCTCGGGGGGAAGCCCGGAGAAGGGGTGCCCCTCGGCGGGGAGAAGGCCGGCTAAGGCCTTGAGCAAGGTGGTCTTGCCCACCCCGCTTTCCCCCAGGAGAACGGTGAACCCCGCGATGCGGAAGCGGGCCTCGAGGCGGATGGGCTTCCTTATGCGGTAGTGGACTTCCATGCCCGTCCTTTGGCTTCCAGGATGCGCGCCAGGGCCAGGAGGAGGAGGCTTAGGAGGAGGAGGACCAGGGCGGCCTCCGCCGCCTCGCGGAAGCGCAGGGCCTGGACCAGGTCGTAGAGGTAGATGCTCACCATCTGGGTCTTCCCCGGGATGGAGCCCCCCACCATGAGCACCACCCCGAACTCCCCCAGGGTGTGGGCGAAGGCCAGGAGGGTCCCCGAGAGGAGACCGGGCCAGGCGAGGGGCAGGACCACCTGGGTCCAGACCTTGAGGCGGGGGACTCCCAGGGTGCGGGCCACCTCCAGGAGGTTCCGGTCCAGGGCCAGGAAGGCCTCCCGGTAGGCGGTGAGGGCGAAGGGCAGGCTGAAGAGGACGCTGGCGAGGACCAGTCCCTCGAGGCGGAAGGCCCAGGAAAGCCCGGTGAGGCGGGTCCAAGGGCCTTCCGGCCCCAGGAAGAGCAGGAGGTAGAAGCCCAAGACCGTGGGGGGGAGGACCAGGGGCAGGAGGAAGACCGCCTCCAGGAGGGGCTTTCCCGGGAAGGAGCGGAAGGCCAGGAACCAGGCCAGGGGAACCCCCAGGAGGAGGAGGAGGCCGGAGGTCCAAAAGGCTACCTTTAGGGAGAGCTGGAGGGCGGTAAAGAAGAGGGGGTCCACCCTACTCCCCCGGCAGGAGGAAGCCGTAGCGCCGGAAGACGGCTCTGGCTTCCGGGCTTCCCACGAAGCGGTAGAAGGCCAGAACCTCGGGGCGCTGCCGCCCTTTGAGGACCACGTAGTCCTGCTCCAGGGTGAGGTGGCTTCCCAGGGGGGCAAGCCAGTACTCCCCGGGCCCTGCCAGGTCTGGGTGAAGGGCTAGGGAGAGGGCTAGGACCCCTACCCGGGTGGCGTGGAGGGCGAGATGGGCCGCTTGCGCGATGTTCTCCCCGTAGACGAAGGTGAAGTCCTTCTTGCCCTGGCGCAAGGGGCTGGCGTCCCAGTAGGCCTCCACCCCCCCCGTGAGCTCTTCCCAGGGGATTTCCTCCCAGGAGAGCTGGGCGAAAGGCTTGCCCAGGCCAGGGAGGGTGAGGGGACGGCGTTTAAGGAGCCCCAGGTGCTCCAGGAGGGTGACGGCGGCCCGGCCATAAGGGGCGTGGACCGGGTTGGCCAGGGCCACCTTGGTCACCCTGGGGTCCAGGAGGGTTTGGGGTCCAGGTTTTAAGCCGAGGCTTTTTTCCACCCAAAGGACCACGCGCCCGATGGCGTAGGGTTTCCGGGTGCCGGGCTCGGCGAGGCCCTTCCGCTCCAAAAGCTCGGGGTAGGCCTTTTCGGCGGAGAAGAAGAGGTCGGCCTCGAGGCCCTGGGTGATCTGGGTGTAAAACTTGCCCGAGGAGCCGAAGAGGAGCTCCACCCTCACCCCAGGGTTTTTCCGCTCAAAGGCTTGGGCTACCTCAGTAAGGGCGTACTGCAGGTCCGAGGCCGCCACCACCCGCACCGTCTGCGCCAGAGCCGAACCCAAAAGAAGGAGTACCCAAAAGCTTGCCCTTTTCATGCCCACCTCCTTTGCGACCGCGGCAGGCGGCGGGGTCGCCCCCACCACCCCGGGGCCCTAAGGCCCGGCCCAGAAGGCCCCTAGGGTCTTCTGGGCTCGGAGGCGGAATCATTTTATCATCCCGTCCCGCTCGGCTCCACCTCTTGCATAAGTTTGCATCCTTGCGTTATCCTATAAGCCTCATGGCGGGAGACGCCCTGGCCCGGCCCAAGGACCTACTGGACTTTTCGGGATACGGCCCCAAGGAGCTTCAGGCCCTTTTGGACCTGGCGGAGGCCTTGAAGCGGGAGCGCTACCGGGGGGAGGACCTCAAGGGAAAGGTCCTCGCCCTCCTCTTTGAGAAGCCCTCCCTGCGCACGAGGACCACCCTCGAGGTGGCCATGCTCCACCTGGGGGGGCACGCCCTCTACCTGGACCAGAAGCAGGTGAGCATCGGGGAGCGGGAGCCCGTGCGGGACATCGCCAAGAACCTGGAGCGCTTCGTGGAGGGGATCGCCGCCCGGGTCCATCGCCACGAGACGGTGGAGGCCCTGGCCCGCCACGCCAGGGTCCCCGTAGTGAACGCCCTCTCCGACCGGGCCCACCCCCTCCAGGCCCTGGCCGACCTCCTCACCCTGAAAGAGGTCTTCGGGGGGCTTGCGGGCCTCGAGGTGGCCTGGGTGGGGGACGGGAACAACGTCCTGAAATCCCTTCTCGAGGTGGCTCCCCTGGTGGGCCTAAAGGTGCGGGTCGCCACCCCCAAGGGCTACGAGCCCGACCCGGGGCTTCTTTTCCGGGCCCGGGCCCACCTCACCCACGACCCCAAGGAGGCCGCCCTGGGGGCCCACGCCCTCTACACCGACGTCTGGACCAGCATGGGCCAGGAGGCGGAGCGGGAGAAGCGCCTTCGGGACTTCCAGGGCTTCCAGGTCAATGGGGAGCTCATCCAGCTCCTCCGCCCCGAGGGCGTCTTCCTCCACTGCCTCCCCGCCCACTACGGGGAGGAGACCACGGAGGAGGCGGTCCACGGGGATAGGAGCCGGGTCTTTGACCAGGCGGAGAACCGCCTCCACACCGCCAAGGCCGTGCTCCTCACCCTGCTAAAGTAGGGGTATGGTCCGGCCCTACCGCTTCCGCCTGGAGGAGTTCCTAAAGCTTCCCCTGCCGGAGAGGGGGGTGGAGCTTCTTGAGGGGGAGGTTTACCAGATGGCGCCCATAGGTCCCCGCCACGCCTACACCGTGAACCGCTGGAACCGGATTCTCTCTGGCTTCCCCGAGGTTTGGGTCCAGGTGCAGGGTCCCCTGGTTCTTTCCCCAGACACCTACTTGGAGCCGGACCTTGCCCTGCTTCGGCCGGGGGATTACCGCGAGCGCCTGCCTCGGCCGGAGGACGTCCTCCTTCTGGTGGAAGTGGCGGAGGCTTCTTTGGACTATGACCTCTCCAAGAAGGTCCCCCTCTACGCCAAGGGGGGCGTGCCGGAGGTCTGGGTCCAGGACCTCCTGGGCGGGCGGCTCCTCCTCTTCCGCACCCCCGAGGGGGACCACTACCGGGAGCAGATCTGGGTGAAGCCCGGGGAAAGGGTTTCCCCCCTGGCCTTCCCCGAGGCCAGCCTGGAGGTCCCGTGGTGAGGGTGGGGATCCTCGGGGCCTCGGGGTACGGGGGGGCGGAGCTCCTCAGGCTCCTCAAGGCCCACCCCGGGGTGGAGCTCGTGGGGTTTTCCAGCCGGAAGCATGAGGGAAGGCCCCTCGAGGCCGCCTGGCCCCAGCTTTGGGACGGGAGGCCCTTCGCCTCCCAAGAGGAGGTCCTGGAGCGGGCGGAGGTGGTCTTCCTCGCTCTTCCCAACGGGCTTTCCATGGAGATCGCTCCCAGGGCCCTAAAGGCCGGCAAACGGGTCATTGACCTCTCCGGGGACTTCCGCCTGCTCCCCGAGGTCTACGAGGCCTGGTACCGCATCCCCCATAAGAGCCCGGACCTCTACCGGGAAGCGGTCTACGGCCTCCCCGAGCTCCACCGGGAGGAGCTTAAAGGGGCGAGGCTCGTGGCCAACCCTGGCTGCTACGTCACCGCCACTACTCTGGCCCTCGCCCCCTTGGCGGCGGAAGGGGTCCTAAAGGGGGGCTTCGTGGTGGGCCTAAGCGGGGTCTCGGGGGCGGGGCGGGAGGGGGAAGGCACCTTCTTCGCCGAGGTGAACGAGAACCTCAAGCCCTATAAGGCGGGGGGCACCCACCGCCACATCCCCGAGATGGAGCAAAACCTGGGGAGGGTCTTGGCCCAGGGGAGGCGGGTGCGCACCCACGGGGAGGCGAGGGCGCTGCGGCTTTCCTTCACCCCCCACCTGGTGCCCATGACCCGGGGGATTCTGGTCACCGCCGAGGCGGAGGTGGAGGGCGTCTGGAGCCAAAAGGCCCTGGAGGGCCTCTACCGGGACTTTTACGCGGGCGAGCCCTTCGTGCGGGTTTTGGAGGACCTTCCCCAAACCAAGGGCACCTACGCCTCCAACCGGGTGGACCTCAGGCCCCTCTACGAGGAGAGGACCGGGCGGGTCCTGGTCTTCGCCGCCTTGGACAACCTGGTGAAGGGCATGGCGGGCCAGGCGGTGCAGAACCTGAACCTGATGCTGGGCTTTTCCGAGGAGACCGCGCTTCCCAAGGAGGGCGTATGGCCGTGAGGCTTCCTAGGGGATTTAGGGCGGGGGCCACCCGGGCGGGGATCAAGCCCTCGGGCAAGCCCGACCTCGCCCTTTTGGTTTCTGGCCTTCCCGCCGCCTGGGCCTACGTGGCCACCAGGAACCGGGCCGCGGCTCCTTCCATCCACCGGGGGAGGGCGCTTTACGCCTCGGGGAAGCCCTTGAGGGCCGTGGTGGTGAACGCCGGGAACGCCAACTGCGCCACCGGGGAGCGGGGTTTCCAGGACGACCGGCGCATGGCCGAGCTCGCCGCCTTGCGCCTTGGGCTTCCCCCGGGGGAGGTCCTCACCGCCTCCACCGGGGTCATCGGCGTGCCCTTGCCCGTGGAAAAGATAGAGAGGGGCTTACCCCAGATAGATCTGGCTCCCTTCGCCGATCCCTTCGCCGAGGCCATCCTCACCACGGACCTGGTGGCCAAGGTGGCCGAGGCCGAGGCGGGGGGGGCCCGGGTGGTGGGCATCGCCAAGGGAAGCGGCATGATCCACCCCAACATGGCCACCATGCTGGCCTTTTTAGTGACGGACGCGCTGGTTCCCCAGAAGGCCCTAAGGGAGGCCTGGGGGGGCATCGTGGACCGCACCTTCAACCAGGTGACCGTGGACGGGGACACCTCCACCAACGACCTGGCCCTCCTCATGGCCAACGGGGCCTATGGGGAGGTACCCTTGGAGGACTTCTTCAAGGCGGTGGAGGAGGTCGCCCAAACGCTCGCCCGCATGATCGCCCGGGACGGGGAGGGGGCCACCAAGCTCATGGTGGTGCGGGTAAGGGGGGCGGCCACGGCGGAGGAGGCGCGGCGGGCGGCGAGGGCCATCGCGGGGAGCGTCCTCTGGAAGGCCGCCCTCTACGGCAACGATCCCAACTGGGGCAGGATCCTGGCCGCCCTCGGCAACTCGGGGGCTCGGTTTGATCCCTTACGGGTGCGCATCGTTCTCCAGGGGATCCCCCTCTACGAGGGGGGGGCCCTCCCCTTTGACCGGGAGGCGGCGAGCCGGGCCATGCGGGCCGAGGAGGTGGAGGTCTTGGTGGACCTGGGGGAGGGGGAGGGGGAAGGGGAGGCCTATGGCTGCGACCTCACCGAGGGGTACGTGCGCATCAATGCCCTCTATACTACCTGAGCCGGGGCCGTGGTAGGATGAACCGGGAGGTGAAGTGATGAAGAAGTTTTTGGCTTTGATGGTGTTGTTGGGGCTCGGTTTGGCGCAGAGCGCGGGCGTGGGGGTTTACAGCGGCTACCCCACCTACCTCGGGGCCCAGTTCCAGAGCGATAACCTGCGCTTTGGCGTCGGCCTTTCCTATTTCGGGGTCGCCGGGGACGCGGCCCTGATCCTGCAGAAGAACCCCTTTCAGTCGGGTGAGCTTCCCACGAGCTGGTACTACGGGGCAGGCCTCGGGGCGGGGATTTACTGGGGCGGCGGGTTCCTTGTCTACCCCCACGGGCTTGCCGGGGTGGAGCTCCGGCTCCCCGATCCCGCCATCAACCCGTACTTTGAGGTCCAGCTGGGGGTGAGCCTGTTTAACTTCACCATCCCTGCGCCCCATTTCGCCGGCCGCCTGGGGGTGATCCTCAGGTAAGGGGAGGCTATGATGGGGGGGATGCGCTGGCGTCCCCTCCTTTTGCTTTCCCTCGCCCTGGCCTCCTGCGCCCGGCCCGACACGGCTCCGCCGGAACTCGGCCTGGTGGAGCCCGGCGGAGGGGGCCTCGCCCCTGGGCGGAACCTCTTGGTGGAGGGCTACGCCTTTGACCCCTCGGGGGTGGCGAGCGTGCGGGCAGGAGGCCAGGAGGTGCTTCCCCCGGAGGAGAAGGGGAAGAAGCTCGTCCGCTTCCGTTTCCGCCTGCGGGCTCCCGCCTCGGGGCAGGTGGAGGTGCGCCTCGAGGCGGAGGATCTCCTGGGCAACCGGGGGGAAAAGCGGGTGCCCTTGGTCCTGGACGCCTCGCCCCCCCGCATCGTGGTGGAGCGGGTGGAGGAGGAAGGGGCCCGGGTCCGGCTTTACGGCTGGGTGGAGGACAACGTGGGGGTGGACCGGGTGACCCTCCAGGTGGGGGGACGGTTCACCCCCCTCTCCCTGCCCAAGGAGGCGAGGGTTCCCTTCTTTGTGGAGGCGCCTCGAGGGGCCCTCCTGGTGGCGGTGGACGCCGCCGGGAACCGCTCCTCCCGCCGCCTTCCCTAGCCGTGGTACACTGCCCCTCGGTATGCCGGATACCGGCGAAACCTTGGCCCATCTGGCCCGGGCCTTGAGGGAGACACCTCCCCACCCTGAGGCCTCTTCCAGAATCCGGGAGATCGCCAAGCTCCTGCACCGCCTGCCCCCTTCCCGGGAGCGGGACGGGCTTTTGGCGGTGGCTTACCTTCGTCTGTACCAGGCCTTAAGGAAGGAGGAGGACTACTTGAGGGGGTATAGCTACGCCCGCACCGCCCGGCTGGAGGCGGTGCGGCTCATGGCCGAGCGGTTGGCCGGGACCTGGGAGGGAAAATGAAGGAGCTCTTGGGGCTTTTGGCGGTCTGGTCCATCGTGCTTTCGGGGTTGGCCTTGCTGGGGGGCGTGGCCCTCATCCGGAGAGGGAACCGGGTAGCGCACCACCGGGCGATGCTCACCGCCACGGGCCTGGCCGTCCTCTTTTTGGTCTTCTACCTGGCCAAGTGGGGGCTCTACGGCACCACGGCCTACGGGGGCCCCGAGGCCTGGCGGGGGGCGTACTACTTCGTGCTCCTCAGCCACACCCTCCTCGCCGCCATCAACGGGCCCCTGGCCCTCTACGTCATCTGGCGGGCTTTTCGCGGGGAGTTTGCCCTGCACAGGCGCTGGGCGCGGGTCCTGGTCCCCGTCTGGCTCTACGTGGCCCTCACGGGCTGGATTATTTACCTGGTGCTCAAGCGCTACGGCGTGGAAACCGGAGGCCTTACCTTCTAGCCCAGGGCTCCACCACGATCCGGCCCCCCTCCACCCGGGCCCGTTCGGGGCCCCGGGCCTTTTCCCCTTCCGGGGCCTGGGCCAGATGGGGGCCGATGCGCACCTGCTTCGCGGCGAGCTCTAGGGCGAAGATGAAGCGCTCCTCGTCCCCCAAAGCCCCGGCGTGGGCCAGGCCCCTCAGCTTGCCCACCACGATCACGTCCCCCCCCGCCACCACCTCCGCTCCAGGGTTCACGTCCCCCAGGACCACCACGGTGCCCGGGTGCTCCACCCGTTCTCCAGAGCGCAAGGTCTTGGCCACCACCAGGGTGCCCACGGGGAGGCGCCCTCGAGGGGGAGACAGGGTGAGGGGCCGCCCCAGGGCGAGGAGGGCCTCCAGGACCTCCTGGCCCACGGGGCCCGCCACCTCCACCTCCAAGGGTAACCCCTCGGGCAGGTCCAAGGACCGGATGGCCTCGGGGGTTTCGCCGCCGTCCAGGCGAAGGGCCAGGGCCTTGGGGGTGGCGCGAAGCCGCATGGGGCTATTCTACCGGGCTATCCCCCAGTAGGCGGCCATGACCTTCTTCACCGCAGGAAGGGCCACCCGGCTGCCCTCCCCGCCGTTTTCAAAGAAGGCCACCACCACCAGGGGTGGGTAGGGGGCGCCCGGATCGGTGGGGCCGTAGCCCATGTACCAGGCGTGTTCCAGCCCCACCCGTTTGCTCGGGGTTTCGGCGGTGCCGGTCTTGCCCCCGGTGGGCACGGGAAAATCGCCTAGGACGTGCCGGGCCGTGCCCTCGGTTACGGTTTTGCGAAGGCCCTCCTGCAGGACCTGCCAGTAGCGCCCAGGTACCCTTTGCCCCTCCGGGCGCATCTCGGCCTTGCCCAGGCGCTTCACCAGGTGGAGCTGGGGTCTGAACCCGCCGTTGGCCAGGGTGGCGAGCATCCGGGCGATCTGGGCGGGGCTCGCCAGAACGGGACCTTGCCCGATGGCCACGGAGAGGGTTTCCCCGGGGTACCAGGGCTCCCCGTAAGCCTCCCGCTTCCAGGCACGGGTGGGGAGGAGGCCCACCTTCTCGGCCACCTCCAGGCCCGTGCCCTCTCCGAGACCTAGGAGCCGGGCTCTTTCCGCCAGGCGATCCACGAAGCCCAGGGGGTCCTGGGCCACCGCCTGGTAGTACCAGGTGTTGCAGCTCCAGGCGATGGCCTCCCGAACCGTCATGGGGCCCATGTCCCGGCCGGCCCAGTTGCGCCGGATCTGCCCGCCGAAGACGATATAGGGGCTGCAGCGGAAGGTGGTGGTGGGGGTTACGTACCCCTCCTCCAGGAGGGCGTAGCTCGTGGCCAGCTTGAAGGTGGAGCCGGGGGTGTAGGGCTGGACCGCCCGGTTGAGGAGGGGGAGGTCGGGGTCTTGGAGAAGGGCCCCCACCTCCTTGGGCACCGGGCGCATGGCGAAGAGGTTCGGGTCAAAGGAGGGGGAGGAGGCCATGGCCAGCACCTCCCCGCTCCTCGGGTCCAGGGCCACGATGGCCCCCTTGACCCTTCGGGCTAAGGGAAGCCCCTGGAGGCGCCTACCGGCGTTGATGTCGTCCAAAGCCTCCTCCAGGGCCCGTTCCGCCGCCTTCTGCAGGTCCAGGTCCAGGGTGAGGACCACGTCCTGGCCGGGTACAGGCTCCTCCAAGACGGTTTCCCGGAGGCGCTCGCCCTTGACGTTCACCTCCACGGCCTTCACGCCCCGCCTTCCCCTCAGATAGGGTTCCAGGGCGGCCTCGAGGCCCGCCTGGCCCACCTCTTCCTCGGGGCTGTAGCCCCGCTTCACCTGCTCCGCGTTGGCCAGGAGGACGTAGCCCAAAACCGGCCCGGAGATGGGATTGGGGTAGTAGCGCTCCACCCGCTCCACCAGCTTCAGGTTCTTCTGGCCGGCGGTGAGCTCGGCCAGGGTGGGCAAGAGGTGCTCCGGGACCCCCGCCTTCAGCACCACGGGGCCTTGGGCCCTGGGCAGATCCTTCAAGCCTAGAAGGGGCAAAAGCCTTTCCTTGAAGAGAACTTCTCCGCCCTCGTAGACCAGGTCCACCACCAGGCGGTCCTGGGCGATGACCCGGCCCTTGCGGTCCAGGATCCGGCCCCTGGGGGCGGGAAGGCCCTCGGTTTTCAGGTAGTTGCCCTGGCTCCTAAGGGCGTACCTCTCGTGCTCCAGGACCTGAAGCTGCCAAGCCCGAAGGCCAAGGAGGCCGAAGGCCACGAGAAAAAACACCATTAGGGCGTAGAGGCGGCCGATCATGGGGATCTACCCAGGCGCAGGGCGAGGAGGTAAAGGGGGAGGGTGAAAAGACCTTCCAAGAGCAGGTCCCCAAGAACCAGGGGCGGCAGGTCCAGGCGGAGCCAGTAGGCCACCAGGAAGTAGCCGAGCCACTTGGCCAGAAAAGCCCAGAAGAAGGCGAAGAGGCGGGGGAGGTAGCCCTCTGGGCTTAGGCGGCGGCCGGCGGCGTAAAAGGCGTAGGTGGCCAGGGTGAGGCCCACCGCGTGGAGCCCCAAGAGCCCGTAGCCCAGAAGGTCTTGAAGAAGGCCCAAGGAAAAGGCTGCGGGCAGGCCCAGGTAAAAAGGCCTTCGGGCGGCGTACCAGAGGGCCAGGACCAGGAAGAGATCGGGGGCCATGGCCCCTTGGGGCCAGAGGGCGGAAAGGAGCCCCGAGAGGAAGAGGGTGAGAAGGGCTAGGAAGGGGATCATAGGGGCCTCAGGACCATGACCTCTTCCAGGAGGGAGAGGTCCACCAAGGGGCGGACCCAGGCCCGAAGTTTTAAGCCTCCCGGGGACCGCTCCACCCGCTCCACCCTGCCCACGGGGATGCCGTCGGGGAAAAGCCCTAAAGGGGCCCCGGTGAGGAGGAGGTCCCCCGGGTTGAGCCTCACGCTGGGGGGAAACTCGGCCACGAGGTGGCCGGGAGGGGCCCCCCGGGCGATGCCCCTCCCCGGGGCCTTCTCGGGGCGCACCCCCACCTGGCTTTCCGGGTCCAGAAGGGTGCGCACCAGGGCCCGCCGCTCCTCCACTTCCACCACCAGGCCCACCAGCCCTTCGGGGGCGGTGACGGGCATGCCCACCCGGAGGCCGTCCCGCTCCCCCAGGCCCAGGACCAGGCGGCGGTAGAGGCCCGAAAGGTCCTCCCCCACCACGGGGGCCACGGCCCAAAGCCCGGGGGCCTGGCTTTGGCGGACCCGGAGGGCGCGCTCCAGCTGGTTCACCTTGAGGGCGAGGCGTTTGTTCTCCGCCTCCAGGAGGGCCACCTTGGCTCTTAGGGCCCGATTTTCCCCGTAGAGGTCCTGGCGGTTGGCCAGGGCGCTCAAGGCCGCCTTCAGGTTCTGCCCCAGGCGGTAGCCCCAGGCGGGCAGGGGGGCGGTGAGGGGGGAGAGGGCCAGGGTGAGCCTGGGGGCCAGGGGCCGGGTAAGGGCGGAAAGGGCGAGGCCCAAAAGGAGGAAAAGGAAGAGGAGGCCTCGGCGGAGGGCGGTCTCCCTCATGGCCGGAACCCCCGTTCCCAAAGGAGGGCGAAGACCCGGGAGACGGGGAGGCCCACCACGGTGTAGAAGTCCCCCTCCACCCGCTCCAGGAGGGCCATGCCCAAGCCCTGGGCTCCGTAGCCCCCCGCCTTGTCCAGGCCCTCGCCGCTATCCACGTACCAGGCGATCTCCTCCTCGGAAAGCGGCCGGAAGAAGACCTTGGCCGTGTGCACTTCCTCCACCATCTCCTTTGGGGTGCGGAGGTAGAAGGCGGTGTGCACCAGGTGGGGCCTGCCCGAGAGGCGCCTGAGGAAGAGGCGGTTTTCCTCCGGGTCCTTGGGCTTGCCCAGAACCTCCCCGTCCAGGTCCACCACCGTGTCCGCGGCCAGGACCCATTCCCCCCTCACGGCCTCCCCTTTGCGCCGGGCCAAGGCCTGGGCCAGGGCCTTAGGGGGAAGGGGGAGGTCTTCTTCCTCTACCCCCGGCACCACCACCCGCACGCGGTAGCCCAAAGCCTCAAGAAGGGCCTTCCTCCGGGGGCTACCGGAGGCCAGAACCAGGACGGGGGAGCCCTCCGAAGGCGGGATCGTGCCCTTTTGGCGGGAATCCTTCTCCCAAGCCGAGGCAGAACGGCCCTGGGAATGGCCCTTTCCAGGGCCCCCGTGCTGGCGTAAGCCGGCTTGGGCTGGTATCAGAGGGGTTTCCCTTCCTCCCATAACCGCAGCACCTCCCGGCGGTACCGCTCCGCCAAAGGGGGGCTTTCCAGGACCAGGAGGTTCTCGTTGTTCACCTGCCAGGCCCTGGCGGTGAAGTTGTAGCTTCCCGTGACCACCCTGGTCCCGTCCAGGACGATGACCTTGTGATGGAGGGTGTAGGGGTTCCCGTCCTGGCGCACGGGGATGCCCGCCTTGAATAGGTCCTCCTCGCGGCTATCCCTCAGGTTGCGGCTTTCCAGGAGGACCCGCACCTGGACGCCCCTTTGGTGGGCCTTTTCCAGGGCCTCTACCAGCTTTCGGTCGGTGAGGACGAAGGCGGCTACCAGGATCTCCTTCCTGGCCTGGGCCACGGCCTGAAGGAGGGCCTCCCGCGCCCTCTCCCCTCCCTTGGGGCTGAAGTAGGCTCTTCCCGAGAGGGGGGGGTCCTCGAGGCGGAAGGCCACGGGAAGGCCCAGGCCTTCCTTCTCCCCTCTGAAGAGGGCCTGGAACTCCCGGGCGTAGCCCTGGGCCAGGGTGGGGGAGGGGAGGAGGAGGCTGTTTTCGTTGTTGCGGGCGAAGGCGTTCCAGGTCATGTTGGTGCTCCCCGTCCACACCGCCTTCCCGTCCGCCACCAGGAACTTGTGGTGCATGAAGCCGTCCCGCTCGTCGTAGCACACGGGAATGCCCGCGATCTCCTCGCACTCTAGGGAGGTGGGGCGCACCTTCTCCCTTAGGGCCGCCTGGGGCACCCGGGGAGGTTCTTGGGTCTGCCCCAGGCTTGCCCCCACCAGGTAGCGGCGGAGGTCCTCCCGGTAGTCGCTTTCCCCGTAGAGCCGCACCTTCACCCCCCGCCCCTTCGCCCGCAGGAGGCCCTGGGCGATCTCCAGGTCGCGGAACTCGTAGAAGGCCCCCTCCAGGCTTTCCTGGGCCCCGTCCATGAGGGCGAGAAGTCGGGCCTTGGCCCTTTCCCCGTCCTCGGGCATGAAGTAGACCTCAGGCCCGCCTCCCTCCAGGGGGGCCCTTTCCGGGGTGAGCCCGGGGCGGAGCTCCTGGAAGAGCCAAAGGAGAAGGAGGACGAGAAGGACGAGGTAGCCGGGAAGCCCGGCGATCTCCTTCTTACGGGGCCTTTTAGTACCCAAGGTTTCCCCCTTCTCCCCTGACCAGGGCCACCCCGCTGGAGGTGCCAAGCCTCTTGGCCCCGGCCTCCAGCATCTTGAGGGCGGTCTCCCGGTCCCTTATGCCCCCCGCCGCCTTCACCTGGGCCCGGCCCCGGGCTACCCGGACGAGGAGCTCCACGTCCGAAAGGCTCGCCCCTCGAGGGCCAAAGCCCGTGGAGGTCTTGAGGAAGTCCGCGCCTCCCCCTATGGCCGCCTCCGCCAGGCGGGCCACCTCTTCGGGGGAGAAGTACCCCGTTTCCAGGATCACCTTGAGCACCGCCTTGGGGACGGCCTCCCGCACCGCCCGCACCTCCTCTTCCACGTAGGCCACCTCCCCCGCCTTGGCCCGGCCCAGGTGGATGACCATGTCCACCTCGTCCGCTCCTCGGGCCAAAGCGAGGGCGGCCTCCAGGGCCTTCGCCTCCTTCTCCTGGTAGCCCAGGGGAAACCCCACCACCGTCACCAGGCGGAAGGGCGCGTGGGGGTAGCGGGCCCGCACCCAGGTCACGTAGGAGGGGGGGATGCAAAGGGCGTAGAAGCCGTATTCCAGCGCCTCCTCCGCCGCCTTAAGCACCTCCTCCGGGGTGGCGGTGGGCCGGAGGAGGGTGTGGTCGATGTGGGCGGCCAGGTCCATACCTCGCCATCATACGAAACCCGCGTGCTAGGATGGGAAGAAGCCCCGTTCGGGGCTTTTTTTGAGGTCAAGATGCTTGCCGTAGGAATCGTAGGTCTACCCAACGTGGGCAAGTCCACCCTGTTCAACGCCCTCACCCGGGCGGGGGCCCTCGCCGCCAACTACCCCTTCGCCACCATAGACAAGAACGTGGGGGTGGTGCCCCTGGAGGACGAAAGGCTCTATGCCCTGCAGAAGGCCTTCGCCAAGGGGGAGCGGGTGCCGCCCGTGGTGCCCACCCACGTGGAGTTCGTGGACATCGCCGGGCTCGTCAAAGGGGCCCACAAGGGGGAGGGGCTTGGGAACCAGTTCCTGGCCCACATCCGCGAGGTGGCGGCCATCGCCCACGTCCTCCGCTGCTTCCCCGACCCCGAGGTGGTCCACGTCATGGGCCGGGTGGACCCCCTGGAGGACGCGGAGGTGGTGGAAACCGAGCTCCTCCTCGCCGACCTCGCTACCCTGGAGAAGCGGCTTGAGCGCCTGAGGAAGGAGGCCCGGGCTGACCGGGAAAAGCTTTCCCTCCTAGAGGCGGCCGAGGCCCTTTACGCCCACCTCCAGGAAGGCAGGCCCGCCCGCACCTTTCCCTCCTCGGAGGAGGTGGCCCGCTTCCTCAAGGAGACCCCCCTCCTCACCGCCAAGCCCGTGATCTACGTGGCCAACGTGGCCGAGGAGGACCTGCCCGAGGGAGAGCAAAACCCCCACGTCCAAGCGGTGCGGCGGAAGGCGCAAGAGGAGGGGGCCGAGGTGGTGGTGGTCTCGGCGAGGCTCGAGGCCGAGCTCGCCGAGCTTTCCCAGGAGGAGGCGAGGGAGCTCCTTTCCGCCTACGGGCTTAAGGAAAGCGGCCTCCAGCGCCTCGCCCGGGCGGGCTACCGGGCTTTGGGCCTCCTCACTTTCTTCACCGCCGGGGAAAAGGAGGTGCGGGCCTGGACCGTGCGGCGCGGGACCAAGGCTCCCCAGGCCGCCGGGGAGATCCACTCCGACATGGAGCGGGGCTTCGTCCGGGCCGAGGTCATCCCCTGGGACCGCTTGGTGGAGGCCGGGGGGTGGGCGCGGGCCAAGGAGCGGGGGTGGGTGCGCCTCGAGGGCAAGGACTACGAGGTCCGGGACGGGGACGTCCTCTACATTCTTTTCAACGTTTGACGTCCCTTCCCTTTTGCTCTACAATCGGCCTTGGCCGCTGGGGCGTCGTCTAATGGCAGGACAGCGGACTTTGGATCCGCCGGTCGTGGTTCGAGTCCACGCGCCCCAGCCACCTTTTTCACACAGCTTTCGCAAAGCCCGGATAGACCGCTTCCGTGGCGGCGGACTATCCGGGCCCGCTCCTATTAAGCCGCAACCAGGCCTTACGGGCCTATGTGGAGCTGGTCCTTTCCGAAAGGGGTTCCCCGTTCAGGCGTTTGACTTGGCCCGGGAGGGCCTTTTTTGGCTTAACACCCCTCGCCATATCCTCTTGGACGAGGACCTGGACGTGGACGCCTTCGCCGTGGCCGCCCGCATCCGCCACGTGCGACGGCTCAAGGAGGTCCCCCTCGCCGTCCTCATCTCCCCTCAGGAAAAGCTCCGCACCACCGCCGAGGTGGTGCGGGTGACCCCCATAGAAAAGCCTCTCACCCGGGAGAAGCTCTTTCGGTTTATGGGCCTTTCGGCCTAGAGGGTAAACTTAGGGGCGTGCGGGCGTTGCGCTTTCTCTTCCTCGCCCTTGTGGGGCTTCTCTTTGGGGTCCTTCTGGCCTTGGGCTATCTGGCCTACGCCTACACCCGGGGCCTCCCGGACCTCTCCCAGTTTGAGCGCTTGCGCCTCACCGCCACCTCCACCCTCTACGCCCGGGACGGTACCCCCCTGGCCCAGATCGCCAGCGTGGAGGAGGGTAGGGCCATCCACCGGAGCCTGGTCCGCCTTGCGGAGGTCTCCCCGGCGGCGGTGGCCGCCGTGGTGTTCTCCGAGGACCGCCGCTTCTTCCGGCACTACGGGGTGGACGTTCTTAGGGTTTTGGGCGCGGTTTACGCCATCGCCCGGGGGGACCTGCAGGGGGGAAGCACCATCACCACCCAGGTCATCAAGAACACCCTCCTTAAGGAGCTGGCCCAGGCCCGCTCCTTGGAGCGGAAGTTCAAGGAGTGGGCCCTGGCTTTAGAGCTGGAGAGGCGCTACACCAAGGAGGAGATCCTGGAGATGTACTTAAACGTTGTGCCCTGGGGGGGGAACGCCGTGGGCATCAAGGGGGCGGCGGAGGCCTATTTCGGTAAGGACCCTGCCGCCCTCACCCTCTCCGAGGGGCTTTACCTGGCCTCCCTCATCCCCGCGCCCAACGCCCGCTACCAGGACCTGAAGGGGGTGCGGGAAAGGATGCGCCTTCTCCTCCAAAAGATGGTGGAGGAGGGGTGGGTGAGCGAGGAGGTGGCGGAGGCCGCCTGGAAGGAGCCCCTCGTCCCAAAGGGCTGGGAGGCGCGCTACGATGCCCAGGGCAACCTCCTGGAGGCCCGCCTGGTGGACCCCGAAGCCCGCCTTCTCAGGCAGCTGGACTACCGCATGGCCCCCCACTTCGTCCTGGAGGTGCGGCGCTTCCTCGAGGCCCGCTTTGGCAAGGAGAAGGTCTACGGGGAGGGGGGGCTTAAGGTCTACACCACCCTGGACCCCGCCATGCAGCGGGCGGCGGAGGAGGTGGCCCGTAGGGCCCGCCTGCCTGAGGGGGCGGAGCTCGCCCTGGTGGCCTTGGACCCCGCGACGGGAGAGGTCTTGGCCCTGGTGGGGGGGGTGCGGCGGGAAGGGGACGAGTACAACCGGGCCACCCGGGCCTTAAGGAACCCGGGGAGCGCGGTCAAGCCCTTCGTTTACGCCACCGCCTTTGAGGCGGGCTGGACCCAGGCCACCTTGGTGCCGGACAGGCCCTTGGAGTTCCCCGACCCCAGCCAGCCTGGGGGGCTTTGGCGGCCCAAGAACTTTTCCGGCACCTTTCTCAACCGGGAGATCACCGTGCGCTACGCCCTGGACCTCTCCTTGAACCTGCCCGCCATCTACACCGCCCAGGCCATCGGCGTGGAGCGGGTAGCGGAGAAGCTCTCCCGGGCCGGGTTCGCCGTGAAGTACCCCACCTTGGCCATCGCCATCGGGGGGGCTTCCATTACCCCGGTGGACCTGGCCGCCGCCTACGCCGCCTTCGCCAACGGGGGTTACCGGGTGGCCCCCCTCTACGTGCAAAGGGTGGAGGACGGCGAGGGGAGGGTGCTCTACCAGGCCGCCCCCGAAAGGCGCCGCCTCTTTGACCCCCTGGCGGCCTACCAGGGCTGGGACCTCCTCAAGGGGTACGTGTACGACCTGGGGGAAAAGGGCCTGGCCAAGGGAGCGCGGGTTCCGGGGCGGGTGGTGGGGGGGAAGACCGGGACCACCAACGAGGCCCGGGACCTCTGGTTCGCCGGCCTCACCCAAGGGCTTTCCGTGGTGGTCTGGGTGGGGCGGGACGACAACCAGCCCTTGCGCATGGGCGGGCGGGAGCCCTCCAGCTCGGTGGTGAACCCCCCCATCTTCCGGGACTTCGTGGCCGAGGCGCTGAGGGGCCGCCCAAGCGGGGACTTCCCCATGCCCTCGGGCCTAGTGCGGGCGCGGGTGGACCTCCTTTCGGGGTACGCCTCCCAAGGCGGGGTGCAGATGGTCTTCCCCCGGGGCAAGGAGCCTCCGCCGCCCCCTCCACCGGAGGCCCCCCCGCCCCAGGAACCCCCCCCGGAGGGGACCCCATGAGCCTCCTCGCCCAGGTCCGCGTGGTCCTGGTGGAGCCCCAGGAGCCCATGAACGTGGGGGCCGTGGCCCGGGCCATGCGCAACTTCGGCCTTTCTCGGCTTTACGTGGTGAACCCCGGGCCCCGGGTGGGCCCGCCTTGGGCGCAGGAGGCCTACTGGCTGGCGGTGCACGCGGAGGAGATCCTGGACCAGGCGGTGGTGGCCCCTGGGCTCCTCGAGGCCCTTCGGGGGGTGCAGCGGGTGGTGGCCACCACGGGGAGGCCGAGGGAGCTCTACCCCGCTCCCGTGGTGCCCGCCTGGGAGGTGCCCCGGCACGTGCTTTCCGCGGAGGGGGAGGTGGCCTTGGTCTTCGGCCGGGAGACCTTCGGCCTCACCAACGAGGAGCTGGACCTGGCCCACCTCATCGGCACCATCCCCACGGCGCCCGAGCAGCCCTCCCTGAACCTGGCCCAGGCGGTGGTGGTCTTCGCCTACGAGCTTTTCAAGGCGGCCTCCCAGGGGGAAGGGGGGCCTAAGGAGGAGCTGGCGGAGGTCTCGGCCCTCGAGGCCCTCTTCCAGGACCTGGGGCGCTACATTTTGGAGATCGGCTTCACCGATGCCAACCGCTTCCCCTACGCCATGCGCCGCCTGAGGCGCATCCTCCACAAGGCGAGGCTTTCCCCCGGGGAGGTCCAGCTCTTGAGGGGGCTTCTCCACCAAAGCCGCTACCGGATGAAGAACCGAGATGGTTAGCGAGAACCTCCTGCGCCTGGTCCGCCTGGCCCAAAGGCTCCTCCCGCCCTTGATCGCCGCCGTGGTGGTGGCCTTTGAGCTGGCCCTTCTGCCCTACCGGCATCAGGACATGACCCTATGGCTCCGCCTGGGCTTTTACGGCCTGGTGGGGCCTTTGGTGACCTACGCCGTTTTGGAGTGGATCGCCCAGGAGGTCCTGGAAAAGGTCCGGGCCGAGCGGGCCCTGGAGGAGGCCAACCGCCGTTTGCAGGCGGCGGGGAGGATCTTCCGGGAGGCCCTAAAGAGCCAGAACCTGGAGGAGGCCACAGGCCGCCTGGCCCAAGCCCTTCAGGAAACCCTGGGCTACGGGGTGGCCCTGGAGGTGGAGGGGGTGCGGGCGGGGGAGGAGTGCGGGGGGCTCAGGGTGGAGCTCCCCGGCCTAAGGGGCTTTCTGGAAGCCTGCTCTGAGGCCCCTGACCGGGTCTTTTTGGAGGTGCTGGCCCACGAGGTGGCGGGGGCCTTGCAGTCCGTGGTGGCCCGGAGCCGGGACTTCCTTACCCTCTACGAGGTGGACCAGGCCCTGAAGGCCGAGGCCAACCTGGACCGGCTCTTAGAAGGTCTTCTGGAGCGCATCCGCGCCTGGGCCGAGGCCCAGGGGGGAGGGGTGCTCCTCCTGGACGAGGAGGGCTTCCTGGTGCCCCGGGTGGTGCGGGACCTGGATCTCCCGGGCCACCCCTTTCTCCCGGAAGGCCCCTGGCGAGGAGCCTTGGAAGGCCCCATCTTCGTGGCCCGGGACACCTTGGCCCTGCCCCTCAGGGCCCGGGAGACCGTGGGGGTGCTGGTCTTGAGAGGCCAGGGGCTTTCCCGCCGCATCCCCTTCCTCTCCTTTTTGGCCTCCCAGGTGGCCCTGGCGGTGCGGAACGCCCAGGCCTACCTCAGGGCGGAAGAGCTCGCCATCAACGAGGAGAGGACCCGTATCGCCCGGGAGATCCACGATGGGCTGGCCCAGAGCCTGGCCTTCATGGCCCTGAAGCTGGACCTGGCGGAAAGGCTCTTGGCCAAGGACCAGGAAGCGGCCCTTAAAGCCCTCCGGGAGGTCAAGGACGCCCTGAGGGCCCAGATCCGCGAGGTCCGGCGGAGCATCTTCGCCCTAAGGCCCATTGACCTGGAGCGTTACGGCTTTCTGGAGTCCGTGCGGCGCTACGCCCAGGCCTTCGCCGAGCAGGCGGGCTTCCGGGTGCTCCTCTCCTTGCCCGAGCGGGTGGGGCTTTCCCAGGCCAGCGAGCTGGTCCTCTTCCGGGTGCTCCAGGAGGCCCTCACCAACGCCGCCAAGCACGGCAAGCCCACCCGGGTGGAGGTGGTCCTGGAGCCCTTGGGAGAGCGGGGGGCAAGGCTTACCGTGAGGGACAACGGCAAGGGCTTCCAAAGCCCCGAGGCGGCGGGCCTAGGGGGGTTTGGCCTTACCCAGATGCGCGAGAGGGTGGAGGCGAGGGGAGGGCGTTTCCTGGTGCGCTCCGAGCCCGGAAAGGGGACGGAGGTGGTGGCGGAGGTGCCCTACTGAGGCCACCCCGTGCCGGCGTGGGGGAACCGGGCTGGGGCCCTTTATGATGGGGGCATGGACCGGCCCGTCCGCGTGCTCTTCGTGTGCCTGGGAAACATCTGCCGTAGCCCCCTGGCCGAGGGAGCCTTCCGCAAGCTCCTGAAGGAGCGGGGCCTCGAGGCCCACTTTGAGGTGGACTCGGCGGGCACCGGGTCCTGGCACGCCGGGGAGCCCATGGACCCCAGGGCCCGGCGGGTCTTGGAGGAGGAGGGGGCTTACTTCCCCCACGTGGCCCGGGCCATGACCCCGGAGGACGCCCGCTACTACGACCACATCCTGGTCATGGACCGGGAGAACCTGCGGGAGGTGGAAAGGCGCTTTCCCGAGGCCCGGGGCAAGGCCCGCCTCCTCCTGGAGGAGTTGGGTGGGGGGGAGGTGCCGGACCCCTACTACGGGGACCTCCAGGACTGCCGGGAGGTTTACTGGACGGTGGAGGCCGCGGCCAGGGCCTTTTTGGAAAGGCATGGACCCCCTGTCCCTGTTGAGGAAGGCGGGGCTTGAGGCGGAAGGCCCTCCTGTCCCCCTCCACGGGGGGGATATGGCCCGGGTCTACCGGGTGGGGGCCTACGTGGTGAAGACGGCGGAAGACCCTCCTCGAGGCCTGTTTCCTGCGGAGGCCGAGGGGCTTTCCGCCTTGAGGGCCTGGGGCGCGCCGGTCCCTAGGGTCTACTGGTGGGGGGAGGAGGGCCTGGTGCTGGAGTACCTCCCCCCAGGCCCTGAGGACTGGGAGGGGTTGGGGCGGGGGCTTGCGGCCCTGCACCGGGGGCGGGGGGAGGCCTACTGGGCGGGGGCCGGGTTCTTGGGCACCTTTCCCTTGCCCGGGAGGCAAGGGGGGGATTGGACGGAGTTTTTCTTCCTGCGGTGCGTGGAGCCCTTCCTAAGGGCCACCTGGAAACGGCTGGGCGGGCTGGGCCCCAAGGTGGAGGCCCTTTTCCACAGGCCTTTGCCCACGGAGGGGCCTTCTCCCCTGCACGGTGACCTCTGGCACGGGAACGTGCACTTTTCCCAAAGGGGTCCGGTCCTGCTGGACCCTTCCTTCTTCGTGGGGGAGCGGGGGGTGGACCTGGCCATGATGCGGCTCTTCGGCGGTTTTTCCGAGACCTTCTGGCGGGCGTACCGGGAGGCCTACCCCGTTCCCGAGGAGGTGGAAAGGGCCCTTCCCCGCTACCAGGTCTACTACCTCTTGGCCCACGTCCACTTCTTCGGGGAAGGCTACCTGGGGGCTTTATGGAAGGCGATTTCCGCCTCTTAGGGCCCATCGACCTCCTCCAACTCTTGGCCCAGGGGGGAAAGACCGGGGTCTTCCGGGTGGAGGGGGGGGAGGTTTACCTGGAGGGCGGTAGGCCCGTGCACGCCGCCTACCGAGGGAAGGAGGGGAAGGAGGCCCTTCTCGCCCTTCTCGCCCTTAAGGAGGGGGATTTTCGCTTTCTTCCCGGGGAGCGGGCGCCCCGCACTTCCTTAAGCGGGCCCTTGGAGGGGTACCTCTTGGAGGCCCTTCGCCTGTTGGACGAGGGGGTGGAGGTGGGCCCTTTTGACCTGGTGCGGCCAAGTCCGAAGGCCAAAGAGGCCGAGGCCACCCTGGAGCCCGCCGAGCTCGCCCTCCTCCTGGCCCTGGAAGGGGGTAAAAGCCCCCTGGACCTCCTTCCCGCCACGGGCTTTCCCCTGGGGGAGGTGCTCAAGCGCCTGGGGCGGCTGGCCCGGCTCCGCCTGGTGGAGGTGGCCCCCAGGGTGCCCCACGCCGCCAGGCTCCGGGTGGCCCTGGGGAAGCGGGGGGCCCAGGTGGACGGGCTTCTCCTCGCCGCCTGGCGGGTCCACTACGGGGAGTTTGCCCGGGTGCGGGTGCGGGGAGCCCGGGAGGCCTCCTTGGCGGTGGAGGGGGCAGAGGGGCTTGGGGTGGAGCTACGGCTTGCCCCCGAGCTGCTCCTCTTTCACGGCTTCAGGGTAGGGGAGGAGGTTTGGGTCTGGCCCGAGGTGTAGGCCTATACTGAAAGCCATGCCCGAAGCCCTGGTGGCCTTGGAGTCCGCGGTCCTCACCCACGGCCTGCCCTACCCCTTGAACCTGGAAACCCTCGAGGCCCTGGAAGAGGCGGTGCGCGAGGAGGGGGCCACCCCCAAGACCATCGCCCTGGTGGGGGGAGAGGTGCGCCTAGGCCTAACCCCCGAGGAAAAGGCCCGCCTGGCCCAAGGAGGAGCCGACAAGGCCAGCCTCTGGAACCTGGCCGCCCTCCTGGCTCAAGGGAAGAGCGCCGGCACCACCGTGGCCGCCACGGCCCACCTGGCCCACCTCCACGGCATAGAGGTCTTCGCCACCGGGGGGATCGGCGGGGTGCACCCCGAGCCCTACGACGAGAGCGCCGACCTCGTGGCCCTCTCCCGCACCCCCATCCTGGTGGTCTCGGCGGGGCCAAAGGCCATCCTGGACCTCGCGGCCACCCTGGAGCGGCTGGAGACCCTGGGGGTGAGCGTGGTGGGCTACCGCACCGACCGCCTCCCCGCCTTCTATGCCCCCTCTTCCCCGTACCCCCTGCCTGCCCGGGTGGAGACGCCCCTGGAGGCCGCCCTCCTTTTCCGCAAGGCGAAGGAGCTCGGCCTTGGGGGTGTGCTCCTGGTGAACCCGGTCTCCCAGGGCCTCCCCTACGAGGAGGTGGCCCGGATGGTGGCGGAGGCCAACCGCCAGGCCGCGCGCGAGGGCATCTTTGGCAAGGCCCTCACCCCCTACCTCCTCCGCCGCCTCGGCGAGCTTTCCCAGGGGGAGACCGACCGGGTGAACCGGAGGCTCCTCCTGGAAAATGCCCGCCTGGCGGCCCGCGTGGCCCTGGCCCTTTCGGGGTTAGAATAGTCTTGTGTGCGAGCTGGGGGAGAGGCTTAGACGGGCGCGGGAGGAGCGGGGCCTAAGCCTAAAGGAGGCGGCCTCCCGCTTGGCCTTGAAGGTGGCGGTCCTCGAGGCCCTGGAGGCGTGCCGCTTTGAGCGGCTTCCCGAGCCCGCCCTGGCCCGGGGGTACCTCCGGCGCTACGCTCTCCTTTTGGGCCTGGACCCCGAGCCCCTCCTTTCCCTGTACCCCGCCGCCCCCGTTTCTCCTCTCCCTCCTCCCCGCCCCAAGGGACGGCGCCTTCCCTGGGGCCTTTTCCTGGCCCTCCTCCTCTTGGGCCTGGGTTACGGGGCCTACCTCCTTCTTCGGCCAAGCCCCGCCCGGGTGGTGGAGCTTCCTCCCGAGCCCGCGCCCAAGGCGCCGGAGCGCTACCCCTTGAGGGTGGCTTCCGAGCCCCCTGGGGCCCGGGTTTACCTGGACGGCTTTTACCTGGGCCAGACCCCCCTGGAGGCCCCGCCCCTGGAGGGGGGAAGGCGGGTCCTCCGCCTGGAGCTTCCCGGATACCGGCCCGTGGAGGAGGAGATCTCCCTGGACCGGCCCCTCGCCCTCCGCTACCGCCTTCAGGCCCTGCCCGAGAACCCTGGGCCGCCTCCCCAGGAGGCCCCGGCCTCCTCGGGGAAGCTCGTCCTTAAGGTGGAGGGCCGGAGCTGGCTTCGGGTCACCCGGGGAGGGGAGCGGCTTTACGAGGGCATCCCCGAGGTGGGGGCGGAGCTTGCCTTTGACCTGCCCGTGGAGGTGCGCTCCGGCAACCCGGGAGCGGTGCGGGTCATCCTGGAGGGGAAGGACCTCGGGCCTTTGGGGGAGCCTGGCAAGCCCCTCACCCGGAGCTTTCCCTGAGGGGCCCGCTGGAAAAGGCCTCCCTTCTTGGCTATACTCTTCCTTTGTTGGGCCCTTAGGCCCCGGGAGACGTATGGCGAAGATCGGCTTTGTGAGCCTGGGGTGCCCCAAGGCCTTGGTGGACTCGGAGCAGATCCTTTCCCGGCTCAAGGCCTTAGGCTACGAGACGAGCCCCACCTACGGGGAAGCGGAGCTCGTCATCGTGAACACCTGTGGCTTCATCACCCCCGCGGTGGAGGAGAGCCTCGAGGCCATCGGGGAAGCCCTCCGGGAAAACGGCAAGGTGGTGGTCACGGGGTGCCTGGGGGCGCGCCCCGAGAAGATCCGGGAGCGCCACCCCCAGGTGCTCGCCGTCACGGGCCCGGGAGAGGTGGAGCGGGTTCTGGAAGCGGTGCAGGAGGTCCTCCCCGCCCCGCGGGACCCCTTTTTGGACCTCGTCCCCCCCCAGGTGAAGCTCACCCCCCGCCACTACGCCTACCTGAAGCTCTCCGAGGGGTGCGACCACCGCTGCAGCTTCTGCATCATTCCCAAGCTCCGGGGAAGGCTCCGCTCCCGGGACGCCGGGGAGGTCTTGGCCGAGGCGGCGAGGCTCGTGGCCACGGGCACCAAGGAGCTCCTCCTCATCGCCCAGGACCTCTCGGCCTACGGGGTGGACCTCGGGCACCGGGCGAGCCTCTGGGGGGAGCGCCTGGTGCGGGCGGAGCTTAAGGACCTCCTCGCCCACATGGCCGAGCTCGGGGCCTGGATCCGCCTCCACTACGTCTACCCCTACCCCCACGTGAAGGACCTCCTCCCCCTCATGGCCGAGGGCAAGGTGCTCCCCTACCTGGACGTTCCCCTGCAGCACGCCTCGGAGCGGATCCTCCGCCTCATGCGCCGCCCCGGGGGGTACCACAGCCACCTCAAGACCCTCAAGGCCTGGCGGGAGGCGGTGCCGGAGCTCGCCCTGCGCTCCACCTTCATCGTGGGCTTCCCCGGGGAAAGGGAGGAGGACTTCCAGATGCTTCTGGACTTCCTGGAGGAGGCCGAGCTGGACCGGGTGGGGGTCTTCGCCTACTCCCCGGTGGAGGGGGCGGAGGCCAACCGCCTCCCGGACCCCGTGCCCGAGGAGGTGAAGGAGGAGCGGAAGGCGAGGCTTTTGGAGCTCCAGGCCCGGGTGAGCCTCAGGAAGAACCAGCGCCTCGTAGGGAAGACCCTCGAGGTCCTGGTGGACGAGCTCCCCGAGCCCGGCCTCGCCGTGGGCCGCACCTACCGCGACTCTCCCGGGATCGACGGCGTGGTCTACGTGGAGACCGATGGCACCGTGCGGGTGGGGGAGAGGATCCCCGTGCGCATCACCCGGGCGGAAGCCTACGACCTCTTTGGGGTCCAGGCGTAGGATAGGGGCGGTATGTACATCGTCATCGCCGGGGGCGGGGAGGTGGGCGGGGAGCTCGCCCGCACCCTGGAGAAGACCCACGAGGTGGTGGTCATTGACCGCAACCCCCAGGCCAAGGAGCGCTTCGCCCCGCTGGACGTCAAGGTGGTGGTGGGGGGGGCCACGGACCCCGACACCCTGAGGGAAGCCGGGGTGGACCGGGCGGACCTCTTCATCGCCAGCACCGACTCCGACGAGGTGAACCTCCTGGCAAGCCTCCTCGCCAAGGGGCTTGGGGCCGCCCAGGTCCTCTGCTTCGTGGGCAAGGGGGGATACGTGGAGGTCCTCACCGACCCCCGCACCGCCGAGATCCTGGGCACCCGCATTGACCGGGTCCTCTGGCCCCAGCGGGCCATGGCCCGGGAGATCGTGGAGGTGATCCTGGTGCCCGAGGCGGTGGACGTGGAGCAGCTGGCGGAGGGGCGGCTTCGCTACGCGGAGTACCGGGTGAAGGAGGGGAGCCCCTACGCCCACCGCCCCCTCTCCGAGCTCTCGTGGCCCGAGGGGGTCTTGGTGGTAGGGGTGGTGCGGGATGGGGGCTTCCTGAGCTTCGCCCACCCCGACTTCCCCGGGCTCGTTCTGCACCCGGGGGACAAGCTCCTCTTCGCCACCACGGCCAAGGCCTTTCCCGAGCTGGAGGCCCACTTCGCCGAAGGGCGGGGGGTGCGGCGGGTGATGGTGCTGGGCGGAGGAAACGTGGGCTTTTTGGTGGCCCAGGAGCTCCTGCGCCGCCGGGTGGAGGTGGTGGTGGTGGAGCCCAGCCTGGAGCGGTGCCAGTGGCTCGCCCAGGAGCTCCCCGAGGCCCTGGTCATTCGCGGGGACGGGACGGACCTGGAGCTCCTCGAGGCCGAGGGGATGGCGGAGGCCGACGCCGTGGTGGCCGTGACCGACAACGACGAGAAGAACCTCCTGGCCTCCCTCCTCGCCAAGCAACTCGGGGTGGGCAAGGTCATCACCCGCGTGTCCCGCTCCGGGACCCGCCGGCTGTTTGAGCGGGTGGGGGTGGATCTGCCCCTAACCCCGCGCCAGGCGGCGGTGCGGGCGGTGTTGGACTTCCTGGGTCCGGAGAACGTGGAACACGTCTCCACCATGGACGAGAACATCGAGCTTTTGGAGGTGGAGCTTCCCGAAAGCTTCGCTCCCAAGCCGTTGGCGGGCCTCGCGGGGCCCCAGGTGGCCCCCATCGCCTTGGAGCGGGACCACCGGGTGATGCTCTACCGGGAGGGCCTCGAGGCCCTCCCCGGGGATCGGCTTTTCCTGGTGGCGGCCCGGGAGGTGGCGGATGCGGCGGTGGCTCGGATCCTCGGCTAAGGAGGGGTTCCGCTCCACCCTCTACCTCCTGGGCCTCGCCTACCAGGGCCTTGGGGGGCTCCTCCTGGGGTTCGCCCTCCTGGCCCTTCTCTGGCGCGAGGACGCCCGGGGTTTCGCCCTGGCGGCCCTTTTGGGGTTTGGGCTTGGGCGCCTCCTCCAGGCCCTGGGGCACCCCGAGGCCCAGCCCAGGCGGGCCGAGGTCTTCGCCAGCGTGGCCCTCCTTTGGCTGGCGGTGCCCCTTTTGGGGGCGGTGCCCTACTGGGTTTCCGGAGGGCTTGGCTACCTGGACGCCCTCTTTGAGGCGGTCTCCGGGTTCACCACCACCGGGGCCACGGTGCTCAGCGATTTCGGCCGCTTCGGCCAAAGCCTCTTCCTCTGGCGCGGCTTCACCCAGTGGATGGGCGGCATTGGCATCGTCCTCCTCTTCCTGGTGGTCTTCCCCCAGCTCCAGGTGGCGGGCCGCCAGGCTTTCTTCGCCGAGGCCACCGGGGTGGAGAAGGAGAAGCTCACCCCAAAGCTTCGCCACACCGCCCAGGCGGTGCTTAGGGTCTACCTCCTCCTCACCGCCTTGGCCTTTTTGGCCTACTTCGGGGCGGGGGTCCCCGCCTTTGAGGCCTTGGCCAACGCCCTGGCCACCACCCCCGCCGGCGGGTTTAGCCCCAATCCGCAGAGTTTCGCCTCCTACTCCCCGTGGGCCCAGTGGGCGGGGACCCTCTTCATGTTTTTGGCGGGGGTGAACTTCCTCCTGCAGTACCGCCTCTTCTTCCGCCGCGAGGTGAGGCCCCTCTTCCGGGATGCCGAGTTCCGGGCCTATGCGGCCCTGGTGCTTCTTGCGGGGGTCCTTCTCGCCTTCTACCTTTACACCCATCACCTCTACGGCCTCGAGGAAAGCCTCCGCCACGCCTTCTTCCAGGTGGTCTCCATTCTCACCACCACGGGCTTCGCCAGCGTGGACTTCGCGGGGTGGGTGGTCCCCGCCCAGGCGGTTTTGGTCCTCCTCATGTTCGTGGGGGGAAGCGCGGGCTCGGGCGCGGGCGGGATCAAGGTGGTGCGCTGGCTCTTGCTCTTCGGCTTCCTCAGGCGGGAGATCACCCGCACCCTTCACCCCCAGGCGGTGCTTCCCCTGCGCCTGGGGCCGAGGGTGGTTTCCGAGGAAGCCCTGCGCCAGGTTTCCGTGTTCGTCTTCCTCTACACCCTGCTTTTCGCCGCGGGGACCCTGATTCTGGCCCTTCTGGAAAAGGACTTCGTGGTGGCCTTCACCGCCAGCGCCCAGGCCATCGGCAACATCGGCCCGGGCCTGGGCCCCGTGGGGCCCATGGGCTCTTACGCCGGCCTCCACCCCCTGGCCAAGGGGGTGCTCATCCTCCTGATGTGGGCGGGGCGGATAGAGATCCTGCCCGTGGCCCTCCTGCTAAGCCCCGAGCTTTGGCGGCGCCTTAGGTGAGGGCTGGGACCCTTCGCTCAAGCCCAAGCCGGTATAATCACCCAAGTTGCTACCTATCCCTGGGCCTGAAAAAATAGTGGCCGCTATGCTTTC
>NZ_JBAMMI010000094.1:0-12158 GCF_039793865.1 Thermus sp.
CCGCCGAGGCCAGCCGCTCCGCCAAGGTGGCCCCGGTGAAGCCCGCGCCAACGATGAGATAATCTACCTTCATCCTTCCTCCCGCAGTCGCTTCAGGGTCTCCGCGAGCCTCCGGGCGGCCTGGTCCAGGGAGTGGGTTGCTTCCACGAAAGCCCGCGCCCGCGTTCCCAGCTCCGGGCCCACTTCCTGTAGGGCCTGGGCCAGGCGCCTGGGGTGAGGGGGGACGAGCCTGCCGGTTAGGCCGTCCTGGATGAGTTCCGCCTGGGCGGGGATGGGGGTGGTGACCACGGGGAGGCCGGAGGCCATGGCCTCGAGGGTGGCCAGGCTCTGGTTTTCCCCCAGGGTGGGGAGGAGGGCGGCGTCCGCCGCCCGATAGAGCTCCGGCATGTCCTCCCGCCGGCCCAGGAAGCGCACGTTTCCCAACTTTAAAAGCCTGGCCGTCTTCTGCCAGAGGCCCAGAAGCTCCCCGGTCCCCACCAGGAGAAAGTCTACCTGGGGAAGGAGCCTAGCGGTGAGGAGGACGGCCAGGTGGTTCTTCTCCGGGCTCATCCGGGCGGGGACGAGGACGGTGAAGCCCCTTAGGCCGTAGCGTGCCCGGAGGGCGGCCTTTTCCCCGGGGAGGGGGGGGCGGAAGCGCTCCGGGTCCACGCCGTTGGGCACGGCGTGGACCCGGCTTACCCCGTGGACCTCCCGCAGCCACCGGGCGGCCCAATGCGAGACCGTGAGGACGGCCTCGGCCCGCCGGAGGTTCGGCGCTTGAAGGAGGCGGTAGCCCAGGCGGTAGAGGTAGCGTCCTCCCAGGGGGTAGAAGATCTCTATCTGATCGTGGACGAGAAGCGTGAGGCGGGGAAAGCGGCAGAAGAAGGCCCGGTAGCTCCAGGGGTACCAGGCGGAGGCCACCACCCGGTCAAATCCGCGGGGAAGGTCCCGGAGGGCCCGGTAGGCGTGGACGGGAATGCCCCTTTCCCGTAAGGTTTCCCGCACCTTTCGGTTTCCCTCGGCCAAGGGGAGGGCGGCTTCGGGTAGGATTCCCAGGGCTTTGAGGCGGGGGAGCATTTCCACGAGGTAAACCTCGCTCCCACCGATGCGGGTGGCGTCGGTGAGGAAGAGGACCCTCACAGGGCCTCCAGGGCAAGGAGGACGGCGCGGGCCTGGACCTCGAGGGGCACGTAGGGGCCCAGCCGCTCCAAGGCCAGGGTTTCGTCGGGCGGCATGTGGACGAACCCCACGGGCACGTTTTCCGGAAGGTGATACAGAGAAAGATAGAGAACCTGGTTGCAGAGGTAGCTTCCCGCGGACAGGCTTGGCCTTCCGGGGATGCCCGCCTCCTTCCAGCGGGCCAGCACGGCCTTGACGGGAAAGCGGGCCGGCAGGGCCAGGGGCCCTCCGGGAACGATGGGAACCTCCTCCAGCTTGCGCCCGCGGTTGTCCGGACGCTCAAAGTCCAGCAGGTTCACCGCCAGCCGCTCCAGGGAGAGAAGTGGTCGGCCCTCGGCCAGGCCCAGGTGAAGGACGGCCTCCGGCCCCTCCCTGTAGAGGGCCTGGAGGGCCTCCCCCACCGCCTCGGCGTCCACGGGCAGGAGGGCCCGCCTTAAGGGCCTTCCCCGGACCCTTTCGGGCAGGAGGAGAGCCTGGGAGGGGTTGTGAGGTAGGCCCCCGAAGGGTTCAAAGCCGGTGACCAGGATCATGCCCTTGCCATTATAGGGGGGCGTGGACCTAGGGCTGGTGACCGATACCGCTTCGCCTCCCGTAGGACCCCCTAGGGGAAGGGGAGGTCCCGGCGCCTTTGGAACATCTCGGCTAGGCGCCTCATCGCCTCCTCCAGGTAGCGGGCGAGCTCCGGGCTCACGTCCTAAGCGTACCGGCGAGGACCTCCTCCAGCGCGAGGAGGAGCGCCCCTATGGCCTCTTCCCTCTGGGCGGAGAGCCTGAGCCATTCGGGAAGGCCGAAGCTCGTGGCGTCCCGCACCCTTAGGCCCCTTTCCCTAAGGGCCCTCGCTACCTCCGTGGCCTTCCCCACCCGCACCAGGAGGAAGTTCGCCGGGCTTTCCCGGACCTCGAGGCCCAGGTCCCTCAGGCCCTGGGCCAGGAGGCGCCTGAGCCGGAGGAGCTCCCGCTTGCTCTCCTCCAGCCAGGCCCGGGCCTCTGGGTCCAGGTGAGCTTGGAGGAGGGCCTCCCCGTAAACGGAAAGGGGCCAGCTCGGGGCCAGGTTCTGGAAGTGGGTGAGGTCCAGGGGGGCCACGAGGTACCCCGCCCTGACCCCCGTGAGGCCGTGGGCCTTGTTGGGGCTATAGAGGCGGAAGGCCCCCTGGGGGAGGGGAGGGGGGGATTCCATGAGGTCGTAGTAGGCGAGGTCCAGGACCAAGGCCCCCCCTGCGCGCCTTGCGGCCTCCTCCAAAAAGGGGTAGACCTCCCCCGTGGGATTGTTGGGCACGCAAAGAAAGGCTAAAGAACTCCTGGGGAGGAGCTCCAGGAAGGCCTCGGGGCTTTCCGCCTCCCACAAGGGGAGGTCCAGGGCCCTCGCCGCCCGGGCGTACTCGCTGAAGGTGGGGGGAAGGAGGAGGATGGGCCCCCGCAGGTAGGTCCAGCGGGCCAGGCGGTGGATGAGCTCGCTGGTGCCCGTGCCCACGGCCACCTGCTCCGGGCGCACCCCGTGGGCCTCGGCCAGGGCCGCCCTGAGCCTCCGGTAGAGGGGGTCGGGGTAGCGGCTCGGGTCCACCGCCTTAAGCCTCTCCAGGATCACGGGGTTCGGGCCCAGGGCGTTGGCGTTGGTGGAGAAGTCGTAGAGGGGCTCGCGGCCCTCGTCGGTGCCGCCGTGGATGGGCCGGAGGACGTCGTCCAGCATGCCTTCCATGGTAGGGAAGCCGTGGGAGGCCGACTGGGGCTCAGGCTAAGGACGGAGGCGGAGGGCGCCCTCCCGCATCCGGGCGAGGACGGCCTCGAGGCGGGCCGCCTCCTCCTCGGTGTAGGCGTGAAGCTCCAGGGGAAGGCCGGGGAAGGCCTTTCGGGCCAGGCGGTGGAGGTCCTCCCGGCGGGGCCCCCGGTAGAGGAGGAGGAGGTCCACGTCGCTCCCCACCAAGGCCCTTCCCTGGGCCCAGGAGCCGAAGAGCCAGGCCTCGAGGAGGAGGAGTTCCTTTTCCAGGGCCTTAAGCCCCTCCTCGAGGCGGAGGAGAAGCTCCTCCCTCCTCCATCTGGGATAGAACACCTTCACAGTAGGCATACACCGCCTCCGCGTGTCCCAAGAGGCGCTCGGCCTCGCCCCGCCGGTAGCGCTGAAAGGGGGCGCCCTCCGGCAGGGCGTCGGGGTACCGGCTTGGGATGTAGGCCTTGTCCAGCTCGCTGGCGGCGTCCAGCAAAGCCTCGGGCACAGGGAAGTTTTGGGCGAGCTCCTCGAGGAGGCCCGCCACCGAGTGGCCCCAGGCCACGGCGCCTAGCCTCTGAAAGACGGCCTTCACCGCTTTCTCCGCTGCTTGCTGCGCCGCGAAGGCCGCCCACTCAAAAAACCCTTCCCGGAGGGAAAGCCTAGCCTGCTCCAGGTCCCGCTTGGCCTGGAGCAGGAAGTCCCGGCTCCGCTCCACCTTCAAAGCCTACCCAAGCCCCGTGGCCGCCGCAAGGAGGAGCCCCACCCCGTAGCCTAGGCCCCCCACGAGCCAGAGGGCCTTCCGGGTGTGCTTTGCCTCGGGAGAGGGGGCGAGGGGGTTGAGGGCGTAGGCCCCCCGCTTCCTCAGGCGCACCCCGAGCCTCAGGGCCAGGGCGGCCATGGGGAAGCCCGCGTTGGGGGAGGGGGTCTTGCGGGCCTCCCGCAAAAGCCTTCCCCAAAGCCTTGGGGGGCAGAGGAGAAGCCCGGTGAGGCGGGCGGGGAGGAGGTTCAGGAGGTCGTCCGCCCGGGCGGCGAAGGTGCCCCTCGCCCCGTGCTCCGGGTAGCCCCACATGGCGTCGGCGGTGTTGGCGTAGCGGTAGAGGGCGGTCCCCCCGAGGCCCAAGAGGGCGTAGTAGAGGAGGGGGGCGATGAGGCTATCCGAGAGGTTTTCCGCGAGGCTTTCCAAGGCGGCCTCCCGCACCTCCTCCTCGGAGAGGTCTTCGGTTCTGCGGCTCACGATGCGGGAAAGGCGCCTTCTTCCCGCCTTTAGGCCCTCCCCCAGGGCCCTTTCCACCGCCAGGACCTCCAGGAGGAGCATCCTCAGGCTGAAGAGGGGCTTGAGGAGGAGGCCCAAGGCCACCCAGCCCCAGGCCAAAGGCCTCAGGAGGAGGTCCAGGAGGAAGGCGGGGAGGGCGAAGAGAAGGGCCCCGAGGGTCCAATAGAGGGCCCCGGACCAGAAGCCCCGCACCCTGGGCCAGGCCCAGGCGAGGTACCGCCCCATCCAGACCACGGGGTGGAGCCGGGGCGGGGGCTCCCCTAGGAGGGCGTCCAGGAGGAGGGCGAGGAGGAGGCTCACGGGACCTTCAATACCCGGTGGGGCCAGTCCACCGCCACCGCGCTTCCCGGGGGCACGAGGCCGTCCTCCCCCAAAGCCCTCAGCACCGCCCGCACCACCCCCCCGTGGGTGAAGAGGACCGCAGGGGCCCTAAGCCCCTCCAGGAAGCGGAAGACCCGCTCCTGGAAGGCCAGGAGGCTTTCCCCTCCCGGGGGGTGGAAGCCCTGGAAGCGGAGGAGGGCTTCCTTGTGGACGGGGTCCAGGTCCTCCCAGAGCGCCCCCTCCAGGGCCCCGAAGTGGATCTCCCGAAGCTCTGGGGCAAGCGAGGGGGTGAAGCCCGCAAGCTCCGCCGTCCTTCGCGCCCGCAGGAGGTCGGAGCTAAAGGCGGGAAGAGGGGGAAGCCTCCCCTTAAGCCTTTTCGCCTGGGCCTCCCCTTCCTCCGTGAGGGGGAGGTCCGTCCAGCCGAGAAGCCTCCCCTCCCGGTTCCAGAGGGTTTCCCCGTGGCGCACGAGCCAAAGCTCCATGCCCCTAGGGTAAACTCTCCCCCATGGTGGACCCGGAGGTCTTGGCCCAAGCCCGGCTCCGCATGGACCAGCTCACCAAGCCGCCCCGCTCCCTGGGCTTCCTGGAGGAGGTGGCGGTGCGCCTCGCTGCCCTCCAGGGGCGGGTGAAGCCGGAGCTCGGCCGGGGGGCGGTGGTGGTGGCCGCCGCCGACCACGGGGTAGTGGCCGAGGGGGTCTCCGCCTACCCCCAGGAGGTCACCCGGCAGATGGTCCTGAACTTCCTCCATGGGGGCGCCGCCATCAACCAGTTCGCCCGGGCGGCGGACTGCGAGGTGTACGTACTGGACGTGGGGGTGGTGGGGGAGCTTCCCGACCACCCGCGGCTTCTCAAGCGCAAGGTGCGCCCGGGGACGGGAAACCTCGCCCAAGGCCCCGCCATGACCCGGGAGGAGGCGGAAAAGGCCCTCCTGGCGGGAAAGGAGGCGGTGAGGCGGGCCATCGCGGAAGGGGCCACCCTCCTCGCCGCCGGGGACATGGGCATCGGGAACACCACGGCGGCGGCCGCCCTCACCGCCGCCCTCCTCGGCCTTCCCCCTGAGGCCGTGGTGGGCCGGGGGACGGGGGTGGGGGAGGAGGGCCTGAGGCGGAAGCGCCAAGCGGTGGCCCGGGCCCTCGCCCGCCTCCGCCCGGGGATGGACCCCCTCGAGGTGGCGGCCGAGGTGGGGGGGCTTGAGCTTCTCGCCATCGCCGGGGTTTACCTCGAGGGCTACGAGGCGGGGCTTCCCCTGGTGCTGGACGGCTTTCCCGTGACCGCGGGGGCCCTTTTGGCCTGGAAGCTCGCCCCGGGGCTCCAGGGCCACCTCTTCGCCGGCCACCTCTCCCGGGAACCCGGGCACCGCCACCAGCTGGAGGCCCTAGGCCTGAGGCCCCTTTTGGACCTGGACCTGGCCCTCGGGGAGGGGACGGGGGCGGTCCTCGCCATGCCCCTCCTCCGGGCCGCCGCCCGCATCCTCCACATGGCCACCTTTGAGGAGGCGGGGGTGTCCCGGGGGTGAAGGCCCTCCGCCTCGCCCTCGCCCTCCTCACGGTGTTGCCCGTGGCCCCTGCGGAGGTAGGGGAGAGGGAGTTCAAGCGGAGCGTGGCCTTCTTCCCCCTGGCGGGCTACCTCCTCGGGCTTCCCCTGGCCCTCCTCGCCTTTTCGCCCCTGCCCCCGGGGCTTTCCGCCGCCATAGGGGTGGCCCTCCTCCTCGGCCTCACGGGGTTTTTGCACCTGGACGGCCTTCTGGACCTGGCGGACGCCCTCTTAGGGGCGAGGCCCAAGGAGGAGCGCCTCCGCATCCTCAAGGACCCCCACCTGGGGGCCTTCGCCTTCGGGGTAGGGGACGTCTACCTCCTCCTCCTCTTCCAGGCCCTGGCCCTGGTGCGAGACCCCCTCTTCCTCCTCCTCTTTCCCGGGTGGGCCCGCTTCGCCTTCCTCCCCTTCCTC
The DNA here is from genome assembly GCF_039793865.1 of Thermus sp. GTDB lineage: Bacteria > Deinococcota > Deinococci > Deinococcales > Thermaceae > Thermus. The sequence continues at coordinate 6,404 of NZ_JBAMMI010000094.1, forward strand.
CACCGCTACCCCCTCCTGGGCCCGGGGATGGCCGGCCTGGTCCGGGGGGGGCCTTGGCCCTTTGCCCTCCTCCTTGCCCTGCCCTTCCCCCTCCTCTACCCCCTTCCCGCCCTCCTCGGCCTCCTCGCCGCCTGGGGGGTGGCCCGCCTGGCCTGGGCCCGCCTCGGGGGGCTGAACGGGGACGCCCTCGGGGCCATGATCGCCCTTTGCGAGGTCGCCAACCTGCTAGGCTATGCCTTGTGGAAGAGCCCAAGCGGGTGAAGCCCTACGAGAAGCCCAGAGGGGAGAGGCGGGGCCTCCTCCTGGTCTACACCGGGGACGGCAAGGGCAAAAGCACCGCCGCCTTCGGCCTCGCCCTCCGCGCCTTCGGCCGAGGGCTAAAGGTGCGGATCTTCCAGTTCCTCAAGCACGAGACCGCCCGCTTCGGGGAGCACCGGGCCTTCGCCCTCCTCGGCATCCCCATAGAAGGCCTGGGGGACGGGTTCACCTGGAAGAGCCGGGACCTCGCCCGCTCCGCCCTCCTTGCCCAAGAGGGGTGGGCGCGGGCGAAAGAGGCCCTCCTCTCCGGGGCCTACGACCTCGTGGTCCTGGACGAGGCCACCTACCCCTTGCGCTACGGCTGGGTCTCCCTGGAGGAGTTCCTGGAGGTCTTGAGGGCGAGGCCGCCCCACGTCCACGTGGTGGTGACGGGCCGGGGCGCCCCCGAGGCCCTCTTGGCCCTGGCCGACACGGTGACGGAGATGCGGAAGGTGAAGCACGCCTTTGACCTGGGGGTACCGGCCCAGAGGGGAATAGAGCACTAGGGGTTTCCTTGGAGGTATGCTTTAGGCGATGACGGAGAAAACCTTGGCCCGCTTTTACGGCATAGCCCAGGAAATCTGGGCCCAACTCCCGCCCCAAGCCCGCTTCCGTCCCGTGGAGGATGGGAAGGTCCTGGCTCGCCACCGCGCCTTACTGGAGAGCTTCACCGAGGACCTGGTCCGGGGTTTCTACGACACTCTCTTCGCCCATCCGCCTACCCGCGCCCTTTTCAGGGAAGGGGAGAGGCCCTTCCGGGAGAAGACCTTAAGGGACTGGTACCTCCGCACCTTAGCGGGGCCTTTCAACGGGCAGTACTTCGCCTGGCAGGCCTTGGTGGGGTTGGTTCATGTGCGGCGTGGGGTGACCAACGCCATGATGACCAGCATGTGGAACTGGATCACCGAGCAGGTGGTCCAGAGGGCCCACGAGGCCCTCCCCTTGGAGGAGGCCCGAGCCCTGGAGGGGTCCTGGCGGAGGCTTGCCTTCACCGTGGCTGCCCTCATCTCGGAGGAGTACCTGGACGCCTACCTGGAGGCCCTGGCCGAGGTCCTAGGCAAGGAACCTAAGGATTTCCGAAACCTAGCCCAGGCGGAGGCGGCCAGGCTCCTGCAGGCCCTGACCCCCCGGTGAGGCCGTGCGCCTCCTCCTCGCCGCTCCCCACTCGGGCGCCGGAAAGACCACGGTCTCCCTGGCCCTTCTTCTGGCCCTGAGGGAGCGGGGCCTAAGGGTGCAGCCCTTCAAGGTGGGGCCGGACTACCTTGACCCCACCCACCTGGAGAAGGCCTCAGGCCAGAGGCCCTACAACCTGGACGGCTTCTTCCTAGATGAAAAGGGCCTCCTCGCCCTCTTCCGCCACGGGGCGAGGGGGGCGGACCTCGCCCTCATAGAGGGGGTGATGGGCCTCTTTGACGGGAAGGACCCCAGGGGAGAGGTGGGCTCCACCGCCCAGGTGGCGAGGCTCCTTAGGGCCCCCGTGGCCCTGGTGGTGGACGCCAGGGGGATGGCGGGCTCCATCGCCCCCCTCGCCCAGGGTTTCCGGGACTTCCGCCCCGGGGTGCGGGTGGTGGGGGTCTTCGCCAACCGGGTGGGCTCGGAGCGCCACGCGGGAATCCTGAAGGAGGCCCTCGAGGCCGTGGGCCTTCCCCTCCTCGGCTGGCTTCCCGAAGACCCCGCCCTCGCCCTCCCCGAGCGGCACCTGGGCCTGGTCCTGGCCGGGGAGGCGGCCCCGCCCCTCGAGGCCCTGCGGCGGGCCTTCCGCGTGGACCTGGAAAGGGTGCTGGCCCTCGCCGCCACCACCCCGCCCCTTCCCGAGGTCCTGCCCTTCCTCCCGGAAAGGCGCCCGCCCCGGGCCCGGGTGGCCTACGCCTGGGACCGGGCCTTCGCCTTCTACTACCCCGAGGCCCTGGAGCTTTTGGAGGCCTTGGGGGCGGAGCTCGTCCCCTTCAGCCCCCTCGAGGACGAAGCCCTCCCCAAAGCCCACGCCCTCCTCCTCGGGGGCGGTTACCCGGAGCTCTTCGCCGAGAGGCTTTCCGCGAACGTGGCCCTGCGGGAGGCCATCCGCCGCTTCCCCGGCCCCGTGGTGGCCGAGTGCGGGGGGTACATGTACCTGGCCCGGGGGCTCTGGGTGGGGGAGGGCTTTTTCCCCATGGTGGGGCTTGTGCCGGGGGAGGCCCGCATGGCGGAGAGGCCCGTCCTCGGCTACCGGGAGGTGGAGGCCCTGAGGGATAGTCCCGTGGCGCGAAAGGGGGACCGCCTCAAGGGGCACGAGTTCCACTACGCCCGCCTGCCCTCCTCCCCAAGCCCCGCCTGGCGCCGGGTAGGGGGAGAGGAGGTGGAGGGCTTCACCGACGGACGGGTCCTCGCGAGCTTCGTCCACCTCTACCTGCCCGCCTTCAGGGGGGCGGCGGAGCGCTTCTTGAGCGTGGCGGAAGGCGCGGTTCGGGGCTGGGATCCGGGGCCGGGGGAAAAGGGACCCCCGCCCTTAGGCGGGGGCAAGGAAGGAGGAGCCGGGGGGCCTTAGGCCAAGGCGTCCTGGGGGTGGAGCGTGCCCTGGGCCTTGCTCTTGAGGATCTCCAGGGCCTCCTCCTCAGACATCGCCGGGTTCTCGTACCGGATTCCCAGAGCCTCCCCCATGAGGCGGAAGACGTGGGTGTTGTCCACGAGGCCCAGGTTCACGAAGCGGAGGCCATGGCCGTAGAGGAGGAGAGCCACCGGGCTTGCCGTGTGCTGGCCCGAGGACCATCCGATGTTGGTCCGGTCGGGTTTCCGGGCGTCCCGCTGCACCATGGCCCAGGCCAGGGTGTTGGCGGGCTGGACCCCGTGCCGCACCCCCTCGGGCCAGTAGACCTTCTCCCGGATGGCCCGCACCACCGTCTCCGCCTCGGCGTCCGTGAGGGCCACCCCCTTCATGGCCCGGAAGGCCTCCTTGACCTGGCTTGCCTCGGGGGAGTTTCCAAGGGCCCGGAGCATGTGCTCAAAGCTCGCCCGCTGAGCCTCGAGGAGGTCAATCCCCCGGGAGCTTTCCAGGTAGCTCCGCCCCGCCCCGTAGAGGCCGCCCACCCCGGTGGCGTGGTCGGAAACCAGGATGAGGAGGGTGTCCGGGTGCTGGTCCACGAAGGCCGTGAGGAGCTCCAGGGCCTCATCGGCGGCCAGGACATCCCAAAGGGTGGCCCCGGCGTCGTTCAGGTGGTTGGCGTGATCGATCCGGCCCGCTTCCACCTGCAGGACGAAGCCCTGGCGGCTTGCGGCGAGGCGGGGCAAGGCGGCCTGCACCATTTCCTTGAGGCTCGGCACCTTCACCCCCTGGAAGCGGCGGTCTATCTCGTAAGGCACGTGGCTGGAGGAGAAGACCCCGAGGAGCTTGCTGGCGTTGGAACGGGAAAGCTCCTCAGGGGTGCGCACCACCCCGTAGCCCCGCTGGGCGAAGAGGACGTAGAGGTCCTTTTTGTCCTGACGCCTCTCGGGGTTGAAGAACTGGTCGCCGCCCCCCAGGTAGACCTCGGCCCCGAACTCCAGGTACTGCTCGGCGATCCGCTCCTCGGCGTTGCGGTCGGGGTTGGAGACCACGAAGCTCGCCGGGGTAGCGTGGGTGATGGTGGTGGTGGTCACCAGGCCCACCGCCTTCCCCGCCTCCTTGGCGGCGGCGAAGAAGGGCTTGAGGGGGGTGCCGTCGGCGTGGATGGCTAGGCCCCCGTTCACCGTCTTCACCCCGCAGGAAAAGGCGTTCCCCGCGGCGCTGGACTCGGTGACGTAGCTGGTGAGGCTGTAGGTGTTGATGAGCCCGTTGGGGTAGCGGCTGAGGAGCCGCTCCAGGGCCAGGACCCGGCCCTGCCGCCTGCGGGCGTAGGCCTGGGCGATGGCGTAGTCCTCCCAGGAGAACCCGTCGTAAACGTAGACGATCAGGTTGCGGTACCTGCGGCCCAGAGAGGGCCGGTTCTGGGGAGCTCCCTGGGTCAAACCCTTGGGCGCGAGGGCCAGCCCTCCTATAAGGGCTGTGGTCTTGAGGAGGTCCCTTCTTTTCATCCCTATCACCCCGGCTTCACTTCACCACGCTTTTGTCAGAGCGCCGTCAGGCTCCGAGAGCCGGGGTTTGTTTCTGGTGTGGGGAGAGTTTTCACGTGCAGATTTTATCGTGAACGTTTACACAAATGGAGAAACCGAGGCTCGCCCTCAACCTTCTGCAGAGGCTTTCCGGGATCGCCACCCTGACCCGGGCCTACGTGGAGGCCCTGGCGGGCACCAAGGCCCAGGTCCTGGACGCCCGCAAGACCACCCCGGGGTTCCGCGCCCTGGATTTGACGGGATCCTCCTCAAGGAGAACCACGTCCGAGCGGCGGGGGGCGTGGGCGAGGCGGTGCGGCGGGCCAAGGCGAAGGCCCCCCACTACCACAAGGTACAACTTCCCCCTCGAGGCCCTAAGGGAGGCGGTGCGCCGCGTGGGGGGGCCGGTCCCCCTGGAGGCGAGCGGGAACATGACCCTGGAGCGGGCGAAGGCGGCGGCGGAGGCCGGGGTGGACTACGTCTCCGTGGGGGCCCTCACCCACTCGGCCAAGGCCTTGGACCTCTCCCTCCTGGTGGTGCACCCATGATGGCAATATGTGCTATCATGATGGCATGGTGCGCACCCAGGTGCAGCTCACCGAGGCCCAGTGGGCGCGGCTCAAGGCCAAGGCCCGCGCGGAAGGGGTTTCCCTGGCGGAGCTGGTGCGCCGGGCAGTGGAGCGGTTTTTGGAGGAGGAGGGCTACGAGGACAAGGCCAGGCGGGCCCTCCTCGCCCTGGGCCGCTTCGCCTCCGGCCGAGGGGACGTGAGCGAGGCCCACGACCGGTATCTGGAGGAGGCTTTTGGCCGTCTTCCTTGACACCTCGGCCCTCTACGCCCTTCTGGACCGGGACGACGCCCACCACCAGGAGGCCGCCCGGACCTTCCGGGAGCTCCTCGAGGCCCGATGGCCGCTGACGACCCACGCCTACGTGGTGGTGGAGAGCGTGGCCCTAGTCCAAAGGCGGCTCGGCGTGGAGGCGGTGCGGGCCCTGGTCCACGACCTCATGGGGGTGGTGGAGGTAGCGCCCGTGGACGAGGCCCTGCACCGCGCCGCTCTCACGGCCCTCCTTGCCTCGGGCAGGCGGGAGGTGAGCCTGGTGGACTGGACGAGCTTCCTCTTCATGCGGGAAAGGCGGCTGGAAAAAGCCTTCGCCTACGACGAGCACTTCTGGGAACAGGGCTTCGTCTCCGTAGGGGAGGCCCTACATTAGGATGCGTGGGGAAGCCCTGGCGCAAGAGGTCCTAAGGCTCAAGCGGGAGCGCAACGCCGTCATCCTGGCCCACTCTTACCAGCTCCCCGAGGTAGGAGGTGGTGGACTTCGTGGGGGACTCGTTGGGCTTAACCCCGAAAAGACCATCCTCCTCCCCGACCTCGAGGCGGGCTGCTCCCTCGCCGAAAGCATCCGCCCCGA
>NZ_JBAMMI010000094.1:12258-16098 GCF_039793865.1 Thermus sp.
TCCTCCTCCCCGACCTCGAGGCGGGCTGCTCCCTCGCCGAAAGCATCCGCCCCGAGGACGTCCTGGCCTGGAAGGCGAAGCACCCGGACGGGATCGTGGTGGCCTACGTCAACACCAAGGCGGAGGTCAAGACCCTGGCGGACGTGCGCGTGACGAGCGCCAACGCCGTGGAGGCGGTTTCCCGCCTCCCGGAGGACCGGGCCATCTACTTCGTCCCCGACATGTTCCTGGGGGCCCACGTGACCCGGGCCACGGGGCGGAAGATGGACCTCTTCCTCGGGGAGTGCCACGTGCACGCGGGGTTCCACCGCCTCAAAAAGGAGGCCCCGGAAAAGGCCTTCTTCCCGGTGAAGCCCGACGCCGTTTGCGAGTACATGAAGCGGATCGCCCTGGAGAAGGTCTACCTTTCCTTGAAGGAGATGCGCCACGCCATCCGGATGCCCGAGGAGGTGGCGAAGCGGGCGAGGCGGGCCCTCGAGGCCATGGTGCATGGTGGCCGTGGGCTGATGGAGCGCCTTACCGCCGACCTCCTTATCCTGGGCGCCGGGGTGGCGGGGGTCTACGCCGCTTTGGCCGCGAAGGAAAGGGGAGCCCGGGTCCTTCTGGCGAGCAAAGACCCCCTCCCCGCGGGCTCCACTCCCTGGGCCCAAGGGGGGGTGGCCTTCCCCGTGGGGGAGGAGGACCTGGAGGCCCACCTCCGGGACACCCTCACCGCCGGCCGGGGCCTCGTGGAGGAAGGGGTGGCTCGCTCCATCTTGGAGGAAGCCCCCCGCCACCTGGAAAGGCTTCGCGCCTTCGGCCTTCCCTTCCACCCCGAGCCCACCCGGGAAGGGGGGCATTCCCGCGCGAGGGTTTTCCACCTGGGCGGGGACCGGAGCGGGCTTTTGCTCCTCCAAGGGCTTTTGGAGCGGCTTTCCGCCCCGTAGTCCCCGCCCAAGCCCTAAGCCTCCTCGTCGCCGGGAACCGGGTGGCGGGGGCCCTCCTTTGGGGGGAAGTGGCCTTCCCCCCTAGCCCCACCGGAAGCGGTGGCGGCCCTGAGGGAGGAGGCGGGGGAGGCCCTCGGGGTGGTGCGGCGCGAAGAAGCCCTCCTCGCTTTCCTCCGCCGGGCGGAGGCCGTACCCCTGGAGGAGGTGGACCGGGCCGGTAGGGACCGCCTCAAGGCGGGAAGCCTCCTCCTCCTCATGCGCCTCCTCGCCCGGGCGGCCCTGGCCCGGGAGGAGAGCCGGGGCGCCCACTTCCGGGAGGACTTCCCAAGGGAGGAGGCCCCCCGGCACAGCCTCTTCCAGGGATGGACCCTCGCCTTCCTTCCCGCGGGTGTAGAGTAGGGGAGGAGGCCATATGAAAGGGCACCCCGAGGTCATCCAGAGCTTGCAGGCAAGGCTTTCCGAGGAGCTCGCCGCCATCCTCCAGTACATGGTCCACGCCGAGATGGTGGAGAACTGGGGCCTAAAGGCCCTGGCCCGCCACCTCAAGGCCCACGCCATCACCGAGATGCGGCACGCCGAGAAGCACATTGAGAGGATCCTCTTCCTGGAGGGCTTCCCCGAGGTAAGCCGCATCGCCGAGATCAGGATTGGCAAGAGCGTGGAGGAAGTCCTCTTCAAGGACTACGAGGGCGAGCTCCAGGCGGTGAAGGGCTACAACGAGACCATGAACCTGGCCCAAAGCCTGGGGGACAACGGCACCCGCGACCTGGTGGCGGAGATCCTCAAGGACGAGGAAGCCCACGTGGACTGGCTGGAAACCCAGCGGGAGCTCCTCCAGCAGATGGGCCTGGCCAACTACCTGCAGTACCTGGCGGGGGCGGCGGACTGACGATGCCCCTTGCTGGCGACGCCTCCGGGACGGGCTAGGCCACCGGGGCCTCGAGGTGCTTGCGGGCCCAGCGCTCTATGGCGGCGATGACCGCCTCCAGCTCCCGCCCCGCCTCGGTGAGGCTGTAGCGGGTCCTGGGGGGCATGTAGGACTCCACCCGCTTCGCTGTGGGCATGCTGGGAGATCATGCGGATGAGCTGCCTGCAGTACTCCGCGGGCATCCAGTCGCCGGGTTCAATCTTCTGCCCCCGGGCAATCCGGGCCTCAAACTCCTCTAGCCTCTCCTGGTAGTCCGGGTCCTCGGGGTAGCCGATCCTAAGCTTCACCATCCTCGCCTCCTTCCTCGCTGTGTTCCCCTTCCGGGGAAGCAGCCACGCCAAGGGCCTTGAGGACCAGCCTGGCGTAGGCTTCCGAAAGCTCATCCAGGGAGAGGGGACCCTCGGGCCGGTACCACTGGTAGGTCCAGTTGAGGGCGGAAAGGACGAAGAGGGTGGCGAGCCGCACGCTCTCCACCCGGAACACCCCCGCCCGCACCCCCTCCTCCACCACGGCCTGGACGCCTTCCTCGTAGCGGCGCCTCAGGGCCTTGGCCTCCTCGAGGAGGGGAGGGGAGAGGTGCTTCCACTCGTGAAAGAAGACCGTGGCCCGGGGAAGCTCCTCGGCGATGACCCGCAGGTGGCCCTTGACGAGGGCCTTCATCCGGGTTGCGGGGTTTCCTCTAGGAAGCTCCTCCAAGACCCTTTGGAACCTCTCCGCCGCCTGGCGCACCACCTCCAAGAGGAGCTCCTCCTTGGACTGGATGTAGGCGTAGAGGCTTCCGCCCTGGAGGTTCAGGTGGCGGGCGAGTTCCCGCATGTTGGTGGCGTGGTAGCCCCGCTGGCTGAAGAGGTAGCCGGCGATGGTGAGGATCTAGTTGCGGCGGTCCATGGCTAACGGTCGTTTGTTAGGTCAGCCCAACCTGGGCGAAGGGACAAGAGTTCCTCTCCCCTTCGGCCCTAGGCGCCTAGAGCTCGGGGAGCCTCGAGGCCGCCTCCTTGAGGCGCTCCCGGGAGGCGTGGAGGTAGATCTGGGTGGTGGCGATGGACTCGTGGCCCAGGAGGTCCTTCACCGCGTCCAGCTCCACGCCACGCTCCACGAGGAGGGTGGCGTAGGCGTGGCGGAACTTGTGGGGGGTGAAGCGCCTGGGGTCCAGGCCCGCCCTCAGGGCGGCCTCCCGGAACTTGGCCTCCACCCAGCGGGCCGAGGGGACATGGCCCCGGCGCCTTCCCTGAAGAAACGTGAAAATCGGCACATTCCCCTGGGGCGGGCCCAGCTCCAGAAGAGCCCCCTGGGCCGTGCGGGAAAGGGGCACGAGCCTTTCCTTGTTGCCCTTGCCCACCACCCGCACCGCCACGGGGTGGCCGCCCTCGAGGACCAGGTTCCGCCCCTTCAAGGAGAGGGCCTCGGAGATGCGCAGGCCCGTGCCGTAGAGAAAGCGGGCTAGGGCGACCAGAAGGCGGGCCTCCTTCTCCTCCGAGAGGGCCTCGAGGAAGCGCCTAAGCTCCTCGGGGGCCGGGTGCAGGGGAAGCCGCCTTCCCGCCTTGGGGCGGCCGATGCCCTCGGTGGGGTCCAGGACTTCCTCCCCCCGGATTTCCCGCAGGTAGCGGTAGTAGCTCCGGAGGGCGGCGAGAAACCCCTGCACCCGCCGCGGGGCCCAGCGCTTGGCGATGAGCAGGGCCCGCACCGCCTCGGGGCCCGGGGGAAAGCCCTCCTCCTCCAGGAAGCGGAGCCACAGGGAGAGGTCCTGGAGGTAGCGCCGCACCCCCCGGGCCGAGTAGCCCCGCTCCAAGAGAAGGTATTCCGCATAGGGGGCCAGGTCCCCAAGGACCTTTTCGGGCTTTCTAACACCGATGGTTTTCCAGATGATGGTGGAACCGTCCGGCGGGACCATGGGGCATTATACATGCGCGAAAGGTGCATTTCGCGCAGGGAAGGGGAGGGAAATCCAAAAAGCGCCCTCCCCAAGTCCTTTCAAGACCAGGGGGC
>NZ_JBAMMI010000095.1:0-15930 GCF_039793865.1 Thermus sp.
GTGCAGGAAGAGCCCCAGGGGGACGGCGAGGGGCGCGAGGGGGGGATAGATCGCCAAGAGGGCGAGGGCGATGGGAAGGGAGATCCCCACCGCCACCGTCCCGCAGGCGGGGGAGAGGGCCTTGGCCCGCCTCCAGGCCTCCTCCGGCTCCACCCCCTCCTCCACGAGGAGGAGGGCCTCCACCACCTTGTGCTCCGCCCCGTGCCAGCGCCTCATGGCCCCGAAGCGGAGGGCGAGGGGGGCGAGGAGGAGGAGGGCGGGGAGGGCGAGGTAAGGGGCCCTCTCCTTCCCCAGGGCGAGGAGGACGAGGGCGGGGGCGAGGAGAAGGGCGACGAGGGCGAGGGACTCCGCCCCGCGCCGCCCCCTCGTCACCCGCACCCCGCGGGCGTCCACGGAGCAGACGAGCCCCTCTCCCCGAATCTCAAACCCCCACGGCGAGGAAGCGCCTACCCAGGCCATGGGGGCATTTTAGAGCAAGCATAAGGTCGCGGTGGTCAGGAGGGTAAACCGCCCCTCCCCAGACCGTCCAGGACCAGGTCCGCCTCCTCGAGGCCCCGCCGGGCTCAGGTTTTCACAGCTCTTTCACAGGTTCCTGTATCCTTTAGTTATAGGAGGGAGATATGCGAAGAGCGCTCTTGGGTTTTGCCCTTCTCGCCCTGGCCGTGGCCCTGGCCCAGGCCCTGGGCCTGGACCTCCGGCCCTACCTGGTCAAGGTGGTAGAGGGCAAAGAGGTCTACGAGGAAAACCCCCCGGCGGTGAAGCCCGGGGACGTCCTGGAGTGGCGCCTCCTGGCGGAGAACCGCTCGCAGGGCGACCTCCGCCAGGTGGCCCTGGTCATCCCCATTCCCAAGGAGACCTACTACCTGGAGGGGAGCGCCAAGCCCCTCCAGGTGGGGGGTGCTACCCTCAGGCCCGAGTTCAGCTTTGACGGGGGGAAGACCTTCGGCCTGCCCCCCCTCAAGAAGCGGGTCCGGGTGGTGGAAGGCGGAAAGGAGGTGGAGAAGGAGGTGGAGGTAAAGCCGGAAGAGTACACCCACGTCCGCTGGGTCGTCCCCCTTCTTTCCAAGGGGGCCAAGGTTTCGGTCAGTCTTAGGACGGTTGTGAGGTAAGGAGGTTGAGAGATGAAGAAGAAGGCCGTATGGCTGTTCCTTTGGGCGTTGCTCCTGGGGCTGGCCTACGCCATGACCCCGGCGGGCACGGCCATCCAGAACCAGGCTTCCGCAAGCTACATTGACTCCGCGGGCCAGCCCAGGACCACCACGTCCAACCTGGTGACCACCCTGGTCAAGCAGGTCTACGCCTTCAGCATCACGCCCAACGGTCCAGACGAGGCAAACCCCGGCCAGACCAAGAACGCCCTCCCGGGGGGCCAGGTGGTCTTTACCTACCTGGTGCAGAACAACGGGAACGGCACGGATACCATCAACCTAAGCACCGAGCAGGGCACCGCCGATAACTTTGACCTTTCAAGCCCCACCATCTACCAGGACGCCAACTGCAACGGCGTCCTGGATGCCGGGGAGACCACCCCCATCACATCGGTTACCCTCGGCATGGGCCAGCAGGCCTGCCTTCTTGTGGTGGCCACGGTGCCTTACATCGCCAAGAACGGGGAGTACGGCAACCTGAACCTCCGGGGCACCTCCGCGGGGGGGTCCACCGACACGGACAACTGGGCCCGGGCCGTGGCCACCACCGCCGGCGCCCTCACCGCGAGCAAAGCCGCAAGCCCCTCGGGCGCCGTGGCCCCAGGCGACACCATCACCTACACCATCTCCGGGCAGAACGTGGGCGGTGACGCCGTCTACGGCATCTCCGTGACCGTGGACGGGACCTCTAAAACGGGCATCCTCATCGCCGACGTCCTGCCCACGGGCCTCACGGTGAGCGCCATGCCCACCGGCACCGCCGGGGCCGGCACGGTCCGCATCATCTACGATGACGACGGGTCCGGCTGGCGGACCCTCACTTCCTCTGCCCTTCCCCTCACCGGAGACGGCACCATCAAGATCGGCATGCTCATTGAGGGCACGGGGGCCTTCTTCCCCGTGGGCGCCCAGTACACCTTCAGCTTCCAGGCCCAGGTGCCCACAAGCGCCTCCGCCGGAGCCACCTACAGCAACAGCGCCACGGTGCGGTTTGACGCCAACGGCGACGGCGACGCCGACGATCCCGGCGAAACCCTCACCACCAACTCCACCACCAACACCGTGGGCGCGAGCTACAACGTGGCCGTGGGCCCCTACGGCCACCCCGAGGGCGGGGCAACCGGCTCCTACTCCGCGGGCGGCTACACCGTGACCCGCTCGGGCGACACCCAGACCATCGCCACCGCCTACTCGGGCACCACGGTCACCTTCCGCCACACCCTCAAGAACACGGGGAACACGGGGGATAGCTTCACCCTCTCCTACACCGGGGCGCCCTCTGGCTGGGCCTGCCAGCTGGTGGCCGACGACCTCACCACCCCCATCTCCGGCCCCGTGGGCCCGGTGGCGGTGGGCGGCACCTACAACTTCGCCCTGAAGTGCGCCATCCCCAGCACCTACACGAGCACCACGGCCGTGAGCCTCACCGTCACCGCCACCAGCGTGGGGGACACCTCCAAGAGCGACACCACCACGGACACCGTGAGCCAGGTGAATGACGGCTTCCGCCTGGACATCTACGGTGGCCTTGACGGCTCCGGCACCTACACGCACAGCAAGGCATCTGGCTCCGCCAACACCTCTGACGACCCCGCCACTTCTCGTCCCGCTATTCCCACCACCACCGCCAACCCCGGGGCCTCCGTGGTCTACCGGCTTCGGGTGGACAACCTCAACCCCAACGGCTTGGCGGACAACTACCAGCTTTCCGTTCAGGGGGTGTCTAACTTCGGCCAAGTGGACAACGTGCTCTTCTACGCCGACGCCAACGACGACGGTATCCCCGACGGGGCTCCCATCACCAACACCGGCATGGTCCCCGCCGGCGGCACCTTCAAGTACCTGGCCGTGGTGACCCTCAAGCCCAACGCCTCTCCCGTGAGCGTGGGCTTCAACTTCGTGGCCCAGAGCACCCAGTCCGCCAGCGAACCCATTGACTACGTCTACGCCCAGATAGACGTCAACACCCTGGCCCAGGTGCTCCTGGACCCCGACCGCTCCGGCACCACCACGAGCCCGGGCACCCTCACCTACACCCACACCCTCATCAACAACTCCAACACCTCTGCCAGCTGCAACGTTTCCGGTAGCGGCGGCACCCACGGCTGGACCTACCAGTACTCCACCGATGGGACCAACTGGTACGGCGCCCTGGGCGGCGTTGACGTGGACCCGAACGGCGGTACCAAGACCATCTATGTGCGCGTCCTGGTGCCCGCGGGCCAGGCGGTGGGCGTGGTGGACGTGAACACCGTGACCGCAAGCTGCACCGTGGGCTCCGGCAGCGCGAGCGGCAAGGCGAGCGACACCGCCACCGAGACCACCACCGTGGTGGGCGGGGAGCTCAGGCTCCAGAAGAGCGCCGTGAGCTACGTGGGGACCTCCACCACCGTGCGCTCTAGCGATGGGAGCCAGGCCTACCCCGGGGACGTCATCGTGTACACCATCGTGGCCGAGAACATCGGCACCGGGAACCTGAAGAAGGTGGTCGTGGCCGACCCCGTGCCCGCCTACACCAACTTCCTGAGCGTGAGCGCCGCCGCGAGCGGCTTCACGGGCACCGTGCGCGTGCTCTACTCCACGGACGGCGCCACTTGGTCCAGCACGCCTCCCACCTCGGTGCCCACGGGCGGCGTGGTCTACGTGGCGGTGGACACCAACAACGACGGCGACATCACCGACGCCGACTTGATGCCTCCCGCCGCCAAGATCACCATCACCCTTAGGGTCCAGGTGCAGTAGGCCCAACCCCCCGCCCCGGGGCTTCCCGGGGCGGGGCCCCCTGAGGGGGGAAACCGAAAAAACGAGAGGCAACTTTCAGAGGAAGCTTTCGCGGGCTTTTCACAAGGGCGAAGGAGGGTGAGGAGGGATGAGCAGGAACGAGCCGAGAAAGGAAAAGAAAGCGAGGGGCCTCCTTGCCCTTCTTCCCTTCCTCCTCTCCTTGGCCTTCGCCCTCACCCCCGCGGGGACGGTGATCCGCAACCAGGCCGTGGCCCTGGTCGCCGGGGAGCGCTACCTCTCCAACCCCGTGGAGACCGTGGTCCAGGCGGTGTGCCGCCCCCTCCTCTTTCCGGACGGCACCCCCACCACCCCGGGCCTTTCCCTGAGCGCCCCGCCCGGGGGGTACGCCTACCTGCCCTACCGCCTGAAAAACGGGGGAAACGCCCCCTTCACCTTCGCCCTCTCCTACGCCCTCCACGGCACCCCCCCCTGGACCCCGGGGTGGGTGCGCTTTTACCTGGACCTGAACGGGAACGCCTCTTTAGACCCCGGGGAGCCCGAGGTAGGGGAGGTGGCCTTGGGGGCGGGGGAGGAGCGGGCCTTGATCCTGGCCCTAAGCCTCCCCCCTACCGCCTCCGGGGACCTCCTCATCACCCCGGTGGCCCTTTGCCCAAGCGGGGAGCGGGACGACGCCAACTACGCCCGGGTGCGGGCCGGGGGGCCTCCTGAACCCGCCCTCTACCTCAGCAAGGCGGCAAGCCCGGGGAGGATTCTTCCCGGGGAGCGGGCCACCTTCACCCTGGTCCTGCGCAACCTGGGGGGCGGGGAGGCGGCAGGCCCCCTCTACCTCACCGACCTTCTTGGGGGCCTCGAGGGCCTCGCCTACGTTCCGGGAAGCGCCCATGCCCCCAAGGGCCAGGTGGAGTTCTACGACGGCGCCACCTGGCACACCGCCGAGCCCGGGACGGTGCTCGGCCTCCGCCTCGTCCTGCCCAGGCTTCTTCCCGGGGAGGAGGCGCTCCTCGCCTTCCAGGTGGAGGCCCGCCCCGGGGCGGCCCCGGGGGCGAGGGCGAACCGGGCCCGGGCCGAGGGCCCCGGGGGGCCAGCGGAGGCGGAGGCGGCCCTCGAGGTCCTTCCCCTCTACCTCCACCACCTCGGCCCCTACGGCAACCCCAAAGCCCTCCCCGGGGGGGAGATGAGCGGGGAGGACCTCCAAAGAGGCGGGGCCCTGGAAGGGGAGCTCTACTGCTTCCGCCACACCCTCCTGAACGAGGGTACCGGGATGGACACCTACCGCCTCCTTCTGGAGCCCACCCCGGCCTCCTACCGCCTGGAAACCCTCCTCGGGACCCCTCTCCCGGACCCCCTGGCCCTGGGCCCGGGGGAGCGGCTGGACTTCCAGCTCTGCCTCCTCGCTCCCCCCGGGACCCACGCGTTCACCCTCACCGCCCGCTCCCTGGCCACCGGGCAGGAGAACCGCACCCGGGACCTCCTGGAGGTGGGGCCTCGAGGGGCCCTTACCCTCCGCAAGGAGGCAAGCCCCGCCCCCGGCACCACCCTGAGAGCGGGGGACGAGGTGGTCTACACCCTGGTGGTGGAGAACGCCTTCGGCCCCCTCTCGGGGGTGCGCATAGAGGACGCCCTCCCCCCCTGGGTGGAGTTCCTCGAGGCCCCCGGGGGCACCTACGACCCGGGCCGCCACCGGGTCCTCTTCGCCCTGGACAGCTTGCCCACGGGCACCGCCCGCTTCACCGTGCGGGTCCGGGTCAAGCCCGACGCCCCCGAGGAGGCCCTCCTCCAGAACCGCTTCACCCTGTTCTCCCAAGAGACCCCCGAGCCCCTGGTCTCCAACGAGGTGGCCCACCCCCTTCTCTCCTTGAACCTGGCCCTGGAGAAGCGGGTTTCCCCGGGAGAGGTAGCGGTGGGCGGGGTGCTCACCTACACCCTCAAGGTGACGAACCCGGCCTCGGTGCCCCTGGAGGTGCGCCTCACCGACACCCCCGACCCGAGGCTTCGCTACCTGGAAGGAAGCGCCCGCGGGGGGCCCTGCGGCGGCGCCCTCTCCCCCATGGAGCCCGTCCTGGAGGGGGGCACCCTGCGCTGGACCTTCCCCTTGGGCCCCAAGGCGAGCCTCTGCCTGGAGTACCGCATGCGGGTCCTTCTGGGCGGAGGGGGGGTCCTGGAGAACGTGGCCCAGGCCCAGGGGCTTGGGGCCCAGGGCGGGGCCACCGCCAAGGTCCAGGCCCGGGCCCTAGCCCGGATGCGCCTCGGCCCCTCGGACCTGGAGGGCGGGGTGCTCCTTGGCCGGGTGTACCTGGACGTGAACCGGAACGGGCGCTACGACCCGGGCGAGGACATCCCCCTCCCCGGCGCCCGGCTGGTCCTGGCCAACGGCTGGCAGACCCTCACCGACCGGGAGGGGCGCTACGCCTTCCGCGGCCTGGACCCCGGGGTCTGGCAGGTGATGCTGGACCCGGCCTCCGCCCCCTTCCCGCCCCGGCCCCACCCTGAGGCCCTGGGGGAGGGGTACCGCCACGGGGTGCGGGTCCAGGGCCTCACGGTCTCCGACTTCCCCCTGGAAGCCCCAAGGGGCTTAGCCGAGGCCTACCGGGAGACCACCTTGCGCTTTGGCCCCCTTACCGTGGAGAAGCGCCTCTTCCCCTTGGAGAAGGGCTACCGCGTGGTCCTGGTTCTCCGCTCCGCCGAGCCCCTTACCGAGCTCACCGTGCGGGACCCCCTGCCTGGAGGAGAGGAGAAGGTCTTCGCCTTCCCCCGGTTTGAGGGGGAGGAGGTGCTGGAGTACGCCCTGGAGGAGCCCTTCATGTCCGACCCGCAGGTGCGCTGGAGGTACCCATGAGGCCCTTTTGGTTCCTTCTTACCTTCCTCGCCTTGGCCCTGGCCCAGGGCACGGTGCGGGACTTCAAGGCCACCGCGGTGGGGGACGCCCTGGGCTGGGAGAGCCCGGGGTTTGCCCTCTGGCTGGTTCTGCCCGAAAAGGAGCGCGTGGAGCTCGCCCTCTACTCCCCCGGCCTGGACCCCGAGGACTACCGCTCGGCCCTTAGGGGTAAGGAGGAGCTCGGGGACGAGCGCTACGACGGGGGCCGGGGAGAGGTGCGGGCCACCTTCCGCCTCCTCCAAGGGGGCTCGCTCCTCCAGGAGATGGCCTTCGGGGTGGAGCCCCACCGCTGGGTGGCCTTCTTCTCGGGGGAGCTTTCCCCGGGAGCCTACCTCTTTGAAAGCCGCCTTTCCGGCCTGGCCAAGAACGCCTTCGTCCTCAGGATCACCGCCTCCCGCTACCAGGTGGTCCTGGACCCTAAGGCGGTGGTGGTGGACGTGTCCACGGCCTCCAGCACCACCATCAGGCTCCTTCCGGACCAGCGGGGGCGGGTCTGGGCAGAACCCCTGGCGGTCTACTCCGAAGAACCCCTGGACGTCTACTTCTACGACGAGGACGGCCCGGAGGAGCTTAGGGCGAGGGTGCGCTATGAAAGCGGGTCGGTGGAGGAAAGGCAGGTTTCGGGGGACCGGGAGTGGGTGCGCTACGAGAAGAAGCCGGGCCTGGCCTTCTTCGGCTTCACCCAGCCGCCCACGGCCAAGCAGTACTCCAACACCGTGGCCTACAGGCTGGAGGCCTGCGCCTCCTGGGAAAACGGCTTCCTCCGCGCCGTGCCCCCCGGGGAGGCCAGGGCCCGGGTGGTGGACGAGGCGGGGAACCCCCTGAACCTTTCCGTGGAGGCCCAGGGCCACTTCTTCCGCCCCCTCCTTCCCCCAGGGGCGAACCTCCTCCGGGTGGAGGGGCGGGGGGCCGTGGTGCCCCGGGAGGGCGGGGCCGAGGTGGGCTGCCCCGGGGGCGAGGCGGTCTTCGTGGTGCGCCTCCCGTCTCCTCCCGCCGCTAAGGAAGGGGAGGTGCGGGTGAGGCTCCGCCTGGTCCTCCCCACGGGGGAGGCTCCGGGGGTAGCCCAGGTGGGCCTAGGGGGTGAGCCCGAGCGGGTGGAAGGGGAAAAGGTCTTCCGCCTCCCCCCGGGGCGCTACCCCTTGCGGGTCACGGCCGAGGGGGCCAGGGTGGAGGCGCCCAAAGAGGTGGAGGTGGGGCCGGGGGAGGCCAAGGAGGTGGAGGTCCGCCTCTACCCCCAGGTGGACCTCGCCCTAAGCCCCAAGGAGGTCTACCTGCGGGTGGGGGAGGAGGCCGAAGTGGCCCTGGAGGGGAGCACCCCATACCGGGGCCTCCTCTCCGGGGAGCTTCTCCTGGAGCTTCCCGAGGGCCTCGAGGCCCAGACCGCCACCCGGGCCACGGGCCCCCTCACCGCGGGCCGTCCCTTGGCCCTGAAGGTGCGCTTCCGGGCCCTCAAGGAGGGCCGCTACCCCCTCCTCGCCCGCCTCGCTCCTTACGGCCTCACCGCCGAGGGGAGCGCCGTGGCCGTCCGGCCCGCCACCTTCGCCCTGAAGAAGGAGGCCCTCACCCCCGAGGTGGAGCCCGGGGGGGTGGCCCGCTTCCGGGTCACGGTGGTGAACGAGGGGGACGAGGAGGGGAGGGCCCTCCTCCTGGACCGCTTCCTGGGCAAGGAGGAGAGGCGGGAGGTCTTCCTCGGGCCCAAGGAGGGCCGAAGCTACGAGCTCGCCTTCCCCGTGCCCCTGGAGGCCCAAGGGGTCCTGGTGAACCGGGCCGGGCTCTCCACCGGCGAGGAGGCGGAGGCTTCCTTGCGGGTGGTGAGGCCCAAGGCCCACCTGGAGCGGGACCTTCCCCACCGGGTCTACCTCCCCGGGGAGGAGGTGGAGCTCCGCCTCCTGGTGGAGAACCGGGGCGAGGCCCCCATGCGCTACACCCTGGAGGACGCCTGCCCCGACTGGCTTGCCCCCCTCGCCCCGCCCCGCTTTGAGGGCTACCTGAAGCCCGGGGAGAGGGCTCTCCACGTCTACCGGGCCCGGGTGCTCCTCGGCCCCGAGGCCCGGGGAGCCTGCGTGGCCCGCCTTAGGACGCCCCTGGAGGAGGTGAGGGCCGAGGTGGACCTCGCCCGGAGGCCCCTGGAGCTCGTGAAGGAGGCCGAGCCCGCCCGGGTGCTGGAGGGGGCGGAGGGGGTTTTCCGCCTTCGGGTGAGAAACCCCGCCGACCACGCCGTGGAGGTGGAGCTCAAGGACATCCCCGGCCAAGGCCTCGCCATGGAGCCCTGGTCGGAGCGGGTGCACTTGGGGCCCGGGGAAGAGCGGAGCTTCACCCTGGCCTTCCGGGCGGAGGCCGTGGGGGAGGCCGCGAACCAGCTCGTGGCCTTCCTCGGGGAGACCCCGGCGGCCTTCCCGTCGCAGGCCAAGGTGGCGGTCCTCCCCCTCCTCGCCCCGGAGCGCCTCTCCGTGGTGCGCCTGCCCTTCCGGGTGGAAGGCCAGGGGGACCTCCTTCTCCTGGGTGTTTCCCTCCCTCGAGGGGCGGAGTACCGCCCGGGCTCGGCCCGGCTGGACGGGGTGCCCGTGGAGGAGCCCAGGCTTCTTGGGGACGCCCTGGTCTTCCGCCTCCCCTTTAGGCCCGAGGGCACCCTCACCCTGGCCCTGCTCCACCGCGACCCCCTTCCCCCCCTTCAGGCCCCAAGCCTCACCCTGGTCCGGCTGGACCGGGAGCTTCCCCTCCAGGGAAAGCTGAGCCTCAAGGACTACGAGCGGGCCAAGCCCCTGCCCAAGGACCGGAAGGGCCTCATCCTCGAGCCCCAGGACGGGGCCATCGTGCAAGGGGAAGCGGTCTCCCTCAAGGTGGAGGCCCCCCTCGGGCCCATCCGGGTCGCGGTGAACGGCTTTGAGGTGCCCTCCCGCCTCCTCGGGGAGGCCCAGTACGACGAGGGGCGGAAGGTCCAGCGCCTCGCCTACTACGGGGTGCCCCTCGCCCCCGGGCGGAACGTGGTGGAGGTGGAGGGGCCGGGCTTTTACGACAAGGTGGAGGTGTTCCGCCCGGGGCCCGCCAAGGCCCTGGTCCTGGAGCCCGTGCGCCTCGTGGCCGATGGGCGCACCCCCCTGGAGTTCCGCCTGAAGGCGGTGGACGACCTGGGCCTCCCCACGGGCTTTGGCCTCGCCACCCTCGAGGCCGACCCCGAGCCCATCGCCCCCGACGCGAGCCTCCAGGAGACCGGCTACCAGGTGCTCCTCAAGGACGGGGTGGGAACCCTTCTCCTGAGGCCCCTCCTCGCCCCGCGGGAGGTCCGGGTCCGGGCCCGCTTCAACGA
Organism: Thermus sp.; assembly: GCF_039793865.1. GTDB lineage: Bacteria > Deinococcota > Deinococci > Deinococcales > Thermaceae > Thermus. The sequence goes on from NZ_JBAMMI010000095.1 coordinate 10,073, forward strand.
GCTGGAGCGGGAGTTCCGCCTCTTCGCCGGGGGAAGGGAGGAGCCCTTCTGGCTCGCCCAGGGAAGCGTGGGGGTGGCCTACCGTCCCGGGGAGCCTCCCAAGGCCTTCGGCCTCGCCCGGGGCTACGGGGAGCTTCCCCTGGGGGAGGGCCTCCTCCAGGTGGCGGTGGACACCACCGGGGGGCTTTCCCGCACCCCCGACCCCGGCCTCTTCCCCATCACCGGAAGCGGGGAGGAGGCCAAGCGCCCCCTCGCCTCCCACGACCCCCTGGCCTTCCGCTACGCCGCCTCCGGCCTCACCCTGAGCTACGAGCGGGGGGGCCTCGCCCCGGGGCTTGGGGAGGCCACGGCCCTAAGGCTTTCCACCCGGGGGGACCTCCGCCTCGAGGCCTTCCTCGGCCTCCTTCCCCGGGGCCAGGTGCGGGAGGAGATCGTCCCCGACGGCACCGCCTTCTACCGCCTCGCCCAAAGCCCGGCCCCCGGCTCCCTCCGCCTCACCCTCCAGGAGGGGGCCCGCCTCAAGGTCCTCTCCCCCGGCGTGGACTACACCTACGACTTCCGCACCGGGGAGATCGCCCTGGCGAGGCCCCTCTTTCCCCTCACCCCGGACTTCGCCCCCGTGCGCCTCATCGCCGAGTACGCCCCCCTCGCCTCCCCGAGGGACCTCCTCGCCGCCGGGGCCACCCTCACCCAGGAGGCGGGCCCCTGGCGCTTCAGCCTGGGGGGCTACGCCCTCGCCGCCTCCAGGGCCCTTTCGGGCTACGCCTTCGGGGCGGCGGTGGGCTACGAGGAGGGGGCGAACCGGGCCCGCCTCGAGGCCACCTACGCCGGGAAGTGGCGCTTCGGCCTCTCCGCCGGGCTCAAGGAGGGCCCCTGGGAGGCCCGGGGCGACCTCCTGGCCGAGGAGGGCGGGGTCCAGGGGAGCTTCCGCGCCGCCTACGACCTGGGGCCCGGCGTCCTCGCCCTGGAGCACACCACCCCCGCCCGCACCGGCCTCGTTTACGAGCAGAAGATTGCCCAGGGCTTCCGCTTCGGCCTAGGGGCGGGCTTCGCCTGGGCCGAGGGCAGGCCCTACCTCCTCGGGCGGGCCCTCTACGCCGAGGGCCGGGCCCGCTTCGGCCTCTCCCACGCCTACCTCCTCTCCGGGGCCCAGGAGACCCGGCTGGACCTCCTCTGGCCCCTGGGCGAGGCCCTGGACGCCGAGGGGAGCCTCGCCTACCTCTGGGGCTCCGGGCTCCAGGGGGCCTTCGGCCTGCGCCAGCGCCTGGGGAGCGCCAACCTCTCCCTCTCCTACCAGCTCCCCACGGCGAGCGGCGAGGGCAACCGGGCCCGCTTCGGCCTCGAGGCCCCCTTCCCCCTCACGCAGGAGCTCTCCGCCAACTTTAGTCTCTTCGCCCTCTACGCCCTCTCGGAGGGCCGGGCCGACCTCGGGGGCGGGGTGGGGCTCCGCTACGCCCGGGAGGGCCTGGTGGCCACCTTCGGCGTGGAGGCCGCCCTCGCCCCCAAGCTCCTCCTCCGGGGCGGGGCCGCGGGGAGCCTGGACCCGGAGAACACCCTGGCCCTGGACTTCACCTTGGGCCTCCTCCCCCGGGCCGAGGGCCGCTTCGGCCTGGCCTACGCCTTGAGGGCCTCCACCCTCTCCCTCCTCACCTACCACCGCTACGCCTCGGCGGATGGGGTCCTGGAGGGCCAGCTCGCCCTGGCCTACGCCCCCTCCCCCCTCTTCTCCCTTAGGCCCGCCCTGGGCTACCGCTACCCCTTCCCCGACCCCGCCGGGGCCACCTACGCCCTGGGCCTCTACGCCACCCTCTTCCCCTTGGACCCCTTCGGCCTAGGGGGCGGGGCGGCCTACACCTTCCAGCCCGCCACCGGGGCCCGCCACCTCGCCTTCTCCGTGGAGGGCACCCTGCGCCTCAGCCCCCTCTGGCTCTCCTTGGGCTACCAGTTCGGCGAGAGCCTCTTCGCCCCGGAAGGGGTGTACCTGAGGCTGGACGTCTTCGGAGGAAGCCGATGAGGAAGTCTCTTCTCGCCTTTTCTCTTGCCCTCCTTGGGCCCTTGGCCTTCGCCTTCACCCTCTCGGGCACCGTCTACGAGGACACCGTGGGGGCCGCAAACCCCGCGGACTTCGTCCCCCGGCCCGAGGTGAAGGTTCGGGCCTACGAGGACGTGAAGGGCAACGGGGTCCTGGACTCGGAGGACCTCTTCCTCGGAGAGACCACCACGGACGCGGACGGCCACTACAGCTTTACCCTGACCGTTCTCAAGGTGATCGTCATCGTGGACTCCCGGAGCGTCTCCCCGAGGGCCGGGTTCAACTCTGGCTTCGGCCAGGGAGACGTCTGGGCCGAGCAGACCTACGGGCCAGACCCCGCCTCCAGCACCCTAGCCCTTGGCCCCCGCTACGGGGGGGCGGACCCTGGGGCCTCGGACGGCTTCCACCCCACGGACACCTCCCCCGCCGCCAACGCCGGGGCCAAGCACCGGGCCTGGCTGGATACCGGCCTTGGCGCGGACATCTCCGAGGTGGACTTCGCCTTCAGCTTCAACGTGGTCACCAACCTCCGGGGAGGGGGGGCGGAGGACGACGACCCAAACGCAAACCGCACCGTTCAAGGGTCCTTGCGCCAGTTCCTGCAAAACGCCAACGCCATCGCCGGGCCCAACGCCATGCGCTTTGTCCCCGCCTCCCCCTATAACCCCGACACCTCGGACTCAGGGGGGAGCTGGTGGACCCTTTCCCTCACGGACCCCCTCCCCTCCCTCACCGATGAGGGCACCGTGGTGGACGGCACCGCCTACGATGCCCTCTCGCCGGACGCCCCGAGGGACACCAACCCTGGCTTCCTGGGAACGGGGGGCACCGTGGGCTTGGACGGACTTCCCCTGCCCCCCGTGCCCCGCCCCGAGCTCGCCCTGGACCTCTCGGGCCAGCCCAACACCTCGGGCACCATGGGCCTATGGCTCCAAGGCCCCAACCAGGTCGTGCGCAACCTGGCCATCTACGGCCAGCGCGGAAATCAAACGGGCGGCCAGGCGGCCCTTTACGTGGCGCCCGACGTGGGGGCTTCCGGGCCCGCCCTCCTGGAGCAGCTGGTGGTGGGCGCCCTCCCCGACGGCACCGACCCCGGCCCCACCAGGCAGAACCGCCGCTACGGCGTGCGCCTGGACGGGGTGGCCACGGTGCGCGGGAGCTTCTTCGCGTACAACGGCTATGGCCTCTTGGTCTACGGCCAATATGCCCAGGGAAGCCTCATAGAGGGAAACGAGTTCGCCTACAACGGCCCAAACTCCACCACCACTTCCGAGGACGCCGCCGACGGGGATACCGTGGCTTTTTGGAACTCCTCTCCCACGGCGTGGACCGCGACCACCACTTTCCGGGGCAACCTGGTGCGGGACGTGCACCAGGTGTCGGGGGGTGGGGCCGGAACCGACCTGGGCAAGGGGCTTGAGCTCTGGTACTCCGGCACCCAGAACGTGCTTATAGAGAACAACACCATCCTCCGCGCCCGCACCGCCGGGGTGGGTATCCACGCCGGGGCCCAGGGCAACACCCTGCGCAAGAACGTCATCCAGGATACCCTGGGCTACGCCGGGCTAGGCGGGGCCGGGGTTCACCTCTCGGTGACGGGAGGCGCTCCCGTGGCCAACCGCATCACCCAGAACCACTTCGGAAATAACCAGGGCCTGGCCATAGACCTGGACGACTCCGATTGGTACGTCGGGGACGGCGTGACCCCAAACAACGACAACTGCAACGACTCTACCCGGCCCAACCGGGGCCTGGACTTTCCCGTTATCGCCCGGGCCCAGGTGGTGGGGGCAAACCTCCTGGTGGAGGGCACCGCTTGCCCTGGGGTCAGGGTGGAGGTCTACAAGGCCCAGGCCGGGACGGGCGACTCCTCTGGCGGCCAGAACTACGGGGAGGGCGTGGAGTACCTGGGCGCGGGCACGGCGGACGCCTCGGGCAACTTCTCCTTCCAGGTCCCAAAGGGAAGCCTCGCCCCCGGGGATGCGGTCACCGCCCTCGCCATGGACGCAAGCGGCAACACCTCGGAGTTCAGCGCCAACCGCCAGGTGCTCTTCGGCTACAGCCTCTCCGGCAGGGTCTACCACGACCGGGAGCCCGACGGGGCCAGGGGCCCCTCCGAGGACTGGTCCGACGGCGTCGCGGTTTACGTGAAGTTGGTCCAGGGAAGCGCCGTGGTGGCGGTGCAGGCCGTGGCCCCGGGGGCCGGGACCTACACCTTCACCGGGGTGGCCCCGGGGAGCTACACCCTGGTGCTGGACGACAACAGCGACCTGGGGGACACCGCCCCCACCCCCCCTTCGGGCTGGCTCTTCGTTAACCCGGGCTCAGGGACCCTCTCGGTCTCGGTGGGGAGCGCCGACCTCGCGGGGCTGGACTTCGGCCTCTTCCACGGGGCCTTGGTGCAGGGCCGGGTCTTCTACGACGACGGGGAGGGGGGCGGCGCCGCCAACGACGCCCTGCAAAACGGCGCCGAGCGGGGGGTCCCTGGGGTCCTGGTCACCGCCACCGACGGCACCTCCACCCGCTCCGCCCTCACGGACGGCCTGGGGGCCTACCGCCTCTACTTGCCCTCTAGCTGGGGAAGCGTGGCCCTCTCCCACCCCTTGCGCCCCGCCACGGGCTACAACGACGGTGTGGCCGCCACCCGGGTCAATGACTTCGCCGAGGCCACGAGCCCAACCTCCCCCGGGGCCCAGGTGAGCCTCGGCCCCGCCTCGGCCCTCGCCGGGCAGGCCCTTGTCCGGAACTTCGGGGTGGTGCGGGAGAGCCGCTTCTACCCCTCCCAGTCGGGCCAGACCGCCTCCCCGGGCACCCTGGTCTACGCCCACCTCTTCCGCCCCGGCACCCTGGGGATGGCCGAGCTCCGCCTGGAGAACGCCCCTCTCTTCGGCTACTGGGCCCGGGTGGACCTGAACTGCGACGGCGCCTTCGGTCCCGGGGAGGACTTCGCCCCCCTTCCCTTAAGCTTTACCGTGGGCTCCACCTGGCCCCGGGAGGCCGACGGAAGCCTTAGGGCCTGCGGGGTGGAGGTGCGGGTGCTGGTGCCCCCGGGCCTTCCGGCGGGGGCCTTGGACGTGGCCCTGGTGGGGGCCCGCCTGGCCTGGAGCGGAAGCCCGGTCCTGGAGGCCCTGAGCCTCACCGACACCACCCAGGTGAGCGGGCAAGAGGTGCGCCTTACCAAGGCCGTGCGGAACGTGACCCAGGGCACCCCCTTTGGCACCCTGGGGGAAGGAAGGCCAGGGGACGTGCTGGAGTACTGCGTGGCCTACCGCAACCTGGGGACCCTTCCCGTGAGCCAGTTCGTCCTCACCGACCCCGTTCCCTTCTTCGCCGACCCCCTCCTCTCCGTGGCGGACTACGGGGACCAGGCCATCCGCTTCACCACCCCTGCGGGCACCCTCTACCTCACCGCCGATGCCGACGCCGATGCGGGGGAGATCGCCTCAAGCCTGGTGCGGGTGCGGGTGGGGACCCTGGGTCCCGGGGAGAGCGGGGAGGTGTGCTACCGCGTCCAGATCCGCTGAGGCCCCCGATAAAATGGGCCTCCGACACCCTCTACCGGGCCCTGAACCGACCCCTGGCCTCGTCCTTTGAACTCTTTGCAAAGGGGTGGGGGCATCGGCGCTGGCCTTGGGGTGGGTGGCCTATGGGCTCATGGCGTGTCGGCGGGAGCGGCTGAAGTTGAGCTTCCACCAATGCCCACGGAGACTCATCGCGGGTAAGCTAAGCCTGGATTTGAGCCCTCTTATACCACCCCAGGCTGGCTTGCGCCAGCCTGGGGGCCCCGGGAAAGAAGGCCCACAGAGGCCTTAGGGCCTTGGCTTAG
>NZ_JBAMMI010000096.1:0-15560 GCF_039793865.1 Thermus sp.
TCAAGTCCCGTCTCCCGCTCCAAACCCAAACCCCCCAGGATGTAAACCTGGGGGGAGATTTTTTTATGAAGCCTTGCCCTCGCAAAAGGCGCCCCGAAGGCAGGATGAGGGGGCACGGAGCGGTAACCCGGATGTAGCACCCTATTTCAAGCTTTCGTCGGAGAGCCAGTCGGCCCAGGTTTCCAAGTGGGCGGCGTCTGAGACGGTAAGAACCTCCCCCTGGGGAAAAAGAAGGCGGGTGATGGAGGTGTTCGGGATGTGGAAGCGCCTCCAAGAATCCCCCTCCAGGTTCAAGGTGAGCTTGAGGGCCGCACGCACCACGCCCCCATGGGTGAGGACCAGGTGCCGCCCCAAGGGCAAGCTTTCCAAAAAGGCCTGTAGCCGTCTGGCTACATCGGCCATGCTCTCCCCGCCGGGGCGGGGGGTGTACCAAGGGTCTTCCAGGGCCTTGCGAAAAAACTCAGGGTAATGCGCCTCGGCCTCCTGGCGGGTCAGGCCCGCCAGGGCCCCCACATCGATCTCCCGAAGAAGGGGGGAGGTCTGGACGGGGAGGCCGAGGGCGGCAGAAAGAGGTTCTGCGGTTTCCCGGGCCCTGCGGAGATCGGAAGAGAAGAGGCTGGTGAAGGCGAAGCCGCTACGGGCGAGCCGCTGGGCCAGGCGAAAGGCCTGGCCGACCCCAGAGGGGGAAAGGGGGATGTCCAGGTGGCCTTGAAAGCGCTTCTCGGCGTTCCAGGCGGTTTCGCCGTGGCGGATCAGCCAGACCTCCGTCATAGGAACCGGACTCCCTCGCCCGGGACCACCCGCCCCACCAGGAAGCCGCCCACGAGGGCCTGGGCCTTGGCGGCTTCCTCCTCCGGAAGGAGGAAGATAAGGCCCAAACCCATGTTGAAGACGCGGTACATTTCCTCTTCAGGAACCTCCCCCAGGCGCTGGAGGTAAGGGAAAACGGGGGGTACGGGCCAGGCGCCCTTCCAAATCTCCGCTCCCAGGCCTTCGGGAAGGGCTCGGGGAAGGTTTTCGGGGAGCCCTCCCCCGGTGATGTGGGCGATGGCGTGGACCTCCACCCCGGCGGCCTCGAGGCGGAGGAACTCCGGGAGGTAAGAGCGGTGGGGGCGCAGGAGGGCCTCCTTCAGGGTTTCCCCGAGCTCGGGAACAAAGGCCTCGAGGTCCCGCCCCGCCAGGGCCTTGCGGATGAGGCTGTAGCCGTTGGTGTGGGGGCCGGAGGAGGGAAGGCCGAGGAGGACGTCCCCTTCCCGCACCCGCTCGGGGCCCAGGATCCGGTCCCGCTCCACCACGCCCACCAGGGTTCCCGCCAGGTCCCAGGCCCCCTCCCGGTACACCCCGGGCATCTCGGCGGTCTCCCCCCCCAAAAGGGGGATGCCTTGGGCCTTACAGGCCTCGGCCAAGGAGGCGAGGAGGGCGGAGAGGACCTCCTCCTCCAGGCGGCTCGCCGCCAGGTAGTCCAGGAAGAAGAGGGGCCTCGCCCCCTGGCAGAGGAGGTCGTTCACCGAGTGGTTCACCAGGTCAAAGCCCAGGCCAGAAACGTCTCCCGCCTCCAGGGCCAGAAGGGTCTTGGTCCCCACCCCGTCGGTGGTGGCCACCAGGACGGGGTGGCGCATCTCCTTAAGGGCCCCCGCGTCAAAGAGCCCCCCGAAAGCCCCGAGGCCCCGGAGCACCTCGGGGGTGTAGGTGGCCTCCAGCTTGACCTTGGCCCGCCTTAAGGCCAAGGCCTTGGCCTCTATGTGGACCCCGGCCTCCTCGTAGCGCATCGGCCCTATCCTACCCCAAGGGCCTCGAGGAGGAGCCTGCGCACCACCTCCGGTTTGGCCTGCCCCTGGGTCTTTCGCATCACCTGGCCCACCAGGGCGTCCAAGGCCTTGAGCTTACCCTGGCGGACGCTCTCCGCCGCCTCGGGCAAGGCGGCGAGGGCCTCGGCCACCACGGCCTTTAACGCCCCCTCGTCCGCCACCACCCTAAGCCCCCGCTCCCGCACCAGGGCCTCCGGGTCCTGGCCCTCTAAAAGCTCGGGCAACAGCTCCTTGGCCACCCGGCTGGTGATCTCCCCCCGCTCAAAGAGGGCCACCAGGCGGGCCAGGGCCTTGGGGGAAAGCCGGGTGGCCTCCAAGGGGAGGCCGCGCTCGTTCAAAAGGCCCATGACGTCCGCCAAGAGCCAGTTGGCCAGGGCCTGGGGGGAGGCGAGGCCCAAGGGGAGGGCCTGGTCCAGGAAGCGGGAAAGGGCCGGGGCATAGGCCAGGACCTCGGCGTCCTTTTCCCTGATGCCCAGGGCCCGGTAGCGGGCCTCCTTGTCCCAGGGGAGCTCGGGGAGGCTTTTCCGCACCTCCTCAAGCCAAGCCCGGGGGATGGGCACCGGGGGCAGGTCGGGCTCGGGGAAGTAGCGGTAGTCGGCCTCCTCCTCCTTGGTGCGCATGGGGTAGGTCTTGCCGCTCCCCTCCTCAAAGCCCAGGGTGGCCTGCTTCACCCTTTCGCCCCGCCTCAGGATCTCGGTTTGGCGGCGGATCTCGTACTCCAGGGCCCGCTGGACGCTTTTAAAGGAGTTGAGGTTTTTGATCTCCACCTTGGTGCCGAGAGGCTCCCCGGCCCGGCGCACGGAGACGTTGACGTCGGCCCGGAGCTTCCCCTCCTCGGGGGAGGCGTCGGAGATCCCCAGGGTCTGGGCCAGGGCCTGGATGCGCTGGAGAAAAAGCCTCGCCTCCTCGGGGGTCCTTAGGTCGGGCTCGGTGACGAGCTCAAGGAGGGGGCTTCCCGCGCGGTTCAGGTCCAGGAGGGTCCTCCCTTCCAGGTGGAGGCTTTTCCCGGCGTCCTCCTCCAGGTGAAGGCGCTTGATGCGCACCGCCCGCTCCCCCAGGGGCAGGCTTCCCCCCCGGCCCAGGGGGAGGTCGTACTGGCTGATCTGGTAGTTCTTGGGGAGGTCGGGGTAGAAGTAGTTCTTGCGGTGGAAGAGGAGCTTCTCCGGCACCTCGGCCCCCAGGGCCAGGGCGAGCCTGAGGCCGTGCTCCACCGCCATGCGGTTCGGCACGGGGAGGGCGCCTGGGAGGCCCAGGCACACGGGGCAGGCGTGGGTGTTGGGCTCCGCCCCGAAGTAGTCCGCCCGGCAGCCGCAGAACATCTTGGTGCGGGTCTTGAGGTGCAGGTGGACCTCGAGGCCGATGACCGCCTCGTACATGGCCTAGAGTTTACCGCGCCGCACCTCTTGGCCCCCCTCCCCCACCCCGCTCAACCGCATGAACTCCTTGGGGTCCACGGCCCGGGCGAGGCCCATCTCGTAGGTGATGAGCTTGCGGCGGTAGAGGTCGGCGAGGCAGGCGTCCATGGTGATCATCCCGTACTGCCCCCCGGTCTGGATGACGCTACGGAGCTGGTGGGTCTTCCCCTCCCGGATGAGGGCCCTCACCGCGGGGGTGGCGATCATGAGCTCGTAGGCCAGCACCCGCCCCCCGCCAAAGGCCTTGGGCAGGAGCTGCTGGGTGAGGACCGCCACCAGGTTGTTGGAGAGCTGGACCCGCACCTGCTCCTGCTGGTTTTCCGGGAAGACGTCCACGATGCGGTCAATGGTCTCGGGGGCGGAGTTGGTGTGGAGGGTGCCCATGACCAGGTGGCCGGTCTCGGCGGCGGTGATGGCGGCGGCGATGGTCTCGTAGTCCCGCATCTCCCCCACCAGGATCACGTCCGGGGCCTGGCGGAGGACGCTCCGGAGGGCCTTGTGGAAGCCGTGGGTGTCGGCGCCGATCTCCCGCTGGTTGACGATGGCCTTCTTGTGCTTGTGGAAGAACTCTATGGGATCCTCAATGGTCACGATGTGCACGGGCTTGCGTTCGTTGATGTAGTCGATCATGGAGGCCAGGGTGGTGCTCTTGCCGCTCCCCGTGGGTCCCGTGACCAGGACCAGGCCCCTTGGGCTCAAGGCGATCTCGGCGATGGTCTTGGGCAGGCCCAGCTCCTCGAAGCTCTTGATCACCGCGGGCACCACCCGCAAAACCCCGCCCACGTTCCCCCGCTGCAGGAAGACGTTCACCCGGTAGCGCCCCTTCCCCGGGAGGCTGAAGGAGAAGTCCAGCTCCTTCTCCTCCTCAAAGACGCGCTGTTGCTTCTCGTCCATGAGGGCGTACATGAGGCGGCGGGTGTCCTGGGGAGAGAGGGGCTCGTACTCCGTGGGGTGGAACTCCCCGTCCACCTTGATCATGGGGGGGAGGCCCACGGTGATGACCAGGTCGCTGGCCCCCCGCTCCACGGCCAGGGTCAAGAGGTCCACGATGTCCGGTGTCTTCGGCATGCTCCCTCCTTAGTCAATGGTCCTCGCCAGGACCTCCTCGAGGGTGGTGATCCCCTGGAGGGCCTTGTAGATCCCGTCCTCCCGCAGGGTCCTCATGCCCTTCCTGCGGGCGATCTCCTTGATCTCCGTGGCCGACTTCCCGGCCACGATGGCGTGGCGGATCTCGTCGTCCACCACCAAAAGCTCATGGATGGCGTAGCGCCCCTTGTAGCCGGTGCCGCTACACCGCTCGCACCCCATGCCCTTGTAGAGCTTGGCCTCCCGCACCGCCTCCTCGGAAAGCCCTAGGCGCCTCAGGACCTCGGGGTCCGGGCGCACCTCCACCTTGCAGTGCTCGCAGATCTTCCGCACGAGCCTCTGGGAGAGGACGCCGATGAGGGCCGCGGAGATGTTGAAGAGCTCCACCCCCATCTCGTCCAGGCGGGTGATGGCCTGGGCGGCGTCGTTGGTGTGAAGGGTGGCGATGACCAGGTGGCCCGTGAGGGCGGCCTCGGTGGCGATCTTGGCCGTCTCGGAGTCCCGGATCTCCCCCACCATGATGATGTCGGGGTCCTGGCGGAGGAAGGCCCTGAGGGCGCGGGCGAAGGTGAGGCCGGCCTGGGGGTTCACCTGGGTCTGGTTGATGCCGGGGATCTCGTACTCCACGGGGTCCTCAATGGTCTGGGTGTTCTTGTCGGGGGTGGCGATGCGCTTCAGGATGGAGAAGGTGGTGAAGCTCTTCCCCGAGCCCGTGGGCCCGGTGATGAGGAAGATGCCGTAGGGCTTGGAGATCACCTCCTGGAAGCGCTCAAAGACCCCGGGGGCGAAGCCCAGTTGCTCGATCTCGGGGATGTCGCTCGCCTTCTTCAGGAGGCGCATCACCACCTTCTCCCCGTAGACCGTGGGCAGGGTGGAAAGCCGGAGGTCCAGGTCAATGGCCCCTTCCCGGAAGCGCACCCGGCCGTCCTGGGGGAGGCGCCTTTCGGCGATGTCGAGGTCGCCCATGATCTTGATGACGCTGATGATGGCGTTCAGGGCCCCTTTGGGCATGGTGGTGTACTGGCGCAGGGTGCCGTCCACCCGGAGGCGCACCAGGACGTCGGACTGCCGGGGCTCAATGTGGATGTCGGAGGCGTTCCGGAGGTAGGCCTCCCGGATCACCTGCTTGACGAAGCGCTGGGCGGCGCTCTCGTCCAGCTCGGGCCCCACCGCCTCCTCTTTTTGTTCTCGCTGGCTCTTGGCGAACTCCTTGATGAGCTCCCCCAGCTCCTCCTTGCCGTAGAAGTGCTCTATGAGCTTGGTGATGGCCGCCTCCGTGGCCACGGCGGGGACCACCTCGTAGCTAAGGCCTCTCCGCTTCAGGGCCAGGCGCACGTCGTCCAGGGCCAGGATGTTCCGGGGGTCTTTCATGAGGAGGACCAGGCGGTTTCCCTCCAGGTGGTGGGGGAAGACCCCGTAGCGGCGGCAGAGGTCCTCGGGGAGGAGGAGGGCGGCCCCCGGGTCGGGGGGGTTCTCCTCGGGGTTGATGTAGGGGTAGCCTAGCTGGGCGGCCACCGCCTGGGCCAGGGCCTCGGGTTTGAGCTTTCCCGACTGGACCAGGGTGTCCTCGAGGCGCCCTCCCCCCTGCCGTTGCCTCTTCAGGGCCTCCTCCACGTCCTCGGGCCGGGCTAGGCCCAGCTCCACCAGGATCTCTCCCAGGGGCTTGGCCTTGGGCAGGCGCTTCTGCACCTCCAGGGCTTCCCTGAGGTGCTCCCGCGAAAGGCGCCCCTCCTGCACCAGGACCTCCCCCAGGCGGCCCTTCTCGGGGTAGGTTTGGTAGAAGAGGGCCTCCCAGGCCTGGGGCAAGGTGAGGTAGAAGCGGGCGGGGCGGCCCAGGAGCTCCTCCACCGCCTCCTTGTGCCTGGGGTCGGCCAGGACCACCTCCACCTTGCCCTCGCGAAACCCCACGGGCACGGCGCTATACCGGAGGGCGTCGGAGCGGAGGAGGAGGGCGGTGGCGGCGGGGTCGGGCTTAAGGCCCTCGGTGGAGGGGAGGAACTCCAGGCCCTTCTGCTCGGCCAGGGCCCGGTAGATGGCCTCCTCGGGAACGCCTTTTCGCACCAGGATCCGCCCGAGAAGGTTCCCCGTCCTCTCCTGCTCCACCAGGGCCTCCTCCAGGGCCTCGCGGGAGAGAAGGCCCTTATTCACCAGGATCTCCCCCAGCTTGAGCTCTTCCTGGCTCGGGCCCGAAGGCGGAGGGGGCACGGGGAGGCCGAGCTCGGGGTAGTTCTTGGCCAGGGCGTAGAGGAAGGCGCTCTTGGTGGTCTGGTAGGGCTCCACCACGAGGCCCGTGAGGTCCTCCACCTCCTCCAGGGCCAGGGTGTCCAAGGGGTTCACGAAGGCCACCCGCACCACCCCCGCCTTCTCGTCCAGGGCGAAGGGGATGGCCTGGAGCTCCTTGGCCTTCTCCGCGGGGAGGAGGGCCTTCACCTTGGGGGGGATCTCCACCTGGTGGAGCTCCACCAGGGGGATGCCGAAGTGGTCCTCTATGGCCTGGGCGATGCGCCTTTCCGAGAGCAGGCCCATGTCCACCAGGACCTCCGCCAGGCTTCCCCCCACTTCCCGGTGCCGCTCCAGGGCCATCTGCAGCTCCTCGTCGGTGAGGAGCCCGGAGTCCAAAAGGATGGCCCCAAGCCGCTTGTCGCCTATGGTAAGCACGCTCATGCCGAACCCCCTCGAGGCCTTCTAAACGGAGTTTCTAACATCCGTATGAAACGCGTGTAAAAGAACTCCCTCTCCCGCAAAGGCGGTACCAAGACGGTGTAGGCCCCCACCAGGTTCCCCCCGAGCACGTCGGTGAAGACCTGGTCCCCCACCACCGCCACCTCCCGGGCGGGAAGGCCCAGGGCCTTAAGCGCCTTGCGGAAGCCCAGCCAGGGCTTGAGGGCCGGGGCGTGGCCGGGGAGGCCGAGGCGCTTCTGGATGCGGGCGAAGCGCTCGGGGAGGGCGTTGGAGAGGAGGTAAACGGGGACCGCCTCCCTAAGGCCCAAAAGCCAGGCCTCGTGGGCTGGGGGGAGGACCTCCTCCCCGTAGGGGAGGAGGGTGTTGTCCAGGTCCAGGACCACCCCCTTTAGGCCCCGCGCCCGAAGCCACTCCGGGGTGAGGTGGAGGAGGGAGGGGAGGACAGCCCTGGGGAAGAGCATAGCCTCATTCTGCCACGGGGGTTAGCGGGAGCATCACCAGGCCCCACATCCTGCCCGTCCTCCCCCGGTCGCGGCGGTGGGAGAAGAGGTGGGGGGCGCAGTGGGTGCAAAGCCCCACCCGGTAGATCCGCTCTTCCCTAAGCCCCGCCTCCTTGGCCTGGAGGAGGAGGGCCTTTTCCAGGTCCAGGAGGTACTTCCCCGGGGCACCGGGGTCCTTCCGGAAGGTGCGAAGCCCCGCCTCGGCGAAGCGCTCCACCACCTCCTCCCCCACCTGGTAGCACGCCCCTCCGATGCCGGGGCCGATGGCCAGGTGGACCTCCCAGGGGTCCAACCCCAGGGCCTCTATCCTTTTCAGGGCCTCGAGGAGAATCCCCCCCACCACCCCCCGCCAGCCCGCGTGCAACGCCCCCACCAGGCCCTCCGGGTGGTAGAGGAGGAGGGGATAGCAGTCCGCCACCCCCACCCGGAGGAGGAGGCCGGGGGTGCGGGTGAGTAGGCCGTCCCCTTCCCACACCCCGGGGCCCTCTACCAGGCGCACCTCCGTGCCGTGCACCTGCTTGAGGCCGGCCACCTCGGGGTAGCCGAAGGCGGCCAGGACCCGCCTTTGGTTTTCCGCCACCCGCTCGGGATCGTCCCCGGTGGCGGCGGAGAGGTTGAGGCTAGCAAAGGGGCCTTCGGACACGCCCCCAAGCCGAGTGGTGAAGCCGTGGGGAACGGGCAGGGGGGTGGTGAGGAGAGGAACCATCCTCCCCATTCTGCCAGGTCCCGGGCGCCCTTTACCCTTTAGTTTATGAAGCGCAGAGGTATACTAAAGGCCATGAAGACGGACCGGAACCAACTCCGCTTCAACCAGGCCCTCCTCGTTCTCCTTCTGCCCCTGGCGGAGCTTCTGGACCTGCCTTGGCTCGTCTACCTCCTCTTCCTCCTCATGGCGAGCCAGCACACCCCCGTGGACCTGATGGCGGCCCTAAAGCGCCTCCTACGCATTCCCCCGCGGGCGGTGAACGAGGACCCGAGGCCCCACCGCTTCGCCCGCTTTTTGGGGGCGGCCTTTCTGGGGTTCGCTTCCTTGGCCCTCCTCCTCGGCCTGAAGCCTTTGGGCTACGCCCTCGCCCTCTTCGTGGCCCTCCTCGCCTTCGTCAACCTGGCCTTCGGCTTCTGCCTGGGGTGCTTCCTCTACCTCCACCTCCGCTACGCCCGCGCCCTCTTCACCGGGAAATAGCCTCCAGAAGGCGCACCATCTCTATGGCGGTGAAGACCGCCTCGGCCCCTTTGTTGCCCGCCTTGCCCCCCGCCCTTTCCTGGGCCTCCTCGGGGGTGTTGGTGGTGAGGACCCCAAAGACGATGGGCTTCTCCGTCTGGAGCATGGCCTGCATGAGGCCGCTCGCCGCCTGGCCCGCCACGTACTCAAAATGGGGGGTCTCGCCCCGGATCACCGCCCCCAGGGCCACCACCGCGTCCACGTCGGGCCTTTGGGCGAGGCGCTTGGCCACCAGGGGAAGCTCAAAGGAGCCGGGGACCCAGGCCACCAGGACCTCAGCGGGGTCCCCCCCTAGCCGGGCGTAGGCCTCCAGGGCCCCCTCCAGGAGGAGCTTGGTCACCCGCTCGTTGAACCGCCCCACGGCGATGGCGAGGCGCACCCCCTTGGCGGTGAGAATGGGGGAGAGGGTCTTGGGCTTCATGGCCCCAATATACTTTGGGGGTGGAGCGGTACCTCCTGGTGGCCCTGGGCGGGGCGTTGGGCTCCCTTTTGCGCTACGGCTTCGGGGCCTTGGTCCAGGGAAGCCTCGGGGCGGGGTTTCCCTGGAGCACGCTTTTCGTCAACGCCTTGGGGAGCTTTCTCATCGGCCTCACCCTCCGCCTCTCCCTGGAAGGGGCTCTCTCCGGCGAGGCCCGGCTCTTCCTGGCCGTGGGGGTCTTGGGGGGGTTCACCACCTTCTCCTCCCTGAGCTACGAGACCCTCGCCCTCCTCCAGGGAGGGGAGGTGGGGAAGGCCTTCCTCTACGCCCTGGGGAGCCTTTTCCTCGGCCTCTTTCTCGCCTTTTTGGGCCACCGCCTGGGCGGGGCCCTGGTAGGCTAGGGGCATGCGCTTGGAGGGCGAGGCCCTGCTCCTCCGCGTCTTCCTGGGGGAATCGGACCGGTACGAGGGGAGGCCCCTTTACGAGGCCATCGTCCTCGAGGCCCGGCGCCGCGGCCTTTCCGGGGCCACGGTCCTCAAGGGCTTCATGGGCTTTGGGGCCCACTCCCGCATCCACACCGCCAAGATCCTCCAGCTCTCCGAGGACCTCCCCGTGGTGGTGGAGATCGTGGATGCCGAGGAGAAGATCCAGGCCTTTCTCCCCGTGCTGGACGGGATGGTGCGGGAGGGGCTCGTCACCTTGGAGAAGGTGCGGGTCCTCCTTTACCGGAGCCGGTGACACCACCCCATGCGGGCTTGCGCCGGCATGGGGCCCCAGGGGGCTTCCCAGGACCAGCCGGGCGGAGAAAGGGTAGGACCCAAGTGCCCGTTGCAGCATGGGATGCCCGAGCTTGGGTTGCTCTTTTGGGGCCCCACCGCGGCTTTTACCGCGGTGGGGTACTTGGCTCGCTTTCTCCCTCGGGGTTTGGGGCTAGCCTGAGGGCATGGACCCCCGTGTGCCCCCCGGCCAGTTCGTCACGGAGCGCTTCCCCGTCCTCACCTACGGGGAGACCCCGAGGGTGCCCAAGGAGGCGTGGCGCCTCGAGGTCGAAGGCCTCGTGGAAACGCCCCTCGTCCTCACCTACGAGGACCTCCTCGCCCGGCCCCAGGTGGAGCTCACCCGGGACTTCCACTGCGTGACCCGCTGGAGCCGCCTGGACGTGACCTGGAAAGGGGTGCGAGCCAAAGACCTCCTGGCGGAGGCCCGCCCCAGGCTCGAGGCCGTGGCCGCCTTGGTGGAAAGCTACGGGGGCTACACCACCAACCTCCTCCTGGAGGACCTCCTCAGGGAGGACGTGCTCCTCGCCCACACCCTCTTCGGCCAGCCCCTGCCCCCGGAAAGGGGCGGGCCGGTGCGCCTCCTCGTGCCCCACCTCTACGCCTGGAAGAGCGCCAAGTGGGTGCGCCGGATCGCGCTTTTGGACCACCTGGAGCTCGGCTTCTGGGAGCGGCTGGGCTACCACTGGCGGGGGGACCCCTGGAAGGAGGAGCGCTTCCAGGAGGGACCGGTGCCCGCCCACCGGATCCGGTTTTCGGCGCGCAACAAACCTGAGCGTTGAGGCTTTCCTCCGCCTCGTGGAGGCGGTGCGGGCCTATGAGAGGGTGGGGGGAAGCCAGGAGGGGAAGCGGGTCTACGAGGCCCTGAACAGGGGGTAGGCCCGGGGCCTCCCCTCCTGGAAGTAGTGGGCCTCCTGGAAGCCCAGGGAAAGGAGAAGGGCCTGCGCCTCGCCGAAGGCGAAGCCCACCTCTTCCGGGCGGTGGGCGTCGGAGCCGAGGACGAGCCCGATGCCGAGCTCCCTTGCCCTTAGGAGGAGGGCGGGGGCGGGGTAGACCTCCTTGGCCGGCTTTCTGAGCCCGGCGGTGTTCACGTCCAGGAAGAGCCCGGCCTCGGCGATGGCCCGTAGGGCGGGCTCGGCGAGCTCCAAAAGGGCCTCCTCGGGGAGGCGGTGGCCGAACTTCTTGGGAAGGTCCAAATGGCCGATGGCGTGGAAGAGGCCGCTTCGGGCCGCGCGCTCCACCTCCTGGAAGTAGGCCCGGAAGACCTCCTCGAGGTCGCGCCAGGCGTACTCCCCCTGGTGGTCCGGGTGGTCCAGGGGCCAGGCCCCGAGGTAGTGGACGCTCCCGATGACGTAGTCAAAGGGGTAGCTCCTGAGGAGTTGGGCTACGAAGGCCTCGGTTCCGGGGTGGAAGTCGGCCTCGAGGCCGATGCCCACGTAGAGGTCAGGGTTCTTTTCCCGCACCCTTTCCAGGGCCAGGAGGTAGAAGGGGAGCTCGGAGAGCGCCATGCGGCTTTCGGGGTCGTACCAGGAGGGCATGGGGCTGTGGTCGGTGAAGACCAGGCCCCTCAAGCCTCCTTTGCGCGCCTGGAAAAGGTACTCCCCCGGGGAGCCCTCCGCGTGCCCGCAAAGAGGGGTGTGGACGTGGCTATCCACCACGGGAAGATTCTATCCGCGCTACCTGGTCCTGCCAGGTGTAGGCCACCACCCGCTGCCCCAGGGCCCGGGAGAGGTCCAGGGAGAGGAAGGGGTCCTCCGCCACCTCCCCCGCCACCTCCTGGACCAGGACGGGGGTGAAGGGGGGAAGGAGGGCGGGGTAGCGCTCCAGGATGGCCTCCACCTCAAAGCGCCGGGTCCAAAGCCGCTTCAGGGCGAAGAGGGCCTCCTGGGGGGTGGAGGCCCTTTCCCCCTCGGCCTCCCCCGCGTAGCGGAGGAGGAAGGGCCCGCGCCCTCTAAAGGCTTCCAGGAAGGCCTCGGCCCGCTCGGGGAGGAGGTAGCTTTCCCGCACCGCCCGCTGGGCCTCCTCCGCCGCCAAAAGGAGCCTCTCCTCATCTATCCGTACCCCAAATACGCCCTGGAAGAGCCTTTCCATCCGCTCCTCCAGGTTGTTCAGGCGGAAGAACTCCTCCTCTAGGCGTACCACCCAGGTGGGGACCACGGGCAGGCCCAAGGCCTGGGCACGCCACAGGAGGACCGGTTCCCCCTCCCCTCCCGCCAGGGATAAGGGCGCGACGCCCTCTTGGGGTTCCTTCATCCCCAGGTCTGGCTCACACAAAGCGCACCCCTTCGGCCCGGGTGACCTTGCCCTGGTAGAGGAAGGTCACCTGGCGCAAGGTGGCCTCGAGGTCAAAGGGGGTGAGGGCGCTGGTAGCGTCCTCCGGGAGGACCACGTGGTACCAGCGGAGGGCCGCCGACCCCGCCGTGTGCAGGACGCAGATGTTGGCCACGGTGCCCGTGACCACCACGTGCTTCACCCCGAAGAGGTGCAGGTAGTGGTCCAAGGGGGTGCCGTAGAAGGCATCGTAGCGGACCTTTTGGATGACGAGGTCCCCCGGCTCGGGATTAAGCTCCTCCAGGATTTCCGCGCCCCAGGTCCCGGCCACGGCGTGCCGGGGCCAGATGCGGAACTCGGGGTCGTCCTCCCGGTGCCAGTCCTGGGTGTAGACCACCTTGGCCCCAGCGCGCCTTGCCCTTTCCAGAAGGAGCTTTATGGCGGGGACGCTTTTGGGGGCGTCGGGGACGAAGAGGGCGCCCTTGGGGTGGGCGAAGTCGTTTTGCATGTCCACCACGATGAGGGCCGTTTCCTTAGCCGGAAGCTCCAGGGCCTCCACCTTGGGGATCTCGGGAACCTCTACCATGACCCTATTATCCACCTTATTATCCTCCATCCTTGACCCCCACCCGGGGAAGGGCTACACTCGTTCGCATGAAAATACGGGACCTCCTCGAGGCGCGGCGGGGCCCGCTTTTCTCCTTTGAGTTCTTCCCCCCCAAGACCCTTGAGGGGGAGGAGGCCCTCTTCCACGCCATGGAGGAGCTCCGCGCCTTCCGCCCCGCCTTCGTCTCCATCACCTACGGGGCCATGGGGAGCACCCGGGAGAGGAGCGTGGCCTGGGCCCGGAGGATCCGAAGCCTCGGCCTCAACCCCCTCGCCCACCTCACCGTGGCGGGCCAAAGCCAGGAGGAGGTGGCCGAGGTCCTCCACCGCTTCGTGGAAAGCGGCGTGGAGAACCTCCTCGCCCTCCGGGGCGACCCCCCGAAGGGGGAAAGGGTCTTCCGCCCCCACCCGGAGGGCTTCCGCTACGCGGCGGAGCTCGTGGCCCTCATCCGGGAGCGGTACGGGGACCGGGTCTCCGTGGGCGGGGCGGCCTACCCCGAGGGGCACCCGGAAAGCGGGAGCCTCGAGGCCGACCTCCGCCACTTCAAGGCCAAGGTGGAGGCGGGGCTGGACTTCGCCATCACCCAGCTCTTCTTCAACAACGCCCACTACTTCGGCTTCATGGAGCGGGCGAGGCGCGCCGGGGTCCAAATCCCCATCCTCCCCGGCATCATGCCCATCACCAGCTACGCCCAGCTCCGCCGCTTTACCGAGGTCTGCGGGGCGAGCATCCCGGGGCCTCTCCTTTCCAAGCTGGAGCACTACCAAGACGATCCCCAAGCCATCCTGGAGATCGGGGTGGAGCACGCCACCCGGCAGGTGGCCGAGCTTTTAGAGGCCGGGGTGGAAGGCGTCCACTTCTACACCCTCAATAAAAGCCCCGCCACCCGCATGGTCCTAGAGAGGCTGGGGTTTAGGCCCGCCTAGGGAGGGATGGCCTCACACCCCCACCCCCTCCCCCAGGACCGCCAGGCTCACCTCCTGCCCCCGAAGGGCGAGGAGCTTGCCGAGGGCCAAAAGCTTTTCCTCCTCCCCGTGGACCAAGACCACCCGGGGCTGGTCTTGGAGCCAGTCCAATAGCTCGTCCTGGCCCGCGTGCCCCGAGAACCCCCCCAGGGTGTGGACCCTGGCCCTCAAGGGCACCTCCTCCCCCAGGATGCGCACGGAAGGAGGCCGGGCGATAAGCTCGGCCCCCAAGCCCCCCCGGGGCTGGTAGCCCACGAAGACCAAGGCGTTTTTGGGGTCGGAAAGGCCGTGCCTGAGGTGGGAGAGGATCCGCCCCCCCGAAAGCATCCCGCTTCCGGCGATGACCACCATGGGTCCGGGCTCGCGGTTTAGGGCGCGGGACTCTTCGGGGCTTTCCACCACCACCAAGCCCTTGGGGCGGAAGGGGTTCTTCCCCTCTAGGAAATAGGCCTGGACTTTCTCGCTGAAGTAGCGCACGAGCCTCGGATAAAGCTCCAAGACCCGCTCGGCCATGGGGGAGTCCAGGTAGACGGGAGCTTTGGGCAGGCGGTGGCCGTTCTCGTAGAGGATAAGGAGAATCTCCTGGGCCCTCTCCACGGCGAAGGAGGGGATGAACACCTTGCCCCCCTGGCCCAAGGTTTCCTGCAGGATCGCCAAAAACTCCCGGACCGTCTCCGGAAAGGGGCGGTGGGGGCGGTCGCCGTAGGTGCCCTCACAGACCACCAGGTCCGCCTTGGGGGGAAGGGAGGGATCGGGGAGAACGGTCTTCTGCCGGTTGCCCAGGTCCCCGCTGTAGACCAGGGTCTTCCCCTCCCCCAGGGCCACCACAAAGGCGCTTCCAGGAAGGTGCCCCGCCTGGCCTAGGGTCAGCGCCAGATCCCCAAACCGAAGCCACTCCCCGTACTCCACGGGCGCCAGGTGAGCCAATGCCTCCTCCACGTGCTCCCGGCCGAAGGGAGGCGCCTCCATGACCTTGAGGGCGTCCTCGAGGACGATGCGCATCAAAAGCCCCGTGGCCCGGGTGGCGTAGACCGGACCCCGGAACCCCTCGCGAAAGAGCTTGGGCAACCGCCCCACGTGGTCCAGATGGGCGTGGGTGAGGACCACCGCCTCCACCTCCTTGGGGTCAAAGCCGAAGGGATCGTGGTTCTTGGCCTCCTCCCGGCCCTGGAAGAGGCCGCAGTCCAGAAGCACCCGCCGCCCCCCGGCCAAAAGGAGGTGGCAGCTTCCGGTCACCTCCCGGGCCGCGCCAAAAGGTACGATGCGCATGCCTTTATCTTGACACTCGCCCGGCTTTGTGTTAGCCTAATCCCTCGGACAGGGTCCCAACCCCGGTCCCGCCACCCTAGCTCAACCGGCAGAGCACCCGACTTGTAATCGGGGGGTTGGGGGTTCAACTCCCCTGGGTGGCTCCAAAAGAAGGGCGTGGGCAGGTGCCCGAGCGGCCAAAGGGGACGGTCTGTAAAACCGTTGGCGCACGCCTACGCTGGTTCGAATCCAGCCCTGCCCACCATTCGGTGTGCTCCGGCACACCCCGCGCGGGAGTAGCTCAGTTGGTAGAGCATCGGCTTCCCAAGCCGAGGGTCGCGGGTTCGAGTCCCGTCTCCCGCTCCACGAGCTCGCGTAGCTCAGCAGGTAGAGCACACCCTTGGTAAGGGTGAGGTCGCCGGTTCGAGCCCGGCCGCGAGCTCCATCTTTTTGACTGCCCTGGGCCCTTTCGCCCAGGGCGGCCTTTGCGTGCAAAAAGGAGGAACCATGGCCAAGGGCGAGTTTGTTCGGACGAAGCCTCACGTGAACGTGGGGACGATTG
>NZ_JBAMMI010000097.1:0-1955 GCF_039793865.1 Thermus sp.
CTCCAGGAGGGTTTCTAGGAGCCGAAGGTAAAGGGCGTGGCTGTAGCGCCAGGGGCGGCCCCGCTTGGTGGAGAGCTTTTACGACAGCCTCTTAGCCGGTGGCCCTTTCCTGGGGCCTAAGCGCCTCCGCCACGAAGGCGGTCATCACCCCGAGCATGAGGCCCAGGGCCACGGCCAGGGCGAGGAGGAGGCCCCGCTTGGGGGCCACCTTCTCGTAGACCGGGTAAGCCGGGGCCAGCACCGAGGCCCAGGCCTCCTGGTTGCTGGCGATCTGGATCCCTAGGTCCGTGCGCTTCTGGGCGAGGGCCAGGTAGGCGTTCTTGGCCAGGTCCAGGGCCTGGTTCACCGTGTCCTGCTCCACCTGGGCCTTGGCCACCCGCTCCTTGAGGAGGCCGAGGCGGGCCTCCACCTGGGCGATGCGGGCCTGCAGGGCCGCCTTCCGGGCGAGGAGCCTCGCCTCCTCGGCCTGGGCGTCAATGAGGGCCGAGCGGAGGCGCTGGTACTCGGGGTTGGGGTTGTCAAAGGTGAGGTCTTGGGCGGTGAGGCTCGCGATCTGGTCGTACCGGGCGCGGAAGGCCTCGTAGGCCGCCTTCTTGGTGGCGTACTCCAAGGTGATCGCCTCCTTCTCCCGCTCCTGGGCAGCCAAGAGTTGTTTCAAGGAGGCCACTCGCTGGGAGATGGCTTCCTGCTCCTTTAAAAGCGCCTTTTCCTCGGCCTCTAGACTACCGATTTGGCTACGCAGGCCCACCGCTTGGGCGAGAAGGGGAGCGTAGGCCGGGTTCACCTCCTGTACCTTGAGCCTTAATCCAGCGAGCGCACTCAAGTCCCCCTTGGCCACGACCGTGGCCACCACGGGGTCGGCCACAACCTCGCGCACGAGGTCTAGGGCTTTAGGCTCCCCGGCCAAAGCGCGCTCTACCTCCTTCAAGGAAGCTTCTTTAGAGGCTCGCTCGGTGGCGATCTGGGCCAGCCGCACTCCAACGTCCGCCAAGCGGCTGGAGAGCTGTTTCAGCTCGTCTTGCCACTGTGCGGTGCGGTCTTTCGCCCGAAAGGCTTCTAGGGCCTTCGCCGCCGCCAGGTAGGCCTGCCGGGCGCGCTCCGTCTCCGCCTTGAGCGCCGCCTGGGCCTCCTTGAGCCGCTTGTTGATGACGACGAGCTGCTCCGGGGGCGTCCCGATGGGCACGATGGCTTCCTGCCTTCGCACCTCGGCCAGGGTGGCCTGGATGCGCCCCCCCACGGCGGCCAGGTCCCGCTCCAGCCCCGCGAGCTCCTGGTCCAGGCTCACCCGCTCCGCGGTCTTGGCGTCCAGCTCCGCCTTATCCTGGGGCAGGGTGGTGGTCTTGGTGAAGGCCTCCCAGCGGGCCTGGGCCTCCCGGTAGGCCTTCTCCGCCGGGGCGATCTGCTCCTCTAAGGCCTTGAGGCTGGCCTCGAGGCGGGCGAGGGGGATGGCGTTCACCCGCCTTTTCACCGCCTCCACCCAGAGGTTGGCCGCCTTGGCCGCCACCTGGGGGTCTGGGGCCTGGACGGTGAAGCTCGCCACGATGGGGGGCACCTGGTTGGGGTTCACCACCTGCTGCTTGGGGGAGATGTCCTTCACCTTCAGGTCCCGCATCATCCGCTCAATCCCCCTTAGGGCCCCCTGGTCCTGCCAGCGGGTGGGAAGCCTCCCCTCCTTCCTCAGGGCCTCCCACACCTCCCCCACCACCTCCTCGGAGAGGGCGAGGGCCCTTAGCCCCCCAAAGGTGATGGGGGTGGCCTGCTGCACCTGGATCCTCTGCTCCAGCTGGGCCTGCACCTGCACCGGGGCCACGCTTAGGGTGGCGGTGGAAGCGTAGGTGGGCTCGGCGATGAAGAAGCCGTAGATGAGGGCCAGGGCGGCGAAGACCAGGGGAAGGGTCCAGAGGTACACCCGGTGCCGCCTGAGCACCTCCACGATGTCCCGAAGGGTGAGCTCG
>NZ_JBAMMI010000098.1:0-15415 GCF_039793865.1 Thermus sp.
GGGAGGGTGGGCGCACCGTGGGCGCCGGCGTGGTCACCAAGATCCTGGAGTGAGGTGAGGCATGCCCAAGATTCGCATCAAGCTACGGGGCTTTGACCACAAGACCTTGGACGCTTCGGCCCAGAGGATCGTGGAGGCCGCCAGGCGTTCCGGGGCCCAGGTGTCAGGGCCCGTCCCCTTGCCCACCCGGGTGCGGCGCTTCACCGTGATCCGGGGTCCCTTCAAGCATAAGGACTCCCGGGAGCACTTTGAGCTCCGCACCCACCACCGCTTGGTGGACATCCTCAACCCCAACCGCAAGACCATAGAGAACCTCATGTCCTTGGACCTGCCCACCGGCGTGGAGATCGAGATCAAGACCGTGGGAGGTGGCAAGTGAAGGGCATCCTGGGCGTGAAGGTGGGCATGACCCGGATCTACAAGGAGGACCGGGCCATCCCCGTCACCGTCATCCTGGCGGGGCCCTGCCCCGTGGTGCAGCGGCGCACGCCGGAGAAGGACGGCTACCTGGCGGTACAGCTCGGCTTCCTCCCCCAGAAGCCCAAGCGGGTCAACCGGCCCATGAAGGGGCACTTCGCCAAGGCCGGGGTTCAGCCCGTGCGGATTCTTAAGGAGATCCGGGGCTTTAACCCCGAAGCCGACGTGGTCACCGTGGAGATCTTCCAGCCCGGGGAAAGGGTGGACGTGACCGGCACCTCCAAGGGGCGGGGCACGGCGGGGGTCATGAAGCGCTGGAACTTCGCCGGCGGTCCCGACTCCCACGGGGCCCACAAGATCCATCGGCACCCGGGCTCCATCGGCAACCGGAAGACCCCAGGCCGCGTCTACAAGGGCAAGAAGATGGCGGGCCGCTACGGGGCCGAGCGGGTTACGGTGCAGAACCTCGAGGTGGTGGACGTCCTCCCCGAGGAGAACCTCCTCTTGGTGAAAGGCGCCGTCCCCGGGCCGAACGGGGGCCTCTTGCTGGTGCGGGAGGCCAAGAAGGTGGCCAAGTAAAGGAGGGTATGGCTGTGTACCAGATTCCTGTGCTTTCCTCTGCCGGCAAGCGAGAGCTTGCGGCGGACCTGCCCCAGGAGGTCAACCCCCACCTCCTTTGGGAGGTGGTGCGCTGGCAGCTGGCCAAGCGCCGCCGGGGAACCGCCAGCACCAAGACCCGGGGTGAGGTGGCCTATTCCAGCCGGAAGATCTACCCCCAGAAGCACACCGGGCGGGCCCGCCACGGGGACATCGGGGCCCCCATCTTCGTGGGCGGGGGCGTGGTCTTCGGTCCTAAGCCCCGGGACTACAGCTACACCCTGCCCAAGAAGGTGCGGAAGAAGGGGCTTGCCATGGCCGTGGCCGACCGGGCCAAGGAGGGGAAGCTCCTTCTGGTGGAGGACTTCGCCGGGGTGAACGGCAAGACCAAGGAGTTTCTGGCCTGGGCCAGGGAGGCGGGCCTGGACGGCTCGGAAAGCGTTCTTTTGGTGGCGGAAAGCGAGCTGGTGCGCCGCGCCGCCCGCAACCTTCCCTGGGTGGTGGTCCTCGCCCCTGAGGGCCTCAACGTCTACGATATTCTGCGCACCGAGCGTCTGGTGATGGACCTAAGGGCTTGGGAAGCGTTCCAGGATCGCCTGGGAGGTAAGGAATGAAGACCGCCTACGACGTGATCCTGGCCCCGGTGCTTTCCGAGAAGGCCTACGCGGGTTTCGCCGAGGGCAAGTACACCTTCTGGGTGCACCCCAAGGCCACCAAAACCGAGATCAAGCAGGCGGTGGAGGAAGCCTTCAAGGTGAAGGTGGTGGGGGTGAACACCCTCAGGGTGCGGGGCAAGAAGAAGCGCCTGGGCCGCTACCTGGGCAAGCGCCCCGACCGCAAGAAGGCCATCGTGCAGGTGGCCTCCGGGCAGAAGATTGAGGCCCTGGAGGGCCTCATCTAGACCCCGCCGGGAAAGGGAGCCCGGCCCTGATCCGGCAAGGGAGGAAAGGAATGCCAGTAAAGAAGTTCAAACCCTACACCCCAAGCCGCCGCTTCATGACGGTGGCCGACTTCTCCGAGATCACCAAGACCGAGCCGGAGAAGTCCTTGGTCGTCCCCCTCAAGAAGACGGGGGGGCGCAACAACCAGGGCCGCATCACCGTGCGTTTCCGCGGGGGCGGCCACAAGCGGCTTTACCGCATCGTTGACTTCAAGCGCTGGGACAAGGCGGGCATCCCCGCCAAGGTGGCGGCCATTGAGTACGACCCCAACCGCTCGGCCCGCATCGCCTTGCTCCACTATATAGACGGGGAAAAACGGTACATCATCGCCCCGGACGGCCTGCAGGTGGGGCAGCAGGTGGTGGCGGGGCCCGACGCCCCCATCCAGGTGGGCAACGCCCTGCCCCTCCGCTTCATCCCCGTGGGCACCGTGGTCCATGCGGTGGAGCTCGTGCCCAAGCAGGGGGCCAAGCTGGCCCGCTCCGCCGGCACCAGCGCCCAGATCCAGGGGCGGGAGGGGGATTACGTGATCCTCCGCCTGCCCTCGGGAGAGCTCAGGAAGGTGCATGGGGAGTGCTACGCCGCCATCGGTGCGGTGGGCAACGCCGACCACAAGAACATCGTCCTGGGGAAGGCCGGCCGCACCCGCTGGCTCGGCCGCAAGCCCCACGTGCGCGGCGCCGCCATGAACCCGGTGGACCACCCCCACGGCGGCGGCGAGGGCCGGGCGCCCCGGGGCCGTCCTCCCGCCTCGCCTTGGGGCTGGCAGACCAAGGGGCTCAAGACGAGGAAGCGGCGCAAGCCTTCTAGCCGGTTCATCATCGCCCGGCGGAAGAAGTGAGGTGAGCCATGCCGCGTAGCTTGAAAAAGGGCGTTTTCGTAGACGACCACCTCCTGGAGAAGGTCCTGGAGCTCAACGCCAAGGGGGAGAAGCGGCTCATCAAGACCTGGAGCCGCCGCTCCACCATTGTTCCGGAGATGGTGGGCCACACCATCGCGGTCTACAACGGCAAGCAGCACGTGCCCGTCTACATCACCGAGAACATGGTGGGGCACAAGCTGGGAGAGTTCGCGCCCACCCGCACCTACCGGGGGCACGGCAAAGAGGCCAAGGCCACCAAGAAGAAGTAGCCATGGAAGCGAAAGCCATAGCCCGTTACGTGCGCATCGCCCCCAGGAAGGTCCGCCTGGTGGTGGACCTCATCCGGGGGAAGAGCCTCGAGGAGGCCCGCAACATCCTGCGCTACACCAACAAGCGGGGGGCCTACTACGTGGCCAAGGTGCTGGAGTCCGCCGCCGCCAACGCCGTCAACAACTACGACATGCTGGAGGACCGGCTTTACGTGAAGGCGGCCTTTGTGGACGAGGGGCCCACCCTGAAGCGGGTCCTCCCTAGGGCCCGGGGCCGGGCGGACATCATGAAGAAGAGGACCAGCCACATCACGGTGATCGTGGGGGAGAAGCATGGGAAATAAGATCCACCCCATCGGGTTCCGGCTTGGCATCACCCGGGACTGGGAGTCCCGCTGGTACGCCGGCAAGAAGCAGTACCGCCACCTCCTCTGGGAGGACCAGGAGATCCGCAACTACCTTACCAAGGAGCTCTACCCTGCGGGCCTGGCGCGGGTGGACATTGAGCGCGCGGCGGACAACGTGGCGGTGACCGTCCACGTGGCCAAGCCGGGCGTGGTCATCGGCCGGGGCGGGGAGAAGATCAAGGTCCTGCGGGACGCCCTCGCCAAGATGACCGGGAAAAACGTGGCCCTAAACGTCCAGGAGATCCAGAACCCCAACCTCTCCGCCCCCCTGGTGGCCCAGCGGGTGGCGGAGCAGATAGAGCGCCGCTTCGCCGTGCGCCGGGCCATCAAGCAGGCGGTGCAGCGGGTGATGGAGGCCGGGGCTAAGGGGGCCAAGGTCATCGTCTCCGGCCGCATCGGCGGCGCGGAGCAGGCCCGCACCGAGTGGGCCGCCGAGGGCCGGGTACCGCTCCAGACCCTGCGTGCTAACATAGACTATGGCTTCGCTCTGGCCCGCACCACCTACGGGGTGCTGGGGGTCAAGGCGTACGTCTTCCTGGGTGAGGTGATCGGCGGCCAGAAGGCCAAGGCCCGCCTCGAGGGCGCCAAGGCTGAGGAGAGGCCCCGCCGCCGTCGCCCCGCCGTGCGGGTGAAGAAGGAGGAGTAAGCCATGCTGATGCCCAGGCGCATGAAGTACCGCAAGCAGCACCGGGGCCGGATGAAGGGGGCCACCAAGGGCGGGGATTACGTGGCCTTCGGGGACTTCGGCCTGGTGGCCCTGGAGCCCGCCTGGATCACCTCCCAGCAGATCGAGGCCGCCCGTGTGGCCATGGTGCGCCACTTCCGCCGCGGGGGGAAGATCTTCATCCGCATCTTCCCCGACAAGCCCTACACCAAGAAGCCCCTGGAGGTGCGGATGGGTAAGGGCAAGGGCAACGTGGAGGGGTACGTGGCCGTGGTGAAGCCGGGCCGGGTGATGTTTGAGGTGGCGGGGGTGACGGAGGAGCAGGCCCTGGAGGCCCTGCGCATCGCCGGCCACAAGCTCCCCATCAAGACCAAGATCGTGAGGAGGGACGCCTACGATGAAGCTCAGTGAGGTGAAGAAGCAGCTGGAGGAGGCCCGGAAGCTCTCCCCGGTGGAGCTGGAGAGGCTCGTGCGGGAAAAGAAGCGGGAGCTCATGGAGCTCCGCTTCCAGGCCTCCATCGGCCAGCTTTCCCAGAACCACAGGATCCGGGACCTCAAGCGCCAGATCGCCAGGCTCCTTACGGTCTTGAACGAGAAGAGGAGGGCCAATGCCTAAGAAGGTCCTGACCGGGGTGGTGGTGAGCGACAAGATGCAGAAGACCGTCACGGTCCTGGTGGAGCGCCAGTTCCCCCACCCCCTTTACGGCAAGGTGATCAAGCGCTCCAAGAAGTACCTGGCCCACGACCCCGAGGAGAAGTACAAGCTGGGGGACGTGGTGGAGATCGTGGAGTCCCGCCCCATCTCCCGGCGCAAGCGCTTTAGGGTGCTCCGCCTGGTGGAATCGGGCCGGTTGGACCTGGTGGAGAAGTACCTGGTGCGCCGCCAGAACTACCAAAGCCTTTCCAAGCGGGGAGGTAAGGCATGATCCAGCCGCAGACCTACCTCGAGGTGGCCGACAACACCGGGGCCCGCAAGATCATGTGCATCCGCGTCCTCAAGGGCTCCAACGCCAAGTACGCCACCGTGGGGGACGTGATCGTGGCCAGCGTTAAGGAGGCCATCCCCCGGGGGGCGGTGAAGGAAGGGGACGTGGTCAAGGCCGTGGTGGTGCGCACCAAGAAAGAGGTGAAGCGCCCCGACGGCTCGGCCATCCGCTTTGACGACAACGCCGCGGTGATCATCAACAACCAGCTGGAGCCTCGAGGCACCCGGGTCTTCGGCCCGGTGGCCCGCGAGCTCCGCGAGAAGGGCTTCATGAAGATCGTCTCCCTGGCGCCGGAGGTGCTCTGATGCGGGCCAAGGTGCACGTGAAGAAGGGGGACACCGTGCTGGTGGCCTCCGGGAAGTACAAGGGCCGGGTGGGCAAGGTGAAGCAGGTCCTGCCCAGGAAGCAGGCCGTCATCGTGGAAGGGGTCAACATCGTCAAGAAGGCGGTGCGGGTGAGCCCCCAGTACCCCCAGGGGGGGTTCATCGAGAAGGAGGCGCCCCTGCACGCCTCCAAGGTCCGCCCCCTATGCCCCGCCTGCGGCAAGCCCACCCGGGTGCGCAAGAAGTTCTTGGAGGACGGGCGGAAGATCCGGGTCTGCGCCAAGTGCGGCGGGTCCCTAGACGTGGAGGAGTAAGATGCCCCTGGACGTTGCCCTGAAGAGGAAGTACTACGAGGAGGTTCGCCCCGAGCTCATCCGCCGCTTCGGGTACCAGAACATCTGGGAGGTGCCGAGGCTAGCGAAGGTGGTGGTCAACCAGGGCCTGGGCGAGGCCAAGGAGGACGCCCGCATCCTGGAGAAGGCCGCCAAGGAGCTTTCCCTCATCACCGGGCAGAAGCCCGCCATCACCCGGGCCAAGAAGTCCATCTCCAACTTCAAGCTCCGCAAGGGCATGCCCATCGGGCTCAGGGTCACGCTCCGCGGCGACCGCATGTGGATCTTCCTGGAGAAGCTCTTAAGCGTGGCCCTCCCCCGCATCCGCGACTTCCGCGGGGTCAGCCCCACGAGCTTCGACGGCCGGGGCAACTACAACCTGGGCCTCAAGGAGCAGCTCATCTTCCCCGAGATCACCTACGACATGGTGGACGCCCTAAGGGGGATGGACATCGCGGTGGTGACCACCGCCAAGACCGACGAGGAGGCGAGGGCTCTTTTGGAGCTTTTGGGCTTCCCCTTCCGCAAGTGAGGCGAGCATGGCGAGGAAAGCGCTGATCGAGAAGGCCAAGAGGACCCCAAAGTTCAAGGTGCGGGCCTACACCCGTTGCGTCCGCTGCGGGAGGGCGAGGAGCGTCTACCGCTACTTCGGGCTCTGCCGGCTCTGCCTCAGGGAGCTCGCCCACAAGGGGCAGCTTCCCGGGGTGAAAAAGGCCAGCTGGTAGGCCGTGGCCGGTCGGGGGGGTTCCCTCGAGACCGCATGGTCCTGGAGTGAGGTAAAAGGAGAGAGGAAATGCTGACGGACCCCATCGCCGACATGCTGACCCGGATCAGGAACGCCACCCGGGTCTACAAGGAGAGCACCGAGGTGCCCGCCTCGCGCTTCAAGGAGGAGATCCTGAAGATCCTGGCGCGGGAAGGGTTCATCAAGGGCTACGAGCGGGTGGAGGTGGAGGGCAAGCCCGTGCTTCGCATCCACCTGAAGTACGGGCCCCGTCGCCAGGGGCCCGACCCCAGGCCGGAGCAGGTCATCAAGCACATCCGCCGCATCAGCCGGCCTGGCCGCCGGGTCTACGTGGGGGTCAAGGAGATCCCCAGGGTGCGCCGGGGCCTGGGTATCGCCATCCTTTCCACGCCCAAGGGCGTGCTCACGGACCGCGAGGCCCGGAAGCTCGGCGTGGGCGGCGAGCTCATCTGCGAGGTGTGGTAATGTCTAGGATCGGCAGGCTTCCCATTTCCCTTCCCAAGGGGGTCCAGGTGGAGGTGGCCCCGGGGCTCGTGAAGGTGAGAGGCCCCAAGGGCGAGCTCCAGGTCCCCGTTTCCCCGGAGATGCGGGTGGTGGTGGAGGAGGGCGTGGTGCGGGTGGAGCGCCCCTCGGACGAGCGCCGCCACAAAAGCCTTCACGGCCTGACCCGGACCCTCATCGCCAACGCCGTCAAGGGGGTTTCCGAGGGCTACGCCAAGGAGCTCCTCATCAAGGGCATCGGCTACCGCGCCCGGCTGGTGGGGCGGGCCCTCGAGCTCACCGTGGGCTTTAGCCACCCGGTGGTGGTGGAGCCCCCGGAGGGCATTACCTTTGAGGTGCCCGAGCCCACGCGGGTCCGGGTGCTGGGCATCGACAAGCAGAGGGTGGGCCAGGTGGCCGCGGACATCCGCGCCGTGAAGAAGCCCAGCGCCTACCACGAGAAGGGCATCTACTACGCGGGCGAGCCCGTCCGCCTTAAGCCCGGCAAGGCCGGGGCCAAGAAGTAGGGGGGAGCATGGCACGGCTAACCGCTTACGAGCGCCGCAAGTTTCGGGTGCGCAACCGCATCAAGCGCACGGGCAGGCTCCGCCTTTCCGTCTTCCGGAGCCTCAAACACATCTACGCCCAGATCATTGACGACGAGAAGGGCGAGACCCTGGTGGCCGAATCCAGCCTGGCCCTGAAGCTCAAGGGCAACAAGACCGAGGTGGCCCGCCAGGTGGGCCGGGCCTTGGCCGAGAAGGCCCTGGCCAAGGGGATCAAGCAGGTGGCCTTTGACCGCGGGCCCTACAAGTACCACGGCCGGGTGAAGGCCCTGGCCGAGGGGGCCCGGGAGGGGGGCCTGGAGTTCTAAGGAGGAACCATGCCCGAGACCGATTTTGAGGAGAAGATGATCCTGGTGCGGCGCACCGCCAAGACCTACCAGGGCGGACGCCGTTTCCGCTTCGGCGCCTTGGTGGTGGTGGGGGATCGGCAGGGCCGGGTGGGCCTGGGGCTGGGCAAGGCCAAGGAGGTGCCCTTGGCCGTGCAGAAGGCGGGCTACTACGCCCGGCGCAACATGGTGGAGGTTCCCCTCCAAAACGGCACCATCCCCCACGAGATCGAGGTGGAGTACGGGGCCTCCAAAATCCTCTTGAAGCCCGCCGCCCCCGGCACCGGGGTGATCGCCGGGGCGGTGCCCCGGGCCATCCTGGAGCTTGCGGGGATCACCGACATCCTCACCAAGGAGCTGGGGAGCCGCAACCCCATCAACATCGCCTACGCCACCATGGAGGCCCTAAGGCAGCTCCAGACCAAGGAGGACGTGAAGCGCCTCAGGAAGGGTGGGGAGGAGTGATGGCCAGGCTCAAGGTGAAGCTGGTGAAGAGCCCCATCGGCTACCCCAAGGACCAGAAGGCGGCCCTCAAGGCCCTGGGGCTTAGGCGGCTCCAGCAGGAGCGGGTCCTCGAGGACACCCCCGCCATCCGGGGGAACGTGGAGAAGGTGGCGCACCTCGTGCGCGTGGAGGTGGTGGAATGAAGCTTACGGACCTCAAGCCCAACCCCGGGGCCAACCGGAAGCGCAAGCGGGTGGGCCGGGGCCCCGGTTCCGGCCATGGCAAGACCGCCACCCGCGGCCACAAGGGGCAGAAGTCCCGCTCGGGCGGCCTCAAGGACCCCCGGCGCTTTGAAGGCGGGCGCTCCACCACCCTCATGCGCCTGCCCAAGCGGGGCATGCAGGGCCAGGTGCCCGGGGAGATCAAGCGCCCCCGGTACCAGGGGGTGAACCTGAAGGACCTCGCCCGCTTTGAGGGGGAGGTGACCCCCGAGCTTTTGGTGCGGGCGGGGATCCTGAAGAAGGGGTACCGGCTGAAGATCCTGGGCGAGGGGGAGGCCAAGCCCCTCAAGGTGGTGGCCCACGCCTTCTCCAAGAGCGCCCTGGAGAAGCTGAAGGCGGCGGGCGGCGAGGCCGTCCTCCTGGAGGCTTAGGATGCTCAAGGCCTTCCGGAGCGCCCTTCAGATCCCCGAGCTTCGCCAGCGCATCCTCTTCACCCTCTTGGTGCTCGCGGCCTACCGCCTCGGGGCCTTTATCCCCACCCCGGGGGTGGACCTGGACAAGATCCAGGAGTTCTTGCGCACCACCCAGGGGGGGGTGTTCGGCATCATCAACCTCTTCTCCGGGGGCAACTTTGAGCGCTTCTCCATCTTCGCCCTCGGGATCATGCCCTACATCACCGCGGCCATCATCATGCAGCTTTTGGTCACGGTGGTGCCCGCGCTGGAGAAGCTCTCCAAGGAGGGGGAGGAGGGCCGCCGCATCATCAACCAGTACACCCGCATCGGCGGCATCGCTCTGGGGGCCTTCCAGGGCTTCTTCCTGGCCACGGCCTTCCTGGGGGCGGAAGGGGGGCGGTTCCTCCTTCCCGGGTGGTCCCCGGGGCCCTTCTTCTGGCTGGTGGTGGTGGTCACCCAGGTGGCGGGCATCGCCCTCCTCCTCTGGATGGCCGAGCGCATCACCGAGTACGGGGTGGGCAACGGCACCAGCATGATCATCTTCTCCGGGATCGTGGTGAACTGGCTCCCGCAACTCCTCCGCACCGTGGGCCTCATCCGCACCGGGGAGGTGAACCTGGTGGCCTTCCTCTTCTTCCTGGCCTTCATCGTCCTGGCCTTTGCAGGCATGGCCGCGGTGCAGCAGGCGGAGCGGCGCATCCCGGTGCAGTACGCCCGCAAGGTGGTGGGCCGGAGGGTCTACGGGGGGCAGGCCACCTACATCCCCATCAAGCTCAACGCCGCCGGAGTGATCCCCATCGTCTTTGCGGCCGCCATCCTGCAGATCCCCATCTTCCTCACCGCCCCCTTCCAGGATAACCCGGTCCTTCAGGCCATCGCCAACTTCTTCAACCCCACCCACCTTTCGGGGCTTCTCCTCGAGGTACTCCTCATCGTCCTCTTCACCTACGTGTACACCGCGGTGCAGTTTGACCCCAAGCGCATCGCCGAGTCCTTGCGGGAGTACGGGGGCTTCATCCCGGGAATCCGCCCCGGGGAGCCCACGGTGAAGTTCCTGGAACACATCGTTTCGAGGCTCACCCTCTGGGGGGCGCTTTTCCTGGGGCTGGTGGCCGCTTTGCCCCAGATCATTCAGAACCTCACCGGGGTCAAGAGCATCGCCTTCTCGGGGATCGGTCTCCTTATCGTGGTGGGGGTGGCCCTGGACACCCTAAGGCAGGTGGAGAGCCAGCTCATGCTCCGGAACTACGAGGGGTTTCTCTCCAAGGGCCGGATCCGCGGCCGCACGCGCTAGGGAGGAGGGATGGGCGAAGCGGTGATCTTCTTGGGGCCGCCGGGGGCGGGCAAGGGCACCCAGGCGGCGAGGCTTGCGGAGGAGCTCGGCTTCAAGAAGCTTTCCACCGGGGACATCCTCCGGGACCACGTGGCCCGGGGGACTCCCCTGGGCCAGCGGGTGAAGCCCATCATGGACCGGGGGGACCTGGTGCCGGACGAGCTGATCCTGGCCCTCATACGGGAGGAGTTGGCGGAAAGGGTCATCCTGGACGGTTTTCCCCGAACCCTACCCCAGGCGGAGGCCCTGGACCGCCTCCTGGAGACCACGGGCACCCGCCTTTTGGGCGTGGTCCTGGTGGAGGTGCCGGAGGAGGAGCTGGTTCGGAGGATGCTCAGGCGGGCCGGGCTCGAGGGCCGCTCTGACGACAACGAGGAGACCATAAGGCGGCGCCTCCAGGTCTACCGGGAAAAGACCGAGCCTTTGGTCCAGTACTATGAGGGGAAGGGGGCCTTGCGGCGGGTGGACGGCCTCGGCACCCCGGATGAGGTCTACGCCCGCATCCGGGCCGCCCTGGGAATCTGATGGCGATCAAGCTGAAAAGCCCCTGGGAGATCGAGCGCATGCGGGAGGCGGGGGCCCTCCTCACCGAGGTGGTGGAGGAGGTGGCCCGCCACGTGGAGCCCGGCATCACCACCAAGGAGCTGGACCGGATCGCCCTCGAGGCCATAAGGAAGCGCAAGGCCAAGCCCGCCTTCTTAGGCCTCTACGGCTTCCCCGCCACCTTGTGCACCTCGGTGAACGAGGTGGTGGTCCACGGCATCCCCTCGGAGGAGCCCCTGCAGGAGGGGGACATCCTCTCCGTGGACGTGGGCCTCTTCTACGGGGGCTTCGCCGCCGACATGGCCCGCACCTTTCCCGTGGGCCGGGTCTCGCCCGAGGCGGAGAGGCTCATCCGGGACACGGAGGCGGCCTTTTGGGAGGGGATGAAATACCTCCGCCCGGGCTTCCGCATCGGGGACGTGTCCTATGCCGTGCAGACCTTTCTGGAGAGCCGGGGCTACGGGGTGGTGCGGGAGTTCGTGGGCCACGGGGTGGGGCGGGAGATCCACGAGGACCCCCAGCTTCCCAACTTCGGTAAGCCCGGCACCGGTCCCAAGATCCGGCCCGGCATGACCCTGGCCCTCGAGCCCATGGTCACCTTGAGGCCCGCCCCTGTGGTAATATTGGAAGATGGCTGGACGGCGAGCGCTGGCCGAGGCAACCTCGCCGCCCACTACGAGAACACCGTCTTGGTGACGGAGGAGGGCCCGGAGCTTCTCACCGGGGTTCCCCTGGTGCGGGCGCGGTAGGAGGGGTATGGCGAAGGAGAAGGACACCATTCGGGCGGAAGGCGTGGTCACCGAGGCGCTGCCCAACACCACCTTTCGGGTGAAGTTGGACTCGGGGCCGGAGATCCTGGCCTACATCTCGGGCAAGATGCGCATGAACTACATCCGCATCCTGCCCGGGGACCGGGTGGTGGTGGAGATCACCCCCTACGACCCCACGCGGGGAAGGATCGTCTACCGCAAGTAGGAGGCGCGATGAAGGTACGGGCATCGGTCAAGAGGATGTGCGAGAAGTGCAAGGTGGTGCGCCGGCACGGCCGGGTCTACGTGATCTGCGAGAACCCCAAGCACAAGCAGCGGCAAGGCTAAGGAGGCGACGTGGCGAGGATCGCAGGCGTGGAGATTCCCAGGAACAAGCGGGTGGACGTGGCCCTCACCTACATCTACGGGATCGGGCCGGCCCGGGCCAAGGAGGCCCTGGAGAAGACCGGGATCAACCCCGCCACCCGGGTGAAGGACCTCACGGAGGCCGAGGTGGTGCGCCTCCGCGAGTACGTGGAGAACACCTGGAAGCTGGAAGGGGAGCTTAGGGCGGAGGTGGCGGCCAACATCAAGCGCCTGACGGACATCGGCTGCTACCGCGGCCTTAGGCACCGGCGGGGGCTTCCGGTGCGGGGCCAGCGCACCCGCACCAACGCCCGTACCCGCAAGGGGCCCCGGAAGACCGTGGCGGGCAAGAAGAAGGCTCCCAGGAAGTAAGCCCTTAGGCTGGGGCCAGCGGATACTCCGAGAGGGAGAGTATGGCCAGAAAAGCGACCAAGAAGAAGGTCAAACGGCAGGTGGCGAACGGGAAGGCCTACATCCACGCCTCCTACAACAACACCATCGTCACCATCACCGATCCCGAGGGCAACCCCATCACCTGGTCTTCGGGCGGGGTCATCGGCTACAAGGGGAGCCGGAAGGGCACCCCCTACGCCGCCCAGCTCGCCGCCATGGACGCCGCCAAGAAGGCCATGGCCTACGGCATGCAGAGCGTGGACGTGGTCGTGCGGGGCACCGGGGCGGGGCGGGAGCAGGCCATCCGGGCTCTCCAGGCCTCCGGCCTCCAGGTGAAGTCCATCGTGGACGACACCCCTGTGCCCCACAACGGCTGCCGGCCCAAGAAGAAGTTCCGCAAGGCCTCCTGAGGAGTGAAAGATGGGTCGCTACATCGGACCAGTTTGCCGCCTTTGCCGTCGGGAAGGAGTCAAGCTTTACCTGAAGGGGGAGCGGTGCTATAGCCCCAAGTGCGCCATGGAGCGCCGCCCCTATCCCCCGGGCCAGCACGGGCAGCGCCGCACGCGGCGCCCCTCCGACTACGCGGTGCGCCTCAGGGAGAAGCAGAAGCTCCGCCGCATCTACGGGATCTCCGAGACCCAGTTCCGCAACCTCTTTGAGGAGGCGAGCCGCAAGAAAGGGGTCACGGGTACCGTGTTCCTGGGCCTTCTGGAGTCCCGCCTGGACAACGTGGTCTACCGCCTGGGCTTCGCCCAAAGCCGCCGCCAGGCCCGGCAGATGGTGCGCCACGGCCACATCACGGTGAACGGCCGCCGGGTGGACCTGCCGGCCTACCGGGTGAGGCCCGGGGACGAGGTCGCCATCGCCGAGGGGAGCAGGAACCTGGCCTTTATCCGGGAGAACCTCGAGGCCATGAAGGGGCGCAAGGTGAGTCCCTGGCTCTCCTTGAACGTGGAGGGGATGAAGGGCAAGTTCCTGCGCCTGCCCGACCGGGAGGAGCTGGCCCTGCCCGTGAACGAGCAGCTGGTGATTGAGTTCTACTCCAGGTAGTCCCTGGCCGGTAAGGAGGCCTATGTTAGAGAGCAAGCTCAAAGCCCCGGTCTTCACGGTGCGCACCCAGGGGCGGGAGTACGGGGAGTTCGTCCTGGAGCCCTTGGAAAGGGGGTTCGGCGTCACCTTGGGGAATCCCCTTCGCCGCATCCTCCTCTCCTCCATCCCGGGGACCGCGGTCACCAGCGTCTACATTGAGGACGTCCTCCACGAGTTCTCCACCATCCCTGGGGTGAAAGAGGACGTGGTGGAGATCGTCCTGAACCTCAAGGAGCTGGTGGTGCGCTTCCTGGACCCCAAGATGCAGACCGCCACCCTGGTCCTCCGGGCGGAGGGCCCCAAGGAGGTGCGGGCCGCGGACTTCACCCCTTCCGCCGACCTGGAGATCCTGAACCCGGACCTGAAGATCGCCACCCTGGAGGAGGGGGGGAGGCTTTACATGGAGGTGCGGGTGGACCGGGGGGTGGGGTACGTGCCCGCCGAGCGCCACGGCATCAAGGACCGCATCAACGCCATCCCCGTGGACGCCCTCTTCTCCCCCGTGCGCCGGGTGGCCTTCCAGGTGGAGGACACCCGCTTAGGCCAGCGCACCGACCTGGACAAGCTCACCCTCAGGATCTGGACCGACGGCTCCATCACCCCCCTCGAGGCCCTGAACCAGGCCGTGGCCATCCTCAAGGAGCACCTCTCCTACTTCACGAGCCCCCAGGCGGCCCCTTCCCCCCCGGTCTCCGAGCCCTCCCAGGAGCGGGAGGAGAAGGAGGAGCTGGACCTGCCCCTGGAGGAGCTCGGTCTTTCCACCCGGGTCCTCCACAGCCTCAAGGAGGAGGGGATTGAGTCCGTGCGCGCCCTCCTCGCCCTCAACCTCAAGGACCTGAGGAACATCCCCGGCATCGGGGAGAGGAGCCTCGAGGAGATCCGCGAGGCCCTGGCCAAGCGGGGCTTTACCCTAAAGGAGTGAGACCATGCGCCACCTGAAGTCCGGAAGGAAGCTGAACCGCCACTCTTCCCACCGCCTGGCCCTTTTCCGCAACCAGGCCAAGAGCCTTCTCCTGCACGGCCGCATCACCACCACCCTCCCCAAGGCCAAGGAGCTCACCGGTTTCGTGGACCACCTCATCCACCTGGCCAAGCGGGGAGACCTCCACGCCCGTAGGCTGGTCCTCAGAGACCTCCAGGACGTGAAGTTGGTGCGCAAGCTCTTTGACGAGATCGCCCCCAAGTACCAGAGCCGCCCCGGGGGGTACACCCGGGTCCTCAAGCTGGCGGAGCGCCGCCGCGGGGACGGGGCGCCTCTGGCCCTGGTGGAGCTGGTGGAGTAGGGTTCCTACCCCTCCTTAGGGTGGGCTGTGGGAAAGCCCTTTTGGGGCCCCCACCGCGGCTTTTCCCGCGGTGGGGTACTTAGATTCCCCGCCACGGGCGGGGTGTTTACCCTTTGCCGTTTTGCGAGGGGCCGAGAAGCCTTAGAAGCTGGTCCTCCAGCTCCCCGATGTAGGCGGCCAGGGTGTTGCCGTGCTTTTCCAGGGTCTCCTCCACCCGGGCCGCCAGGGCCTGGATCTCCTGCCGCTCCGCCTCGGCCAGGCGCTGAAACTCGGCCTCCAGGTAGCGCTTTAGCTCGGTGTAGCGGCTTTGCTCGGCGTCCTCGGCGAGCTTCTTGTAATAGAGGAGCTCCCGGGCGTAGCGCCTGACCTCCAGGAGGGCCGCCGTTTCCAGGCCGATGGTGAAGACCAGGTAGAGGAGGGTGAGGGCCCCGAGGGCCACCACCAGGACCAGGCCCAAGGGAGCCTCCACCCGGGTGAGCCCCAGGGAAAGGGAGGTGGGTTTGTTGATCTCCCCCCAGTTGAGCCAGGCGAAGAGGACGAGGAGAAGGAGCACGAGGAGGGCGAAAAGGGTGCGGGCGCTCATGCTTTGACCTCCATAAAGGGCACCGGGGGGATTATACACTA